>JAUVKC010000048.1 GCA_030592165.1 Candidatus Buchananbacteria bacterium | reverse complement strand
CCTTCCGGCAATAATTCTGGCTGAGAAAATAGCACTTTTTTTAAAAGATAAGCTATGACAAGTCTACTTTTTTTGTCAAAAATTGCCTCTATTTCTTTTTTAGTTAAAAATTCTAATACAAACATAATTTTATTAATTATTATTATTTGGCGGAAGGAGTGGGATTCCCGCCTACGCTAAAGCTACGGCGGACAGGTGAACCTGTTGTGGCGGAGAGGGCGAGATTTGAACTCGCGATACCTTGCGGTATGCCACCTTTCCAAGGTGGTGCAATAAGCCACTATGCGACCTCTCCAAATTATTCAAAGATTTTTAAAAACATAATCAATAATCATTTTTTCTGTCATGAACTCGACTGGTGCTTTGTCATCAGTCAAATAACTATATTGGGGATAATACTCTATTTTCTCAACATTTTCAAGTGATTGAGTTACTAAATGATCAAGTTCGGAATATTTATTATTGTTTAATGTTTGCCAATCAATCTCATTGTTTGAAGCAATAACCATAAAATTCCAGTCATTGTTTTTTTCCTGAATAAAATAAACATGATTAAATGTTTTTAACATGGTATTTGAAATACTTCTTATAAGTTTAGCGTTTTTTGAAGTCGCATTAATATTCATAGCCACTACCCCATTTTCTTTGAGGGAATCTTCTACCTTTTTGAAAAACTCAATTGTGGTTAGATGAAACGGGATATAATGCTGGACAGAGTAGGCGTCAATGATGATTGAATCATATTTTTTATCATTAAACTGTAAATAATTACGAGCATCAAGATTATGGACTGTAAGTGACTCATTATCTAAATCAAAATATTTCTGAGCTGTTTCAATAACTTTTTGATCAATCTCTACCCCATCAATATGCAAATCGTAATCTTGAGCGAAAAAGTGATCAAGTTGAGTGCTAATGATACCACCAGCTAAACCTAAAATCAAAATGTCCTGTTTTTGAGTATTGCCGGAAATATATGGTAATAGATTATAATAATCATAATAATAATCAGTTAAAACGTTATCAGGATCAAGGTTGTAGATTGAAGAGATACCATAACCTTCATTTAGAAGCAAAATTCTTTGATTATCATTATCTTGAACTTCAATATATTGATAAGCTGATTCAGTTTCATAGACATGACTGGAGGCTTGTTTGATAGTAGAAAAATTTAAAGTTAGAAAAGGGATTACTAAAATAAATAATAATAATTTCCATTTAACTTTAATCAAGCCGATTAAAGCGATAAACATTAAAATTAAACTAAAAATAATAATAGTTTTTCTTGTTCCAAAAAATGGAATAAAAACTAAGATAGGTAAAAAAGTGCCGATGATACTGCCGATAGTTGAAATTGAGAAGACCAATCCTGCGTCTTTACCGATATTTGGATCAATTAATGAAAGTAGTTTAATTATATATGGACTTACCATACCGAGAATCAAAATGGGGATAATAAAAAGCACGCTAACTGTCAGTAATGAACCAACAAAAATTAAAACCGTTGAGGCTTTGAAAGTAATTATTTGATTGACGATTAAAAATACCAGGGGTTTAGTTACGAACGGAATTATTATCAATATAAAACAAGCTAATAAAATAGCCTCTAAAATAAACTTTAACCTAGGATTTTTGTCAGCAATCTTACCGCCTAAATAATAGCCGATTGCTAAAGCAAACATGATAACCCCGATAATATTTGTCCAAACAAAAGTTGAAGTACCAAAATATGGCGCTATTAAACGAGCAGCAGATAATTCTACTGCCATGATAGTCATTCCTGAAGTAAAGGCTAGGATGAGAAGGTAGGTTTTTAGGAATTTGAGTGACATGGAGTATACGTATTAAGAATTTAGAATATGGAATGAATAATATAGAATGAAGTGTGAAGTGGGAAGAATCTAATTTTATTTTACAACAAAAAGCCGTCTATTACTAGACGGCTTTTTTATATCAGTCGATAAAGAGTTTATTTTAAACCAATTTCAACAGCTGCTGATTTAATAGTTTCATCAGATAATGTTCCAGCTTCGTTTAAAGCAAATAAAGCATCATGCATTTCCCAGAACTTACCTTCTTCAGATGCACATTCAGTAGCAATTGCTGCTGGTTTGGCAAAATCATGAAAACTTAATGGAAAGTGTTTAAAAACTAAAGTAACATCATCACCATATGTAGCTTCAACTTGTTCTACAGTAGGAATAAATCTTGCACAAAACGGACATTCAAATTCTGAAAATTCCATAAGGGTGATTTTACCATTTTTAGCACCTCTTACATTATCATCTTCACTAATTTGTGGCATATCAACTTTGATAATTTCACCTGTTGTTCGATCTTTTAAAAATTCAAAATCAGGTTCTTCGTCAGCTAGTAAAGCATCAATTACTAATTTTACATTACCAAACGGTTGAGCACCCGAAACAAGGTAACCATTAATAAAGGTTGCTGGGGTACCATTGACACCTAATTGAATACCTAAAGCTTGATCTGCTTGGATCTTAGCATCGTACTTGCCAGAAACTAAACATTCTTCAAACTTTTTAGCAATTTTTTCACCACCATCATCACTACCTGAACCAATATTAATATTAGCTCCGCTAACAGAAACATAGACTAAACCTGCAACAGCGATAATCGCCACTGCTGAAACTACACCTAATAAAAATGATTGATTATCTTTATTCATGTGTTTTTATTATTAATTATTAATTTAAATTACAATACCTATTTTAATACAAATTTGAATTTTGTGCAAATATTAACAACTTTTATAATCATTTATTTTTTCTTTTTAGATTTTTTTAATAAAAAAATTAATAGAAAAAACAAGAATATCAGCAATCCACCAAATATCACCCAAACCCACTGATTCTCAACATTAAAAAATGATATTGAGATCTTCTTATTTGATTCAATTTGTAAATTATTCTTACCTAAAACTTTCAAATTAACTTGATAGTTACCTGCTTTAGTATAACTATGTTTAACTATTTTTTGACTAGCACTTGTCCCATCACCAAATGTCCAGTAGTAGCTTAAATTTTCGTCTAGTAAACCTCTGATCTCAGGCTCAGAAATATATTCATTCCAGGAAACCTGTCTAGCTTTTATAACTAAATTAGAACTTGAATTAAATTCATAATCAGCCAAATTTATTGCTTCACCTTCAAGTAAAAAATCATCACCTTCTGTTAAGACTTCATTTGATATTTCATCATCTTCAATTTTGTTATTTTCAGGCTCATCATTATAAAGTTCGATTTTTGGTGCAGTATCTTTTTGATCATCTAGCGGATAATCGTCTATTGAGTCAAGCACACCGTCATCATCTGTATCAGGATCCAAAGGATCTGTACCAAGATTATTCTCTTCTTCATCAGAAAGACCGTCGTTATCATCATCATTATCTTGATTATCACCAAAACTATCAGCATCTGTATCAATACATTCGTTTGGATCTAAAGGGAAATCATCTTCACCATCAAGACAACCGTCATCATCTGTATCAGAATCCAAAGGGTCTGTACCAATAACAGGTTCATTATTGTCATTAACTCCGTCACCATCATCATCTTCATCTTCATTATCACCAATCCCATCACCATCAGTATCAGGTTCAGGAACAAACAAGGTTGTTACCGCTACATCGTTTACTGGATTTTCGTCAGAAGGTGTTTGCCCTTTTATTTCTGCTCTAATATTAAAGCTTCCTGCTGGAACTAAAAAATCAACATATACCTCATCAGCTAAGCCGTTAGAACGGACAGAAACAACCTGAGAGTCACCAATCAATTCATTACTCTGCCAAAAAGTTATATAAGCTTCGACATCCTCTTCACCTAAATTTTTAATCGAGGCATAAATACGTATTGACTGACCTGCTACCAATTCTTTGGAAAAACTAATATCATCAGCTGTAATACTCAGATCATAAGTATATCCGGCCGCCAGTAGATTGAAAGGTATTAATAAACTTAAACAAAGTAAAATAGCTAATTTTTTCCCGCCAAAGACGGCACTGATTTTTTTTGACATAGTTTTTTTCAAGATTAATTATTATCTTTATTTTAACAAATTTTTCAATTAAAAAACACCCTTACAGGTGTTTTATTATATTTAATGGAATTATTTCCTAATTAATAACGAATGTTGTCTTTTATATCTTTGGTTTTACTTCTCCCCAACCAGTTGCCTGTTCATAGGCGTGCGCAGTTTTAAAAATAGTTTCTTCATCAAATTGTTTGCCGATCAATTGCATTCCTACTGGTAAATTATTAACAAAACCAGCTGGAATTGACATGGCAGGTAGTCCAGCCAAACTTACTGGCACTGTATAAATATCTTCCAAATACATAGTTAGTGGATCTGAAGTTTTCTCACCTATTTTAAAAGCCGGAGTCGGGGATGTTGGCATTAAAATAAGATCAAATTTATTTAAAATATTTTCAAATTCTTGTTTTATCAAAGTCCTTACTTGCATGGCTTTTTTATAATAGGCATCATAATAACCAGCGCTTAAAGTATAAGTACCAATCATTATTCTCCGTTTAGCTTCTGCACCAAAACCTTCGGCTCTTGATTTTATATAGATTTCCATTAGATCCTTGGCATCCTTTGAATTATGACCATAACGAATACCATCATAGCGACCCAAATTTGAACTAACTTCTGAAGGCATAACAATATAATAGCAAGCTAAAGCAGAGTCTAAATATTCTAATGAAACTTCTTCAGCTATTGCTCCTAACTTTTCTAAATCTTTTATAGCGACATTAATACTATTTTTAACATCTGGATCCAAACCACCAGCAAAAGCTTGTTTTGGTATAGCTATTTTCAAACCTTTGATTCCATCATTAATATTTTTTGTATAATCAGGAACTTTAACGTCTGGTGTCGTTCCATCTTTAGCATCTTGTCCGGCTAGTATATTTAATATAATAGCAGCATCTTCTGTTGTTTTGGTAATTGGTCCGATACAATCAAGTGATGAGCCCATTGATATGCCGCCATAACGTGAAACTCGTCCATATGTTTGTTTTAACCCATAGGTACCACATAAAGAAGAAGGTTGTCTGATCGATCCGCCTGTATCTGTCCCTAGCGCAAAAAGAACCTGATCAGAAGCTACACTTGAAGTACCACCTCCAGAAGATCCGCCTGGCACCCTGGTAATATCCCAAGGATTATGTGAGTGACCAAAATCAGAATTTTCTGTTGAGGAACCATGCCCCCAGGCATCACAATTGTGTTTACCTAAAATTATTGCGCCTTCGTTTTTTAATTTAGTAATAACTGTTGCGTCAAATAACGGGACATAGTTTTTTAACATATGAGAAGCGGCTGTAGTGGTGATTCCTTTAGTTAAAATCAAATCCTTGATACCACAAGGAATGCCTTCAAGTTTACCAATTTTTCCGCCTTTAGCTATTTTTTTATCTGATTCTTTGGCTTGTTTTAAGGCATTATCAAAATCAGTTGCCAAAAAGTTATGTAATTTATCATCAGTTTCTTTAATTCTGGAAATACAAGCACTTACCAAGTCAACACTTGATATTTCTTTCTTAGCTAGCTTCTCTTGAGCCTGTTTTATTGTTAGTTGGTTTAAATTCATGAGGTTTTATGAGGTTAGCGATGAAGTTAAGTGAGGTTCATGAGGTTATGTCCAAGGGTAAGGTGTTAAATTAGATTATTGAGGTAAGAAATTTGAGCAAATCCAAGTTCTTTATACGTTCGACTACCTGGATCACGCATATTCGTAGGCGAAACGCCGACGTTTCGCCTACGAATACGCGAAGCGATTACATAAACTTCAATCAACCTCGAATAACTTAAAACACATTCTTCGTTTTAATTTGTCCGTCTTCTGTCTCTGCTGATTGATTAATAAGTTCTTTTTGAATATCACATTGGTCAAGATTATCTTCACGATATACATTTTCCAGTCCAGTAACTTGAGAGGTTATTTCAACATTATCAGTATTAACTTTTTGTAATTTTTCAAAAAACTCAAAAACATCAGAAAGCTGTTCAGCATACTGATCTATTTCCTGATCACTTAGCTCAATACGAGCAAGTTTAGCGATATCTTGAACTTCTTTTTTTGATAATTTCATAATGTTACAAATACACAAATATTATACAAATTTACGAATAATTAGTCAATTGAAAAATTTCTCATTAAGGTGAATGATTATAAAATTCTAAATTCTTAGTTCTAGATTTAGCTTTAAAACCCCAAATAACTAATTTCTTCTAATAACTGTAACCCCATTTCATCTCTAACTTTCATCTTAATTAAACTAATCAATTGAACAACTTCATCAGCTGTTGCTTGGCCTTTATTAATTATAAAATTAGCATGTTTTTCAGATATCTGAGCATCACCAATTTGTTTACCTTTTAAACCAGCTTGATCAATTAACCAAGCTGCTGGTAATTTTTTATATTCTAAATATTCTTTTGGTAAATTTTCAATCTGTTCAATAATATCAAGATTAGATGAGTCAATAATAATATTTTGAAAAATACAACCTGCTGAAGGACATTCTAATGGCTGACCATCTTTACGTTTTTCAAGTATCTCCTCAATCAACTTTTTACTTTCTACTTTCGAACCTTTAACTAATTCCCACTCTCCGGAAATAATCAAGTCACCTTTATGTTTAAAAATTGAATCCCGATATTTAAACTCACATTTATCCTTATCCAAAATGAATTGTTTCGAGCCCCTCATCACCTCAACCCCAATCAAATAATCACAAATCTCACTTTGATAAGCACCAGCATTCCCACGAATCGCTCCGCCAACAGAGCCAGGAATCCCTGCCAATTTTTCAAGTCCAGACAATCCTTTGGCAGCTGTTTGATTGACTAGCTCAAACAAATTAACTCCTGCATCAGCAACAACTCTGCCATTATTTTTAAACACAATTTCATTGGTTTTATTTAGAATAATCAATCCATGATATCCTTCATCTGAAATTAACAAATTACTTCCCCCAGCAAGAATATAATGTGGGATTTTAAACCTTTTTGCCAAATCAATTATTTGAACTAAATCGTCATTATTTTTAGCAACAAAAAAATACTTGGCCGGCCCACCAATTTTATATGTAGTGTATTGGGCTAAAGGTTCGTCTCTTTTAATTTCTTGTCCTAAAAGCTGTTCGAGTTGTTTGATTTGTTTAGACATAATATTAATGCGAATATACGAATAATGCGAAGCTACGAATTTTTTAAATATTTTTTTATTCTGCAATACTTAATTGTGGATATTGTTCTTGCAATCGTTTTCTCTCTGTAGATATAAGTCCACTGAGATCAAGACTGCCATTTACAGTTTTTGGTAGTTTTAGTCCCTCTGCAGATGTAAGTCCTTCAAGATTAAGACCGCCATTTACAGTTTCTGGTAGTTTAAGTCCTTCTGCAGATGTAAGTCCACTGAGATAAAGACGGCCATTTACAGTTTCTGGTAATTTTAATCCATCTGCTGATGTAAGTCCATTGAGATAAAGATCGGCATTTACAGTTTCTGGTAATTTTAATCCATCTGCTGATGTAAGTCCATTGAGATAAAGACCGTCATTTATAGTTTCTGGTAGTTTTAGTCCATCTGCAGATGAAAGTCCCCCGAGATAAAGATCGCCATTTACAGTTTCTGGTAATTTTAATCCATCTGCTGATGTAAGTCCATTGAGATGAAGATCGCCACTTACAGTTTTAGGTAATTTTAATCCATCTGCTGATGTAAGTCCACCCAGATCAAGATAGCCATTTACAGTTTCTGGTAGTTTTAATCCTTCTGCAGATGTAAGTCTCCTGAGATCAAGTCTGCCATTTACAGTTGCTGGTAGTT
>JAUVKC010000065.1 GCA_030592165.1 Candidatus Buchananbacteria bacterium | reverse complement strand
CATTAGGGTAAGGAAACTCAAATTTGATAGGTGTTGAAACAGGTACATTAGCCTGACCAGCCTGAACTAAATGAGCTCGTAACGCCTCTGGTCCACCAGTAAACTGGGTTAGATAATAGCCACCAACACCAACAAGCAATAAAATAACAGCCAAAGAAGCTACTTGAAGATTAAATGATTTTAATCTAAGTGAATGTAAACTAAATTTAGCTTTTGGCTCCTGTCTTGGTGTGTTGATAATATTATTCAAAATCCGTGTTTTGGCTAGTTCCCTGTTTTCTTTATCAATATTATTGACTGAATGACTTATTTTTTTACTAACACTAAGCAAAGAAGCAATTTCTTTATCATTTGATTCATTTATTACCTGATCAAAATCCTTGCTTTTGATAGCTTTATCAAGCAATTTGTTTAAATCTTCAATTTTTTTCTTTTTATTAAACATATATTAGTTTTCTATTAAATTAGTGTTAGATTGACATTTTTTTAAGGCTCTAAAAATAATTACACCAACATTGGTTTGACTTATACCCAAAGTATCAGCAATTTCAATATTGGTTAGTTCAGCATAAAACTTTAATTCTAAAACCTTTTTTTCCTTTTCAGGTAATTTCTCTAAAATCAGATCAGCTTCTCTTTTTGTCTCCTTTTGTTTCATTGGATCATCGGTTTTGTTAGAATCTTCAATTTCTGGCATTTCATCTATATCTACTTGGCTATATTTTTTTTCTTTACGGTAATGATCAATTATTAAATTCGAAGCAATCCGGTACAGCCAAGCACCAAATGAGACCCCTTGATATTCATATTTATCTAGATTTTTGTAAGCTTTCATAAATGTATCTGACAGAATGTCTTCTGCAGTCTCGCTATGGCTGACTCTTTTGTAAATAAAACCATATATTCTGTTAAAATATTGATTGTAAAGCTGACTAAAAGCTTCCTGACTTTCTCTAGCCTGTTCTACTAACTTTTGTTCATTCAATTTTGATTCTTCTACAATCTCCATAAATATAACGACAATTAAATAGTATTATTACAAAAAAATGACTCCTTGTTTGATTTGTTGTTTAATATTATCAGGTACTAGTGATTTATCTGCTAAAAACTCAATCATTTCATCATAATTTTCTGGACTTGCTTGAGACGTCTGAGTTTGTGAATTTATGTCTAAAGGAAACAGATAATAATTTACTATTAGTTTATCATAATTTGCCACTAAATTAACACCCACTGCAAGACCTTTCATTGTTTCTGGGGAAAAGTATTGATCAAAAACAAAGTTTCCCAGACTATAAAATATGTATTTATTTTTATATTTTTCGATTGGTTGAACTACATGTGGGTGTGATCCGATTATTAAATCCGCTCCAGCATCAATAAATTTATGTGCCTTATCACGTGTAGCTTGCATTGGTTCCTCATGGTATTCCCTATCCCAATGCGTATATATGACTATAAAATCAGTTCTAGTTTTAAGACTTTTAATTACTTGCACTATTTTCTTTGGATCAGGATTAATCAAATCATTATAACCAACAAAAGCGATTTTCAGGCCATTAACTTCCACTATGTCGCTTAAATTACCTTGATTTGCTGTTTCACCAAAACTGACTAAATCTTTTTCATTTAAATAATTTTGGGTTTGCTCAAAACCTGTTTTACCAAAGTCTCGAGTATGATTATTAGCTAGATTGAAAACATCAAAATATTTGGCAAGTGAATCTAGATATTCAGGTGAAAAAGTAAATCTAGTGCTATTATCATTGATTGATTGTGACGGATAATTTGTGATCGGTCCTTCAAGATTAACAACTGTCAGATTAATGCCTTTCAAAAATCTAGCTAAGTTGGCAAAATGAAGTTCAAAGTCATTAGTTTTTTTGGCTTGTAAATAAACATCACGATCAAGCATTAAATCACCAAAAAACATCATAGTGGCTTGTTTATATTCTTGAGAAACTCCTCTTGTGAAATAGCCACTAACATAACTTGTACCATCTTGAGGTCCAGTCGTATTAGTCAGTCGGTGTGAAATATTATTTTCAACAAAGTTAAATTCATAAGCGACTTTACTGGTTAAATATTTAAATAAAAGTCTTAATGAATTGGGATTATCAATATCAATTTTTTCGATATTATCGTAATCATGGTTATTCAAAGTAGCAATACTTGTTTGATCATGTAATAAGGAAATATTTGTATCAAGGTAGTGGGTAAAATCAGCTGAAACAATGTATAAAGCGTTATTTGATAAATTTTTGTTTAAAATGATGTTTAAATTTTGGAGTTCTTCTTCTTTTAAATCATCACTAATAACTAGAGGTAAAATAGTTGCCTTTGGATAATAATATTGAATGTAGGGAATTAAATTAAATATCCCATGTTCTTTTTCCAGTGATTGTGGATCGTTTTGAGCATAATTTTTACTGACAAGCAGGCTGTTTAGCTTTTTATTTGATTTTACGATACCATTTTTTGTTTGCCAGTCATTAATTGAGGTTAGTACCTTATGATCTCCTTGTTGAAAATGATTTGGTGATAATAAAATAATTTCCTCAATTTTGTTATCTTGAGTTTTAGCAAAAATATTGTTGATAATTGAATTCGCTAATAGATGATGTGGTGAAATAAAACCATAGACTTTTTCATCTGAAGATTCTATGTTGTTAATATCTTCTATGATAATTTCAAAGTTTGCTGACTGGTGTAAAGATACATCATTAGTTTTTTCTATTTCTTTGATTTTATCAGCTTGCTGATGGATGTTATAATTAATATTTCTAGCACTTGTTTTTACCATTAATTTTTGAAAAATAAAAAAACAAGTAATAATTAATATTACAACAATAATAACTAATATGTAACTTTTATACTTATGTTTCATCTTATATATTATAACGCAAAAACACTGAAAATATTACAAAAGGCTCGTTTAATACAAGCCTTTTTGCTATAAGAATGTTTAGAAATCAATATCGTCTCCAAATTCGTATGTATATATAATTCCATCAGAAAACCAGACTATTTTACTATCCCAATCCGGGCCATGGACTCTTTTGGCTACTTCAGGATTTTTCAACCAATGTAGTTTACCATCAGCACCGACACTATAGGTTGCAGGATCAGTTTCTCCTTTAACAATTGCCCCGATCATATTCTCAGTAAGTGGTCTGTCAGTATAGACTTCCCTGTCCCATTTACCAAT
Organism: Candidatus Buchananbacteria bacterium; assembly: GCA_030592165.1. GTDB lineage: Bacteria > Patescibacteriota > Patescibacteriia > CAIXNZ01 > CAIXNZ01 > JAUVKC01. The sequence continues at coordinate 2,645 of JAUVKC010000065.1, read as the reverse complement.
ATAGAAATTAATAACTTCAGGGATTTGCAAATTCACTAAAGGTAATTGATAAAGAGAATCAGTGCCTTGATCAATTATTTTATAACTGACTATACGACAAATGCTATTATCAACTAAATCAGTTATATCAAAATTTGTTTCATCTTCAAATGATGAACCTGTTAAACTAACATATATAGGTTGGTCATAAGCTATAGTCTCATCTAAGTAGGTTATTTCACCGTAATATAATTCTGATTGATTTAAAATTCCGCAATTGAAAGGTAATTCAAAGGCATAAGTAATATTTAAACTTGTATCACGAACCTTTAAAGTCGTTTCATTGATTTTGCCACCATATTGAGCATTATTTGATTTGACTGGCTTGACTATTGCGATAGGACAATTGTTTACATCTTGATAGTTAAATTTGAAACTTTCTAAATCAATTGAAAAACCACCAACTACTTTATCTCCTTGAGCTAAAAACTCATCACTATATTGTTCAGTTAAAATAATTGAAAGATCACCTAGGTTATTAGAAATACAATTATTCTGATTTTCAAGTAAAAATTCACCATCAATTGATTCAATTCCATAATTGCCATTTTGTAAATTTATAGCAGCATGAAGTCCAATTGTTCTTGAGCTTGTTTCTCTTACTGTGATAATTGTACAAACATTTGTGGCAAGATCTGGATTTGAGAAAATACTTGTTAAAGAAAAATTTGTAAAAGTATCACCTGGCATTGGCTCAATCTTGGTTGCAGAGTCAATAAATAAGAAATCAAAACCTTCAATAACATTAGTATCGCAGTCTGCGTCAACATCTAGTTCGTAAATTTTTAAATTATTCTCGAAATCAGGACTAAATAAGACAGTAACTCTCTGACCTTCGGTTTTTAAAGCTAAAGCCATCATAGCATCATAGTTAATACTTGTTTCAAGACCTTCCACTTCAGCAATGGCTGGATTTACCAGTATTAAGCTAAATAAAACTAAAAAGATTATTAGTTTTTTTCCGCATGAGGCTGATTCAATGTTATTGGACATAAATTATTTTATTATTTTTAAATTATAAATTCTAAACTCTGGGATTGACTTCTCATTGCCCAGACTAATCAATTCTCCGGTTAAATGCACCAGGTGTCTATTTAAAAGTAAATCAGTTTGTTGTGGTTCAATTAATTGATCATACCATATTTTTAACTTGTAGTTACCAGTGACTAATTCAAAACAAGAACAATCTAGTTCACCTAATTTACTAACAAAACCGGATATTTTTAGTTCTTTATTTAATAACTCATTAGCAGGATCAAGTAATTCATTTAGTGGAGTAATTTCAGGCTTTTTTATTATATTACCGCACATGACAATCACTTCCTGCAAATCTGGTAATTCCTTGATTTGACAAACAATTAAATCATTGTGAAAACCCTGACTATTTTTAGTAAAACCTTGATCATTTAATGATTTTCCAATTTTTACAAGAGAATACTGACCAATATATTTTATTTGTTTACCTATCACTTCTTGTACATATTTATCTTTTTGACTACTAAGATCCCAGTTTAATTCAGCATTACTTGGTAAGGTAAATAAGGTTTGAGTTTCTAAGGTTATTTGTTTTAAAATTGCAGTAATTTTATCTTCCTCAATAACAGGTATTTTTGATTTTGGTTTATGCTGAAAATAACAAAAACATTGACTATCTTCTGGTTCTAAACATTTACCGCTATGTTCAAGATTTGCTGTTGCTTCAAATGCATACAAACAAGTACTTGCATTAAAATTTTTACTCAAACAACTTTCCTGACATTCTGTTTTTGTATAAGCCGGGGTAAACAAACTACAACCTGTAAGAATCAAGGTAAAGGATAGAAGCAAACTAAGTTTTAAATAATTTACCATTTATTTAACTTTATTAAAATTTAACAGGAATTTTCATACTATCATCTTGTTCTGAAAAATCTGATGGATTATCTTTTTCTAAAATCAAAAAACCAGTATTATCTTGTGGTTTGTCAAAAACTAACTCAGCTTTAAATTCTACAAAATCCACAGTCATCCAAGGACCCTGAGCTATACCAATACCTTGAGCTATCTGGTTTCCCTGTGAATCTTGTAAATAAATAGGAAAATCACCTTCAAAAAACCAATAACCTCTGATTTCGCCAGTTACCTGCAAGGGACTAGTAACAACTTGATTAGGTCTTGGATTATCTAATTGGACAAAATCCGATTTCTCAAGTTCATTACCAATGTCTTGAGCAAAAGTTTGATCTTTATGACTACATTGTTGAGGATAACTTTCCATAACAGGATTCCCAGCAGCCACACATTCATCAAAATTCGTAACAATAACTTTTTCTTTCTGCGAATTATTATAAACAATTACAAGTAAAATGAGTATTAAAATCAATAAAACGATAAAAAGGATGTTTTTACTTTTATTTTTTTTGGTCATATTTTTAACTTTCATATTATGGCGTTAGCAATACATAGACAATAACACTAGTAATGCCAATTAAAGAAATAATTATAAAAAAAATTCTTAATAATTCATAACCTTGATGGCTATCAGTATCAGTCTGAATTGTAACCTGCTGATTAATATCAGATATTTGTTGACTATTAACATGAGTATTTGATTCATGGATATCTTT
>JAUVKC010000036.1 GCA_030592165.1 Candidatus Buchananbacteria bacterium | reverse complement strand
TCGACTAAGCTCACCATGACAGCTTGATTATGAAAGAAAAATTGCTCTTGCATACTTGTTGTGCACCGTGTAGTATTTATATTATAAGTAAGTTAGCTCAGGGATATGATTTGACTGTCTATTATTTTAATCCAAACATATTTCCTGAAGAAGAGTATTTGAAGCGTTTAGCTGAAGTAAAAGAATTTTGCCAGCGTAAAAAAATAAAACATATTGAAGCTGATTATACCTCAAAAGAGTGGTTTAAACAGATTGAAGGCTATGAGCATGAACCAGAAAGAGGTCAAAGATGTGATTTATGTTTTAATTATCGGTTAGGTAATGTTGCTAAATATGCCAAAGATAATGGTTTTGATTGGTTTACTACCAGCTTAACCTCGGGTAGACAAAAGAATTCATTTAAAGTCATGGAAGCTGCCAGAAAAGCAGAAAATAAATTTGAGGTAAAGTTTTTAGCTATAGATTTTAAGAAGAATTTTGGTACGCAAATTAATGATTGGTTATCTCAGCAAATGGATTTGTACCGACAAGAGTACTGTGGCTGTCTTTTTTCAATACGCAAATAACAATGCACAACTGTATTTGTTCATTGTTAATTATAAATTGTTAATTATTCTATGACCGAAGAAAAATGGGAACAAATAAAAGAAATGACTAATAAAAACTTTGAAGTTATTGAAAGTAGTATTAGTGATGTGTCTGAATCTCATGGTGGAGGTTACAAAGATACATTAATTTTTGAAGGTCCTTTAGGGAAAATAAAATTAGAATATATTGTTAAACCATTAGTTGTTGGTAAAGAAACTCAATTTTCCAAAAGAGCAGGACAAGAAACCAAGGTTGATTATGTCTTGTCTGAAACAGAAAAAGTTAAAACTTTTTTGGCTTTTAAATGGGAGCCAGCAACAGAATATTGGGTGGAAATGGAGTCATCTTCTTTTGAATAAAAATTTAAATTAAATAATAAAAAAAATTTATGGAATTTGTAGGTGTTTTATTTTTTTTACTGATTCTTTTTTTAAGCTTTTTAAGACAAATTAATCAGTATCAGCGTGGTGTTATGTTTACAATGGGACGATATGCAGGCACAAAAGGTCCTGGGTGGCGTTTAGTTATTCCAATTTTTCAATCAATGAAAAAAGTTGACATGAGAGTCAAGGCCGTTGATGTTCCTAATCAAGAAGCTATTACCAAAGATAATGTTTCTTGTGCTATTAACGCAGTAATTTATTATAAAGTTTCTGATGCGTCAAAAGCAATTATTGAAGTAGAGAATTTTTATTATGCTGTTTCACAACTAGCTCAGACAACAATGAGAAACGTGGCAGGTGAAGTTGAATTGGATGAATTATTAACAAACAGAGATACTGTATCAAAAAGAATTAAGGATATTGTTGATTCTTTAACTGATCCTTGGGGTATTAAAGTCGATTCTGTTGAATTAAAAGATATTGTTTTGCCTGAAGAAATGAAAAGAACAATGGCTAAACAAGCTGAAGCTGAACGTGAAAGAAGAGCTGTTATTATTAAAGCTCAGGGTGAAGTTGCTGCAGCTGAGAATTTAGCTAAGGCCGGAGCAATATTAACTGAAAAACCAGGTGCTTTACATTTAAGAACATTAAATTCGTTAAATGATATTTCTTCTGATAATTCTAATACCATAGTTTATGCTATTCCTTTAGAAATTGTTCGAGCTTTTGAAACTTACAACAAGAAAAACTCATAATATCAATAAAAATAAAAAATGGCTCAATGAGTCATTTTTTATTTGTTCAATTTTCTGTTAAAATAAAGGAGATGATAGTAATGCTCAAATATTTGAAAAATTATTCACCTGTGTCAGATTTGTAATTATTCGTATTTAATTTGTAAATTTGTAATAATGATTGATTTAACCCGTTGGAAAAAAAAGAAGAAATATAAGCTTGATAAAAAAATCGAACCCAGACTTCGTTTTGTTTCTTGGTTTTTTTTATTTTGTTCAATTTTGATAATTGCTAAGCTTTTTGATTTTCAAATTATTAAATTTGATTTTTATCATGCTTTAGCTTCTGATCAGCATGAGATTTATCAAAAACTTTTTCCTGAAAGAGGTGCTATTTATCTAAAGGATAAGGCTAGTGCTATTTTAATTAAACAAGAAAATTTATATCCTTTAGCTATTAATAAGGATTATTATTTGATTTATGCTCAGCCAAAATTTATAGAGCAATCACCAGAAATGATCGCTGAAAAATTAACACCAATTTTGGAACCAGATGAGGAGAAACAAGACAATTTTTATAATGAGCTTATTGCAAAATTATCAAAAAAAGATGATCCTTACGAACCTTTGCGTCATAAAGTTGAAGAATCTCAAACCTTACTAGTTGAACAATTGAATCTTAAAGGTATTCGCTCAATCAAAGAAACATTTAGATATTATCCGGAAAAAAACATTGGTGCTAATGTTTTGGGTTTTGTTAGTTTTGCCAGTGACGAGGGTAGATTTGGTCAGTATGGTTTGGAGGGATATTTTAATGAAGAATTAGGTGGGGAACAAGGTGAGATAAAAACAGAGACAGATATTACCGGAAATATTATTTCAATTGGTGATAAGGAATTTGTTAGGGCTAAGGACGGTGCTGATGTTGTTTTGACTTTGGATAAAACGATTCAATATGAGGTTTGTAGTAAATTAAACGAACATGCTGAGATTATTGAAGCTGAAGGTGCTGCTGCTATTGTTATGGATCCACAAACCGGAGAAATAATAGCCATGTGTTCTTATCCTGATTTTGATCCAAATGAATATAATCAAGTGGAACATATTGGAGCTTATAATAATAAATCAATTTTTGAAGCCTATGAAGTTGGTTCTATTTTTAAACCTATCACCATGGCTGCTGGTTTAGACTTGGGAATTCTTACTCCTGAATCAACATATATTGATGATGGGTTTGTGAAGATTGATGAATTTACAATCAGAAACGCTGACAAAGAAGCTCATGGAAAAAATACAATGACTCAGGTTTTAGAAAAATCTTTAAATACAGGCACGATATTTGCTGTGCGAGAAATTGGTAAACGTAATTTTCGTAAATATGTTGAAAAATTTGGTTTTGGTGAAAAAACTGGTATTCAAATGGATACTGAAGTTGCCGGAAATATATCTTCATTAAAGAAAAAAGGCGAAATCTATGCTGCTACAGGTTCTTTTGGCCAAGGTATTACAGCGACACCTTTGCAAATGGTTCAGGCTTTTTCTGCTATTGCTAATGGTGGTAAAATGGTAAAACCCTTTATAGTTGAAGAAATAAGATACACTGATGGATCTGTTAAAAAAACAGACAGACCAAGACCGAAACAAGTTATATCATCAAAAACTTCAACTTTATTGACAGGGATGCTTGTTTCAGTTGTAAAAAATGGACAAGGTAAACCGGCTGCAGTTCCAGGATATTATATGGCAGGAAAAACCGGTACGGCTCAAATAGCTGAGCACGGAGTTTACTCAAATAAAACAAACCATTCCTTTATTGGTTATGGTCCGATTAAAGATCCAAAATTTGTGATGATAATACGTTTTGAAAATCCAAAAAGAGGTAGTTTTTCTTCAGTTACAACAGCGCCTTTGTTTAGTCGAATAGCAAAATTTATTCTTAATTATTATCATGTTGTGCCAGACGCACTATAATTCACTAAATTACGAATTATTACTAATATACGAATAAGAAGTTGATTATGAAAAAAAGAAAAGATTTAGTTTATCCCCAATTAAGCTATAAGATTACTGGTTTATTATTTGAAGTGTATAATGAGCTTGGATATGGGCTTAAGGAAAAATATTATCAAAAAGCAATGGTTGAGATTTTAAAGGAACATGAAATGAAATTTGAAGAACAGGTGTACTTACCTTTGAAATTTAAAGGTGTTAAAATAGGTAAATACTATTTAGATTTTTTAATTGAGGATAAGGTTGTTCTAGAACTTAAAAAAGGTAATTATTTTAAAAAAACGTCAATAAATCAGATTTTTGAGTATTTAGTTGTTTCTAAATTAAAATTAGGCTTATTAGCTCAATTTACTTCATCAGGGGTTAGGGTGAAAAGAATTGTAAATTTATATTAGTAAATTAGTACTGATTAGTATTTTAGTAAGTTGTCATTTATTTAAATCCGTGGTAAAATTTTTAAATAATAAAAAAATATGAAAAGATTACTTGAAAAAATATTGGCGATTTTTGCTAAATTAATTATCAGAAAATATAAGCCCGAAATAATCGCTATTACTGGGAGTTTAGGCAAGACATCTGCTGCTAATGCTGTTTTTGCTGCTTTGTCATTTGAATATAATGTACGCCAGAATATAAAAAATTATAATAATGAATTGGGTTTACCATTGACTGTCATTAATGCCAAGAGTGGTGGCAAAAATCCTTTGGCTTGGCTTAAAGTAATTTATAAAGCTAAGAAATTATTATTTTTTCGTGATAAAACATTTCCAGAAATCTTGGTTTTGGAAATGGGTGCAGACATGAAAGGTGATATTGATTATTTGATAAATATTGCTCAGCCACGTATCGGAGTTTTAACTACTGTTAGTGAAACTCATTTGAAATCAACTAATCCAAAAGCAAAAAATGAATCTGATTGGTTTAAAGATATTAAAGGTGTTTTAAAGGAAAAACAAAAAATTGTCACAAGATTATCTGATAACGGAGTAGCGATTTTAAATTACGATGATGAAAATGTTATTAGTGTAAGGGAAAAATTAAACATCAAGGTTGTGACTTATGGGTTTTCTGAGCAGGCAAATGTAAGAGCAAGCGATATGCTTTTTACTGGATTAGAGCAGGATTTTTGTGAAGTTCAATCACAATGGGATTGCAAAATTTGGGGAACTAATTTTAAAGTTACTTATGATGGATCAAGTGTTCCGGTTTTTTTACCTCATAGTTTTGGTAAAGCCCAGGTTTACGCAGCCTTAGCTGCCATATCAGTAGGTATCTCAAAGGGCATGAATTTAGTTGATATTGCTGATGGTTTGAGACAGTATCGTCCTGCCAAGGGAAGAATGAATTTAATCGCTGGGATTAAACATAGTCTTATTATTGATGATACTTATAATTCACCAGCTGCTCGGGCGGTTGTTGCGGGATTAGAAGTAATGAAAGAAATAAATTTAGAACAAGGTAAAAGAAAAATTGCAGTTTTGGGTGATATGCTTGAATTAGGCGAAAAATCTCAAGACGCTCATCGAGAAGTTGGTTTAAAAATTGCTGAATTTGATATTGACTATTTAATTACAGTTGGTAAAAATTCATTATTAACAGCTGATGCCGCAATTGAAGCTGGTTTATGTAAAGAAAATGTTCATAGCTTTGATGACGCTAGTAAAGCTGGTAGATTTTTGCAAGATATTTTACAACCAGGCGAATTAATATTTGTTAAAGGTTCCCAGGGTATGAGAATGGAAAAAATAGTTTTGGAAATAATGGCTGAACCTAAAAAAGCTAAAGAACTTTTGGTTAGGCAAACGGGGGAGTGGGAGAATAATTAGGTATTTTTTACAGAAAAAAGTTTGGAATAATTATATTTATACCCCACTTTAGTGGGCACTTTGCCGGCTAAAGCCGGGTATAATTTTTTTTGGCCCCTTCGTCTAGTGGTTAGGACGCCAGGTTCTCATCCTGGTAACACGGGTTCGATTCCCGTAGGGGTCACAGGGAAAAGGTTATGCATAGTGCATGATTTTTTTATTTGAAAGAATTTTATGTTTTTTGCGTATTATGTAGTATAAGCATATAATGAAATCATGAGAAAAAAAGAGCTAGACAATTATTCCGACGAGGAACTTGTAAGTTTAAGTTTAGAAAATCAGAGTAATTTTGCGATTTTAATTGATCGTTATGAGGGGTTGCTCAAACGCTATGTTTTTCGTATCTCAAATTTTCCACAAGAAGATGTGGAAGATGTCTTGCAGGATGTTTTTATTAAGGTCTATCAGAATTTAAATGCCTTTAATCATAAACTAAAATTTTCGTCATGGATTTATAGAATTACTCATAATCAAGTTATTAGTCAATATCGCAGAAATAAAGCCAGACCTCAGCTTGATTGGCAGGTTGATGATGATTTTATGAATAATTTAAAGTCGGATATTGATATAGGTAAGAGTCTTGACGACAAGATTTTGAAAAACGAGGTTAAGGAAATTTTAAATAAAATGGATTATAAATATTCCCAAGTCCTGGTCTTGAAATTTTTAGAAGAAAAATCATATGCTGAAATTTCTGATATTTTAAAAAAACCGCAGGGGACAGTGGCTACTTTGATTAATAGAGCCAAAAAACAATTTAAAAAAGAATTAAATAAGAATGTATGAGCGAAAAAAATATAAGTCAAAAAGTTTTGACTCAAATTAAAAAAGAAAAGATTGAGCCAACAACAAAATTTAATTTAGTTGCCAGAGATTATTTTATTTGGTTGATGTTGTTTTTGTTTTTGATGATTGGCAGTTTGGCTACTTCAGTCGTAATTTACATGATTGAAAATGGTGATTGGGATTTGTCTAAACAGCTGGATAAAAGTTTATTAGGTTTTGTTTTTGCAACTTTGCCATATTTTTGGCTGGTTATTTTAATGTTTTTTATTTTAATTCTTTATTACGCTTTTAAATACACTCAGGGTGGGTATAAATATCATGCTTATTCAGTTGTCATTACAACAATTTTATTAAGTATTATTTTGGGTCTATTATTTTATAATATTGGTCTAGCTCAGGTTATTGATGATAGTTTTAATGAAAAAGTCCCTTTTTATAATAAATTTTTAAATAATAAACAAAAATTTCTAACTCAGCCAGATAGGGGTATTTTGACCGGTAATGTTTATCAGGTTATTGATGATAATAGTTTTAAAATAAAAGATTTACATGGTAATGAATGGTTAATTCTGAGTAAAAACAAAATAGAAAGAATTGATTTATTAAAACAAGGGTTGCCTTTGATTATTATTGGACAGCAAAAAGACAAAGAAGTTTTTGAAGCATCTCGGATTCGTCCCTTAATAAGAAAAACCAGACAATTTTTTCATCAAAGAGTTATGCCGATGCATTTAAATTTAAGAATTGAAAGAAAAGTTATTTGATTGCGTAGTACTATTCAGAAGGTACCTAAAACTTAATTATTAACAATTTAACATTATGTCACGAAAACAAATCATTTCTCTTGGTGCAGTTGCCGTGGTCTTGGTGTCTGTCATGGGAATGTCAGCAGTTAGTTTTGCTGCTTCTGAGTCGAGAGATGAGGGAGCTACAAAAGACCACCCAAGGTTTAATTCAGAAGAATGGCAAGAACGAAAAGCTGAAATGGAAGTAAAAAGAGAAGAAGTTATGACTGCTGTTGAAGCTGGTGATTACCAGGCTTGGCTAGAAGCTGTTGGTTCTGACAGACCTATGGCTCAGGAAGTTACAGAAGATGAATTTCCTCGTTTAATCGAAGCTCATAATTTAATGAGAGAAGGCAAGGAAAAATTTGATCAAGCTCGTATAATTAAAGAGGAAATTGGGTTGTCATTTGGTCAAGGTAAAAAAGGTGAATTTAGAAAAGGATTAGGCCAAAGAATGATGAGACCTGGAATGGGTTTTAGAAAATAAAAAAAGTGTTCATATTTCCCAAAAAGACTCCTTTAAAAGGGAGTCTTTTGTTTAACATGAAATTGCTTTGGTTTGACAAAGAAATAGGGTATAGTATACTTAATGTATGGAAAATATGATTTTTCGTACTAATAAATAATTGATATTTTTATGAGTGATTTTAAAATACCTGAATTAAATAATTATGGTATGGCAACTATGGGTGAGCGAGGTCAGGTGGTGATGCCAAAAGCAATTAGGCAAAAAATGAAATTAAAGTCTGGTGATAAGTTTTTAGTTTTTTCAAAAGATGATATGGTTATTGCCTTTATTAAACCTGATAATTTTGATAAAATTATAAGTGAATTAACCTCTCATTTTAAGGATTTAAAAAATATTAAAAAATAAACATATGAAATGGTTGCTTGGTCTAATTAAAAAATTATTAAAAAGAAAATTATTTTGGTTAGCAGTAATAATAGTTATTATAATTGTTGCTTTTTTTATTAAAGCAGGTGGTGAATCAAAGATTGAATATGTGACCGAAAAGGTAATTAAAGATAAATTGACCCAAACTGTGTCTGAAACAGGTACTATTGAATCAATGTCTGAAATTGATCTTAATTTTAGAGCTAATGGTGAAATAACTGAAATTAATGTCGAAGAGGGTGATGAAGTTGTTAAGGGTGATGTTTTGGCTAAACTTGATGCCGGAGTTGTTTCTATTCAAGTAAGGCAAGCTCAGGCAAGTCTGGATATAGCCAAAGCCAATATGAATAGATTTATAGCAGGCGCCAGTGATCAGGATATTGATGTCTCCTCTGAGACTGTAAATAATGCCCAAATATCTTATGATAATGCTAAACGAGATCATGAAGCGTTAGTAACAAAATTAGAATCTGATATAAAGACATATACTCAATCAGTTGATGATGCCAGACAAAACCTTTTGATTACTTTAGATACGGCCATGACACCACCTGATCATTCAATGGATGTAGTTAAGACAATTTTAGATGATGTAGATTTGAGACCACGCTATAGTGTTAGGCATACTCAGTATGGAGTTGATTCAAGAAATGGTTATGAGAGAACTTTACCAAAAATACTTTTAGCTAAAAATGATTTAATTACAGCCAAATCTACTCAAACAGATGAAGATATTGATAATGCAATAATTAAAATTAATGATGCTCTTGATTCAATCAAATATACCCTTAATGCTACTTTTTTAGCTTTATCAGCTTCTACTACTACATTTGATTTTCCTGAGGCAGCTCTTAATGCTTATAAATCAAGTGTGAAATTAGAGCAAACCACAACAGATGGCTCGATAAATTCAGTAAATAGTATTTCTCAGGCTTATGAAAATACAAAAATTAATTTGGATACGGCAATTAATAATAAAGAATTAAATATTGCCAATTCAAAATCAGCCTTGGATGCTGCTTTGGGTAATTTGAATTTATCAAAAGCTCAATTA
>JAUVKC010000019.1 GCA_030592165.1 Candidatus Buchananbacteria bacterium | reverse complement strand
CCAGCTGGCAGCAAAACCAATAATTGATTCACCAAATACTTCAGTTTCGCATAAAGGGCATATTTTTATCGCAAAACCTATTCCAAAAATATTTCCAGTCATTTTGTGCGAATGTCTGTAAATTAATTGTTTGGGACCGTGAACTAAGGCGTGTTGCATTAATATAATGTTTATATCTTGACTATCACCAGTAATACTAATTTTTTCGTTTTTAATAGTAAATAATAATGTAGTATCCCACCTATGTATTTCAAAACCTTTATATGTCATTAATCCCTCATTATTTAGAATATGTTCTTCTATTTTTAATCGTTCAATGTCATCTTGATTTGTTACTGGAATCATTAAATACTCATTAGTTTTGTAGTCAGTAATTATTTTCATTGTTTTCTCCTTTTTTGTTTTTAAAGAACTTATATTCTTGACTTTATCTTGTTTGGGTGATACTGTAAACTATGTCGTGACAGTTCCACAACTATTAACATTTTTATTATGAATATTAAACAATTATTAAAACTATTTAATTTGCGTGAGATAGAAATTCAGGTTTATGAATCCCTTTTTTATCAAGGCATGTTGTCTGCCACGCAAATTGCTAAACAAGTAGGTTTGAGTCGTACTTCAGTTTATGATTTACTTGATAAATTAATAGAAGCTGGTTTAATTAGTGAAATAATCAAAACTGGGATGAAAATGTTTGCCGTTTTACCGCCTGAAAAATTAGAGATACTAATTGCAGAAAAGCAAAAAAAAATAAAAGATGCTCAAGAAACTATTAAGCAGTTGAAATTAGTTTATGATGAACAAGAAAAAACAGCAAAACCCAATATTAAAATTTTTGAAGGTAAAAAAGAGCTACAACAAATGATGAAAGACCTTTTACTTTATCGAGATATTACAATATATGCATTTTGGCCGATTAAAAAAATTACCCGCTTATTAGGCAAAGATTTCTTAAAGGAATTTAATCAGAAAAGAATTGAACGTAATATAAAAATTAAAGTAATTTGGCCACAAATGCAATTGCCTGATTTTAAACAATTTCCTTTTTTAAAAAACAATGATAAATTCATAAGACAAGCTCGAATTGCACCTGACCAAATTAATTTTTCTCTTGGTTATACGATTTATGGAAATACAGTTAGATTTTTGTCTTCAAGTAAAGAAAACTATGGATTTTTAGTTGAAAGTAATGAATTAGTAGAAATGATGAAAAACCAATTTGATTTGATTTGGAGTATTTCAAAAAAATTTAAATAAAAAAACAAAAATGCAGTAGTAGGTGCTGGTAGCTACCAGCACCTACTACTGCATTTTTGTTTTTTTTATTCCTGAATCAAGCCCTTACTCTCGCCAAGAGGATCACCATCCAAATTAGTGGTCAAACCTGCAAGAGTTTTTTCTATTTGAGTATTTGTTTGTGAGTCCGTTGCAGTTAGTTTAATATCTGAAAGTAAGTTTAGTATTTTGTGAACATCATCACTTGATGGATTAATTGATATTTCAAATTCAGCTTTTGAAGACGTTATTGTTTCAGGTGTCCGGCTGATTTGCCAGATTATTTGGTTATCTTTTCTAAATAAACTACCTGTTGAAATATTCTGATTATCATTAAATTGAACATAGTCAGGTAAGTCAGCCTTAAGTTCAATGTTTTTAATTTCATGCAATGAATTATTAATCTCCCAGTATATTTTATATGAAGTTTCTTGCCCAATAATTGGTGGTAATGGTCCAGAACCTACAGCCCTATTATTATCGTCAAAATATCTGGCCTGAGCATTGAGTGATAAATTTGAATTTACGTCGTTAATAATTGTATTGCTTTCAACTTTAGTCTGAGTGTTTTGATTATCAATTTTATTGATTTGAGCTTCAAAGAAACTTCTTATTTGCAAATCATCAGAGTTATATTTTTTTACTGATTGATAATCTTTTAAATCTATTTGAAACATTATATCAATCTCTTCTTCGGGGAATAATACAGCTAGTTCTGGTATTTGATCCTTGGTCCATAATATTTGCCCACTTTCAAGCAAACCGTCATTTGAGTCGTCTAATGATGACCAGTCAAGCAGTTTTGAATCAATAACAGCTCTGACTTTAAGATCACCAAGTGTAGTTTTGCTTTTGTTTTGAATATTAAGCAAAAAGCTTAAACGATCTTCAAAATTTACTGCCTTGTTTTGATTTGATCCCTGAACAATTAAATTTGTTAGAAGTTCACCTTTAATAATATCAATAGTGATTCTTTCATCTCTTTGGACAAAATATTCATTATCCGGTCCTCTTAGTTTTAATTTAATGCCCAAATCAACGGCTGTTGATTCATGAACATCAAATTTTCCTTGAAGTTTGATTTGTAAATCATTTTGGTATAAAAGATTATCAATTGCCCATATCTTTTGTGTTTTTATTTCATTATTATCAAGGTCTTCTTCGATTAACTGATCTTGATTATCTCGAGGGTCAATAATCTGACTTCGTAATAGGGTAAACTCTTCAGGATAATTAAATTCTAATTCAATATCGCTTAAATCAATTTCATTTGAATTATTAATAATTTTAAAATTAAATTCTGTTTCATCTTCATTGGCAGTTTGTTTTGAATATTCAAGATCAAGTTCAAGTAAACTATCATTGATTTCTGTATTAAAGCTGATTGTTTTTTGAAATTCAGAGCTAAAATTTGAAGGTATATAACTTAAAGTTGCTGATATTGTTTGTTTAGAATTTATATTACCAATTAATTTTCCCTCAATTGTTAAGCTTTTAGTCTCATTTTGTTTAATGTCATCAAGTCTCCATGTTTTTATATTAGAAAATCCACTATTAGTGTCTGATTCTTTAATTTCTGGAGTAATACTAGCGTTGTCAAAAATAAAGCCATTCGGTAAATATACTTCCAAGTTAGTATTCGTAAGATCAATATCTTCAGAATTTGTATACTTGAGTTCATAACTGATACTTTCACCAGAAATAACATTAAAAGGACCCTTTATTTCAATATTTATTTTAGAACCGTTAAATTTTGGTGTCGGTTGAAAAGTTAAAAATCCTATAAATGAAACAAAAAATAAAATTGATAAAACAAAAATCAATATAATAAGAGATTTTAAGGTTTTATTTTTTTCTTTAAATTCAAGTCCTGTCATTTTTGGCATTTTACCCTTGTCATCCTGGTAGATTTTTTTTAAACCTTTTTCAATTTCCTTTTTATTAGACTTTACAAGCTTTGAACTGTATGTTTGAAGTTCTTTTTTAGATTTTTTATCAAGTTTTAGAATCTTTTTGACAGATTTCTTTACTTTTGATTTCTTAACTTTTGGTGTCTTGGTTTTTTTAATATTTTTTTGTTTTTTAATTGCCATATTATTTGAAAACTAGAGCAAAAATTTTATCAGTATTTAAAATGTCTTTTAATTTAAAGTTACCATTTTCACCAGAAAAATTATTAGGATGGATTAATTGAAAATCCTTATTTTCTGGGAAGATTATGTTTAGATCAATTGCAAAATTATTTCTTCCAGATTGTTTTTGCCAAATTAATGAATATTTTTCAATATTTTCATCATTTTTATCAAAGCTTAATTTGTCTGATAAAAGATTCAAATAATTTTGATCATTAGGATGGTCTAGTGATAATTGGAATGGTAATTCGTATCTTATTGTAACAGTATTTGTTTCTCCAGGGTTTACTTTGAACCAGTTAGCAAAAACTGTTTTATCATTTATATTGTATATTTCAGTATTATTTTCAGGAATAATTTCTCTGGACATTTCAATGAAAGCAATGTCAGGATCTTTTTGATATATTTCAGGATGAAGTATTTCAAATAGTTCAGATGGCAATCTTTCAAATCCTGAAGCTTCAATCAGCTTACTACCTTTTGGTACATAAATTCTCAAATAATCAAGGTTTGGAACTCCATAAAAAATCTGACCGTCTATCCCTGTATGTTGTTTAGTGATGTTTAAAGTATTTATGATACTGCCATTTGGTTGAATATCAACAGTTAATTCTGCTGATTGTTTGATCACTGCATCAGTTTTTTCGCCGGCAATGTTTGTGCTTATGATATTCAAATAATCTCGGTCAGTGTTTTTAATCTGGCCTCCCCAGCTATTTTTTAAAACTAATTTTTCTAAACTATAATTTGTGAAATACATTTGAATTTCTTTTTCATTAAGTCCAACAATTAAGTTATTTAACATATTTACCAAATCTTTTTTTCCAGAAGAGAGTAGGGCATTAATTATTCTAGGAGTAAGATCAGCAATGATTTGCTTCGGCTTGTTTTCTGATTTATTATATTCAAGTTCAACATTTTTCTGGATTTCTAGATAAAAATTAGTAGCAGTTATAGTTTTATTGTACTCAGGCATTTCAATAGGCCCGGTTATTTTAAGGATTTTTTCTAAAAAGCTAGCATTGATAAAAATAATACCGTCAACAGTAGGACCGCCACTTTTTTCATAGAACCAAATTAGCTTTTCAGCTGAGGTGGGTAGATTTGCGAACCAGTTAGCGTCCTGAAATTCCCATCGAGGATTAATCAAATGTAGTGGACGCGGTGACTCGATACTAACTTCAAGTCCAGCTTTTAGGTCATACGGTCCGCCTCCAAGAATGTTTATTTTTTTAAGATTACCCTGGTCAATATCAACTAAAGCAAAACTTCCAATAAAACCACCAGTTGGTCTTATTTCATGATTGTTTTGAAATAATAATAAATAACGTTTTTTCGATTCTTCACCTAGTAAATTTAAAAGTAAATCAGAGCTATTAATAAAATTTTCAATATTAGTTTCTAATAATGGAAGTGCTGTTTGGATTGTCTTAATTTTACTATGATATTCCTGAGGAATTACTTCAAGGTGAATATTTTTTAGTTCCTCATTGGCTTTTTTTATGTCAGGTAAAATTAAATTTAAATTAGTTTTTAAAACAGCAAGTTTATCAGTCAAATTAAGAGATTCAATTGAGGTGTCATCAATATTAAGATCATTTAAGGCCTGAGTTATAATTGCAGCGCTGGTAGAAAGTTTTTCACCAATAGATATTAGATTTTGAGCAGTAGTGTACTGTTTTTTTGTTTGAGGGACTAGCTTGATTAAGGCTTTGGTTAAAATACCAATATCTTCAAGCTCTGATTTGGCTAGAGAAAAATTTATTGAAGCTTGTTCTAGCTCAAATTTAGTATAATAAAGATCTTGAGCTGAAGCTGCTTTTTGTGAAGTTGTTAAATGCAAAATCGCATCTGCTGTTTTTTGTAAAACTAGATTTTTTTTACCTTCTAACTTTAAGTAATGATCATATGTAGCAAAAGGTAAAACAAAGACAAAACTAAAAATTATAAAACTTAATAAAGCTTTTTGCCAATATGACGTAAGGTTTAATCGGCCAATTTTTATTTCAGGAAGTCTAATTTTTGGTATTTCAAAATTTATTTCTGGCAGATTAATTTTAGGTAAATTAAATTTTGGCAGATGATAAGATTTTTTTATTTTAATTGTTTTATGAGTTGCAACTTCCTTTTTAGCTGGAAACTTTAGTTTGCTTTTAAAAGAATTAATTTTTTCACTTGATGTAGTCACTTTACTAGTAAAAGATTTTGATAAAGTTTGTTTTTTTCTGGAAAGTAATGAATAAAAATCATCGCCTACAGTTTGCGCAAAAGTATTATTTACTTGATTATTATTTTGTTGTTGGATCGTAAGTTGTTTTAAATCCAAGACATGTGGAGATAAATGAGTTTTTGTTTTTTTGATAAATGAGTCTGTTTTTTGTGGAGTGATACTGTGGAAAATTAAACTAGTTTTAATTATGACCTTTTTTTTGCGAGGAGTAGTTTTTTTTCTTGTAGATTTACGAGTAACTTTTTTTACTGCTATTTTTTTCTTTATAGTGCGTTTTTTAGTATTTAAAAATCGTCTAGTAGGTTTTTTGCTAGTAGATTTTTTTTGCGTGGATTTTTTACGGACAGTCTTTTTAATAACTTTTTTTACTGCCGTTTTTTTCTTTGCAGTACGTTTTTTTGTTTTACCTCTTTGCATGGGATAAGAGTATATTTATTGATTGAGTATATCTTTGTATGTACCAAGCGTTTGTTTTGCACAATTTGACCAAGAATATTTTTTTATTTGTTCAAGTCCTTTTATAATTAACTGGGATTGAAGTTCTTGATCATTGATTAACTTAATAATTTTATTTGAAATATCCTGTCTGTTTTTAGGGTCAAAATATAATGCAGCGTCACCTAAAATTTCTGGTAAAGAACTAGTATTTGAGGATGTTACGGGTGTTTGGCAAGCCATGGCTTCAAGTCCAATAATGCCAAACCCTTCGTAAAATGAAGGGATAACAAATATTTGTGCCTCAGTATAAATAGCAGGTAAATTATCATCAGAGATAAATCCAGGAGTGATAATATCATTTTTATATTCTGATTTTGCAATTAATTGACTGATGTTAAGGTAGTGAGGGTCTTCTTTCCCTCCTAAAACTAATTGATAATCAAAACCTTGTTTATTTACCATTTCAAAGGCTTTAATAAGACCTTCAAAATTCTTATGATTTCTCCAAGCACTGATAAAGAAAAGATAAGGTTTAGTTATCCCATATTGAGCTTTTAACTCTTTAATTTTAGCACAATTTTCCACTTTCTTAAAGTGATTTTCTATCCCCAAATTATTAACAATTATATTGTCTTTTTTAACATTAAAATACTTAATTAAATCATTTTTTGTATGGTTAGAAATAGTTAGAATTTTAGTTGATTTTTTTAAGCTAGTTTTGATAGTAAGTTCGTATGCTTTTTTGCGAAACCATGATTTTTGTTTATGACCAGGGAAAAATTTAGGTGTAATATCGTGAATTGTATGAATTCTTTTGCCAGAATATAAAATCGGTGCATTAAAATGAGGGAAATGCATTAAATCTAATTTTTGTTTATTTATCTGGTTTAAAAAGTTAGTTTGTTCTGCATAACTATACCAGTGAGAAGTTGCTTTGATTTTATGAATGCGCTTATTTGGTGGTAAGTATTGAGAATAAACAGGCTCTAACAAAAAAAGATAATAATCATTCTCATTATCTAATTCAAAAATATGGTCAGTAATATTTTTTATATATGTACCGATGCCTGATTGGTTTTTACCATACATTCTGGCGTCAATGCCGATTTTCATTTTTTATTCAGTTAAATATTTTAAAGTTTTTTTGGCAGTTTGTTGCCAAGTGAATTTTTGGCTGTTTACTAGCCCTTTTTGACTATATTCTTGAGCTAAATTATTATTACTAAGTAATTTAAATAAAGCTGATTTAACCTGACTAACCTGATCCGCGTTAATTAAATAAGCTGAATCATCACCAACTTCATTTAACGAAGAATTTAAGCTGGTTATTACAGGTGTACCACAGGCTTGAGCTTCTAATATCGGTAATCCAAACCCTTCGTAATATGAAGGGAAAATGAATATTTTTGCTAGGTTATAAAGATAAGCTTTATCTTGACGATCAACATAACCAATAAATTTAATTTCATTTTGATAAAGTGATTTTTTGGCAAAATCAAAAACTTTTTTATATTTCCAACCTTTATCACCAGCAATTACTAGTGAAAGGTTTTGAAATTTTTTGTTTGATTTTAGTAATGAAAAGGCTTCAATAATACTTTCAATATTTTTTCTTGGTTCAATTGTGCCAAGATAAAGAATGAAATTTTTCGGTAGATTATATTTTTTTATAATCTGCTGAAATTTAGGGCTGGAATTTTTTAATTTTTTAAATAAAGCATGATCAACTCCAGAATGAATAACATTTATTTTGTTAGGATCTATTTTGTAGTGATTAATAATGTCGTTTTTTGAGTTTTGAGAAACAGTGACTATTTTATCGTTTGAATTTAGTAATTTTTGAGGATTAATAAATTTATGCCAAAGAATCCTTTTTTTTGAAAAAAATTGTGGGAATATCTCAAAAGATAGATCATGAACAGTGATTATCTTTTTTGGTTTATTGGACAGACTTAGAAAGTTGAAATTTGGTGTAAAAAAAACATCAATATCACCGAGTAATTTATCAATATTTGGATAATTAAAAAATTTCAAACTAAAGTTAAAAAATTTATTCGGATAGTTATAGCCTTTAAACTTAACGTTTGGATAATCAAAAGTAGGTAAGTTTTCTTTGATATCTTTTTTGGAATTATAAAAAAGAAAATACTTATTAGTTTGATCAATTTTGAAAATATTATCTAAAAGATTATAAGTATATTCAGCTACTCCGGAATAATTTTTATTCATTAAGCAGCGAATATCAATGCCAATCTTCATAAAAAATTTTAATTATTAATTTTAAAATCCTGATACGATGTTTCTACAAATTCTTTAATTTGTTGATAAAATTTTTGTGAATTGAAATTTTCAGCATGAGCCTTTGTTTCTTGAGGAATATATTTGTCTGGTTTAAATTTAATTATTGTATCAATCAAAGCCTCCCATGACTGTTCCTTGAATAATTGTCCTGTTTGACCATCAATTACTGTTTCTTTGGCTCCCCCTGCGTTATAGGCAATAACAGGTCTTCCAGAAGCCATGGCTTCTATTGGGGTTAGTCCATAGTCTTCTTCTTGCGGATGAATTAGACCTATACATTGTGAAAGTAGTTTTCTTTTTTCTTCTTCTGGCACAGCACCTAGAAATTCAATATGATCTTTAGCTAATTTTTTTAATCTTTTTTCGTCTTCACCAATCCCAATAATTTTTAAGGGAATATTTAGTTTATTAAAAGCTTTGATAGCTAAATCCACTTTTTTATAAGGTTTTAATCGTGAAATAAGTAAATAATAATTACCAATTTCAGAGGAAATATAAAAATTCTCAGTATCAGTTGGTGGATGGATTATCGTTGAACTATCACGATTGTAATAATTTTTAATTCTTTTTGCAATAAAATCTGATTGGGCAACAAAATGATCAACTCGTTGAGCTGCTGAATGATCCCATTGTCTTAATTTACTCAAATACATAGGTAATATATGTTTAACTAGTTTACCCTCTTTAATATCTTTATGGTATTGATGAGTATCAGACCATAGGTATCTTGTTGGCGTATAACAATAACAAATATGTAAAGTATGAGGGTGTGTAATGACACCCTTGATTAAGGCAGAGGATGAAGAAATAACAACATCATACTCACTTAGATCAAGCTGTTCAACAGCAGTTGGCATCAAGGGTAAATACCAACGAATTTTTGAGCTGGCCAAGGGCATTTTTTGTAAAAAAGAAGTCCGGATATCTTTATTCTCAAACCCACTTAATCTTTTTTTATCATGAATTAGCGTATAAATAGGTGCTTCAGGAAAAAGTTCAGACAATGCCAAGAGAACCCGTTCTGCACCACCAGCTTGGTTTAAGTAATCATGTAATAGGGCTACCTTCATAATGATACGAATCTACGAATAAAATACGAATTTACGAATTTTATTTAAAATTAATTAATTTTTATGTCTATATTTGTATGATTTGTGAAAAATTAGTATATTCGTATCTTAGCGTAATTACGAGGAAAAATCAAGCAAAAAAAAACCGCTAAAGCGGAGATTTTTTGCTTGAGAATTTGTGAGTTATAAAGCTTCTCTTTTTGGGAATAAAACTACTTTCGGAGTTTTTAAGAGGATTTGGACATCAAGCATAAGCGACCAGTTTTCAATATAATAGGTATCTAATTTAATTTCTTCATCAAAGGCTAAATCTGAACGTCCTGAGACCTGTGCCATACCAGTGATCCCTGGTTTTATATCAAGAACTTTTTTATGATAATCTTTATATTTAGCAACTTCTTCTGGTAAATGTGGGCGAGGACCAACCAGGCTCATTTTACCAGTGAAAACTAAAAATAATTCAGGTAGTTCGTCTATACTATATTTTCTAATAAATTTACCAACTCGAGTAATCCTTGGATCGTCTTTAATTTTAACTAGCGGTGAATCTTTTCTTAAGTTTTTTTCTTGTAAAGCCTCAGAATATCGTTGAGAATCTGATTTATCAACCATTGATCTGAATTTAAAGTATTTAAAAGCCTTACCATATTGACCCACTCTTTTTACTTCAGTTCCATCATCAAGTTTGCTAAAAAATACAGGACCTTTTGTGTCAATTTTAATAGCTATAGTGGTTATTAAAATAATAGGAGATGCAAGGACAATAAAAATCGCTGAGGCAATAACATCAAAAACTCTTTTGTAAACTCTGCCCCAGCCTTCAAGTCTGGTTCTTTTTATTTCAAAAATTGGCATGCCAGCAAGGGTATCGATTGTTAAATGGCTAGTTTTTGTTTTGAAGATATCAGCGGAAAATTTGAATGTAATATTGTTTGATTCAGTAAAATCAATCAAATTCATAGTAGCATCTTTGGAAAGGGTTGGATCAGCTTGAATGATTTCATCGATCCTTTCAGTTTTATGAAGATCTTTAATTTGAATTTTTATATCAGAATTAAATGTAGTAAAGCTTTCAACGATGTGATAACCAAGATCAATATTTGATTTTAATTCATTTTTAATGATTTTCGTATTTTTGTCATTACCAATTAAAATAATTCTTCGTGTTCCATAACCAAGTTTTAGAAAATGTTTTTGAACCCGATAAATAATGGCTCTGCCAATAGTTACATAAATAATTGTTAATATCCAGGCAGCTAAAAGCATAAAACGAGAAGACGAAAGTTCACGAGTTAAAAAGAAAGAAACTATGATAACTAAAATACCCGTTGAACAAGCAAGGATTATTTTAGAAAATTCCTCAGAAAATTGTCTGGTCGATTTGATGGTATAAAGTCCAGCTAAAGCAAAAATTATTAACCAAAGAAAGGCAAATAAGATGCTAAATAAAAGATAAGTACCAAATGGTAGGGTAGTAATAATTGGTCTTATTCCACTAGCAAGACTACCAATTCTGATAAGAAAGGCGGAAATAGCTGCCAAGACAATCATGATAAAGTCTAATGGCACTAAAATTATAGTAAAAAATAAAGCGAATTTTTTCATATATAAATAAGTTTTAAATAAAAAAGGCTATTAAAGCCCTTTTATAACCTAATCTAAATACCCAAATAGTAAGCCGGATTCTGTTCACCCTTCACACAAGGCTTCGGATGAGAGATCATCTATCTTGGCCTTAACTTACGTTAAGGCTCACGCGAGCTACTTTTTCAACGGTTAAATATAACCGAGTTTGCTCTTGCACCAGGTAGAGTTTACCACAAGCACTCTGTTGCCAGAGGCTGAGTTTTGTAGCTTTTGTCTCGAGAGCAAAAACATCAAAACACTTTTCACCTTTCATCCACTTTTGCACTAGGCTTCAGTGGATTAGTATAGTCTCTGCGGCACTGGTCCTGACCATAGTATTGCTACTAGGCCGGAGGGCGTTACCCTTTACCATTACCCTTACAAAACAAGGGTTGGTGTCCGGACTTTCCTCTACTCCTTCGCTCAAGGCTACGGAGCAGCGATCTCTGCATATTTGGATATTTAGAACAAGCCCTAAAAAATTAGGGATATATATGATTTTACTATATTTTACCAATTTTGTCAACCCGTCATGGTCAATTTTTTGCTTTTTTTAAAAAAAACAAGTTTCCACTCCGAGGTCAGATAGCTTTTATTATAAAACACCAATTCTTGATTTTACTTCATTTAACGTCTCTTGAGCAATCTTTTGGGCTTTGACAGCTCCTTGAGCTAATATTGCCCGAACCTTTTCAGGATTTTTAGCTAATTCTTTTCTTTTAGCTCTATAAGGTGCAAAATATTCACTAATATTTTTAGCTAAAACAGATTTAAGTTCAGAATATTTGATAGTATTATTTTTAATTTCAGCTTCAAACTTTTTAACTTCTTTTTGGGTGCCAAATTCATTTAATAAAGTTATTAAATTTATAGCTCCTTGAGGTATATCTTTTTCTGTCCCTACTCCAGTAACTGCTTTTTTTAGTTTTTCTTCAATAATTTTTGGAGAATCATTAATAGCAATATAATGTTTAGGACCTGAACTTTTCGACATTTTTTTATCAGGTTCAACTAGTGACATTACTTTTGGGACTTGAGTTAAAAGTGGTTTGATCTCTTTGAAGTAATTTCCGTATTTATTATTAAACCAACGAACAATTTTATTTGTTAATTCAAGATGTTGAATTTGATCTATGCCAACAGGGACATAATTTGGATGGTACAAAAGAATATCAGCAGCTTGTAAGGTTGGATAAGTTAAAAGTCCGGCGTTGATATTTTTTACTTGATGAGAAGATTTATCTTTAAATTGAGTCATTCTTGCAAGTTCTGAAATAGGAGTTAAAGTATTAAAAATCCAGGCTAATTCTGGGCTGGCAGGTATATCAATTTGATTAAAAATAACACATTTTTTGGGATCAAGACCAACAGCCAGAAAATCAATCGCTAAATCTAAAATTTGTTGTTTTTTAATTTTAGGATCATAATCTCCTGAAATAGAATGATAGGTAGCTAAGAAAAAATAACAATCATATTTGTTTTGAAGTTCGACGAAATTTTTTAGTGAACCTAAATAATTACCAATATGAAGTTCTCCGCTTGGTTGGACCCCTGATAAAACGATTTGTTTTTTATTTTTCATAATATGTTTATTTTACTGTTATTTTCAGTATATGTAAATAGATATAATTTTAAATAGGAGTAGTTAAGACTACTCCTATTTTTTTTATTTTACCAACCTTTATTTTGACTAGGTGAATTAAAAGCACATTCTGGGTTTGAACATTTTTCTCTTT
>JAUVKC010000018.1 GCA_030592165.1 Candidatus Buchananbacteria bacterium | reverse complement strand
TATATTTACTTATCTTGCCCTCTAAAAGTGGCTGTTTACATTTAACAACTGAGCAGGAAGAAAATCTTTCAATAGATTAAAACCGATTTATAATTATAGGTCGGTTTTTCTTTTCCACAGAAGCCTTGACTTAATACTCAAAACTGGTAAAATACCCTTAATTTACTAAAGATTAAAGAAATTAGCCATCTATTGACAAATCCTAAAAAACATGCTATAATGCGAGCATAGTTCTGAAACAAGGAACTTTTTTTAATCTAAAAATTAAACAATTTTATGTTAACTACCTATACAATACTAACAAAAACTCATAAGAAAATATTAGAGAAATCAGTCACTTTTTTGCTAATCTTAGTTTTAATTTGGCAATTTTCTTTTCCAAGAGTAACTTCACATGCTTTCTTTTCACCTGATTTAGAATTTATCTTTGATAAAGCTAATGAAGAGTTAATTGAAGTAAGAGTCTTAACTCAGGAAGAAAAAATGGTCCAAATAATGTCTGAGGTTGCCAGACAAGAACAATATGATAACCCTGAGTTATTAATTGCTATTGCCAGAGCAGAAAGTCGTTTTGACCCTAATGTAAGAGGTGAACAAGATCCAAGAGACAGAGGATTGTTTCAAATTAATAGTTATTATAATCCACAAGTAACTGATGAATGTGCTTTTGATCCCTGGTGTTCAAGTAGATGGACAGTTCAGGAATTACAAGAAGGACGTGCCTGGAAATGGAACGCCTCAAGATATAAATGGGGTAGAAACATTACAAGGAATTAATATTACTCTAATATATTATAAAAATCGTCTTAACTGACGATTTTTGTAATTGTGGATAAAAGTATGGTATAATATATATAAGTTTAAATTATATATATGAAAATCTGCAGTTTAAAAATCTATCTTTTAAAAGCTGCTTTTATACGTAGAGGGGTGCCAATCTTAGTAATTGCAATTTTTATTGCAATTTTTTGTATGCCTAAAATTTCATCACTTGCTTATCATGAAATAACAACTTCTGATTATTTTAGTCCTTTAAGAAACATTATTGGTTTAAACTTTGAACCTGAAATTTATAAAATAAAACTATCCGTAACAGCCTATAATAGTACAATCGGTCAAACTGACAGCACACCATGTATAACTGCCAGTGGTTATAATTTATGTAAACACGATAAAGAGAATGTTGTGGCAACTAATTATTTACCATTTGGTACTAAAATAAGATTTCCAGAACTTGACCCTCATAAAATATACACTGTAGTTGATCGAATGAATGAAAGATATAATGCAAGAATGGATATTTGGATGAAATCAAAAGAAGAAGCAAGATCATTTGGCATGAAATATTTAACTGTTGAAGTTTTCAAATAATATGAGTATATTTAATAAAATTATTGATAGATCTCTATATTTAAAAATAACTATTGTCTTAATAGTTATTTTTGTTATCACTTCCTACGATATAATTGGCTTAATATATTTTAATAACTCAATAAATCATCTTGTCTTTGATTTAATTTTAAGCCTACTATTGTCAGTTTTTCTTATCACCGTAACTTTTAAAGTCTTTGATCATCAAAAATCATTACTTAATGCTCAAGTAGAACAATTAACTGAAGCTTATCAATACATAGGGCAAATAAACAGAAAAATCGACAGTATTCTTGAACTTGATATATCATCATTAGACCAGTCAAAAAACTATCCATTACAAGAAAAAGCCAGCAAAATATTTGAGCAACTTAATTCATTACTAAATAGTCATGGCGGACTTTTATACTTTAAAAAACCTTATGATTTTAAAATAAACTTATCAAATTCAAATGACAAGGAAACTTCAAATATTCTTGAAACTTTAATTAATAAAGACTTGAAAAAATTTAAATATTCTCAAAACCCTGATTATAAACAAAAATTTATTGAACATGGATTACCAGAAGAATTTTTCAAAAAATATGAAATAGTATCAAAACCAGTTTATATGCATGATCAAGATATAGGTATAATGCTATTACTATTTAAAAAAGGCACGCAAATCACTGATCGAGACCTGAATATAATTCGTGTTTTTTCTTTTTACCTAGCCTTAAACGCAACTTTTAAACCTGATTTTTCAATCCAAAAACCACAAGATTGAAACTTGATTTTGTCTGTTAAATATGCTAAATTTAAATAAACTTGCTTTTAAGCAAGTTTTCAAATTTACATGGCCAGGTAGCCAAGTAGTAAGGCAGCGGTCTGCAAAACCGCCATTCACGGGTGCAAATCCCGTCCTGGCCTCAATTAATATTTAATATTTAATTTAGCTTTGCTTTGGAAGGCGGGCAAAACTCTCATCGTGGGTTCGCCTGTCCGCCCATGGAGGGATTCCCACCGTGACCTCAAATAATATTTATTCAAGTTTTACTTTTGCAGTTTGGTAATTTACCATTACACTGCTCATCTTACAGTACTACTTGATCAAAGTGACTAAATCCAGGAGACAATCCCAGATTGCCTTCTACAAACTTTAAGGGGGAAAAAATGGATGGATTATTTGAAACTATTCCAGAACAAAAATGTCTAGATTGCCAATCCAGATGGCCAGCTGAACCAGGTTCACACAGTAAACACAGCGGAATACATAGTAAATGTCCAGAATGCGGAAGTACTAATCTACACACTCCGCCAATTAAAAAAGGGGGGCCATGTCTGGGATCTAAAAAAAAATACTGACCTGTGGATCTGACTTAAGGTCAGATCCACAAACAAAAAATTAAAAAATTATATGAATATCACTTCTGAATTAAAAAAAATACAACAACGTAACATAAAGGTAGAAGCTGCTAAGAATTGGGAAGTATCCTGGACCAGAAAAATCATTATTGCAATTCTTACTTATTTTGTAATTGTAATTTTTTTCTTGATTACAGGATTACCAGAACCTTTCACAAACTCACTTGTACCTGCCCTGGCTTTTGTGTTATCAACTTTAACTATGGGTTTATTTAAAAACTTATGGTTAAAATTTGTTTATAAAAAATAAATTTATCGGTATTAAAGTTGAATTTAATCCAGATCTAGCTTTGAGAAACATTTCCGAATTTAATAATGGCAATCATAAAATCGAAGAATGTGAACCAGAACATCTTGAAAAAGGTAAAGTTTATCAATTTCTAAAAACTGACCAAAGACAGTATTGCATGGTATGCCAAAGTCCTTTAGTAGAAACAAAAGATGGCGGTAAACTTTCCAAAGAATTAGCTGCTGTTAGAATTATTGAAGTTACTCACTTTTTTGATGATACTGGTAAAGTCTGGACCAAGGGAAAATATCGATATGAAACTATTTAAAAAAGTATGAACAATGAATTAAATTGTGAAACAGACTTAGAACCAAATATAGTAAATGAACAAATTTTTGAGAAAGAGATTACTTTATGCAAAAATTTACATCAAGAAAATGGTGGTTCCTGTTGCTGGGGTAAATGCAAAACTTGCGGTGTAATTCCTTTCCTCTACAAATTACATAAAGGTCAACTTTTAGAGGACGAAAATGAAATTAAAGCTATAAAAAATAAAATATTTAATTAAATATGAAAAAAATTAATCATCCCAAAGTAAATAACACTTTAATAAAAAATCTTTTAAAAGAAGCTAAAAGGGCTGGTATTAAAGTTAAACAACTTGATCCGCGGTTTTTGACTTTTTGTTTAGAATATAAAGGTAAACGTCATTATTTTTTTCAAAAAAAAATTGGGCTAAATTCAGCTAATGCCTCTTTAGTTTCAAATAAATACCTTACTTTGGAAATATTAAGAAAAGCTGGGTTGAAAGTACCTAAAGCATTTTTAATTTCCAGCGTTGATGAAGTTAAAACATTAATTAAAAGTAAAAAAATAAAATATCCATTTGTAATCAAACCATTTGATTATTCATTAGGTATAGGTGTGACAGCAAATATTACTGATTTAAATACTGTAAAAATGGCTTATTCTATATTACAAAAATATTGGCGTAAAGCTCAAGAAAGGGGCAAAAAGAAGAAAAAACGATTAATTATGGTTGAAGAACATGCTAAAGGTAATGATTACAGGATTTTAGTTTTAAAAAATAAAGTGATTGCAGTGACACAAAGAGCTTATCCTGAAATCATTGGCAATGGGAAAGATAGTGTTTGGAATATTGTAAATGCTTATTATAAAAATCACGAATATTATATCAAGAAAAAAAAACAACCACTAATCGATGATGAATTAAAAAGAAATTTAAAAATTCAAGAAGTTAATTTCAAAACTATACTAAAAAAAGGTCAATTAATTCGTTTACGACAAACAGCTAATGTTTTCGGCGGGGGCAATGCAATTAATATGACTAATAAAATTCATCCGTTTTATAAAAAAGTTGCTTTACAAGCGACACAAGAATTTAAAATGGGAATAGCTGGTATTGATTTAATGACACAAGATATAAGTAAAATAAATGATTACAGAATTATTGAAATAAATAGCTTCCCTTCACTTGATATGCATGAAAACCCTCAAATTGGTAAATCAATAAATGTTTCGAAAATAATCTTAAAATCAATATTTCCAAAGTTAAAATAAAAAATTGGTCTCCTCGGATTTCAGGTTTTAGCCTTTTAATTTAAAACGCTAAAAAGTAAAATCCCCAATGACCAATTTTTTATTTACCGCATTTTACGGCTTTTTTTATTTTAAATTTTTCAATTCCTGAATCAAAAAATCTCCAATAAGTTTATGAATTGCTACACCTGAAACTTGCTCATGCCGTATTAAATTACAAGCAGTATTAATTTCATTTAATATAAACTTCCCTTGTTTATCCTGAAAAAAATCAATGAAATTTACTTTTGCCTTAAATACTTTCGCAGTTTTTTCAGCTATATTTTTTAATTCATCAGAGTTTGATTCATATTTTTTTATTTTCGGATTCAAGCAAACACTGCATTTCCAACCTTGATCTGGAATGTCATAAACATAAGCATTATCAACTACCTTATAGTTTATAACGATTACACGAATAAGCATTTTATAATCAATAAATTCTTGAATTTGTATTTCTTTTCCTGGTACTGTTTTTAAAATTTCAATCAATTGCTCATCACTCAAGTTATTGTTAATTTTTTGACAAAAATCCCCTGGCCTTGACTGTGAATTGGTTTCAAAACCAAACTATTATATTTCTTTAGTATTTTTTTTACCTTCTTGTGTTTAAGTTTATCAATCTTATATGTAGCGGCAATAGGCAAACCCTTTTTCTTGGCAAGATTATTAGCTTTATATTTATTACTTGTTAATTCTAATGTTCTTGATGGATTAATTATTTTAAATCCCTCATTCTCTATTTTAGCTAACATTTTATTGGTATAAAGACCAGCAATTCTTGAATGGATCAAAGTATTACCTGGCTTTAAATTATTATCTTCAATAACCTGTTTTATACTTTTTCTGCGTGCCAAATAACAATTAATACCTTCTGACAAAATATATCCTTGAATTACTTTGGCATATTTTATGCCGTTTTTTGTATGGATTAAAATTATATTCATGGTTGTTTTTTATTAAACATTGATTTATAAATTGCAAAAACTATATTCAAATATTCAGATTTTAATTCTTTACCATTAGCTTTTAAAATATCTGCATTAAAAAGTACATGGACTATTCGTGCCATACGTGAATATTTTTTTATTATCTGACCTTTTTGAGGTACGCCGTCAACTAACGCAAATTCATGGTCATTTTTTAACCCCTCATAAAAAATATTATCAGATAAGTATTCTACTTTTTTATTTTTAAACTGATATGTCCCTACATCTAATTCTTTTTTAACTTCAATGCTGTATGTTCTGATATTTGATAAAACGATATGACTACCGTTGATTTGTTTCTGATACATTTTATTTAATTCTTTCACATCTATTTTATAGGGAATATGTAAAAATTCAAGAAACTGCCAAAAATCTAAAGGAATAATTTTGTATTTCAATTGTAGCATTGAAACCATGGGAAAAGCTCCTGTATAACGAGCATTACATTCAACTGGATAAACCTTATTTTCTTTTTCATTAACTATAAAATCAATACCAAAAATACCCTTATAACCTTTTGAGTACATATAATTACCTAACTTTGTGGAGATTTCATTAATTTGCTTAATAATACTGGCTGAGTATTTTTTACCAAAAACATGACCAACAAAAAGACCCTCACCTTTTTTCTTAGCAATCACTTGAGGTATATCAAGTATCTGTTGTTGTGGCCGGGTTATTAAAGTACCGTATTTTGTCGCACAACAGGCAACTGAAGGACTTTCACCTTCAAGGAACTTAGTAATATTAACTACTGTTAAAACTTTTTTCTTATAGACTCCGTCTTCTACTTTAGTTTTGAATTCATTGTATTTTCTTTTTGAATCAATAAACAAGGTGCCTTTACCACCTCCTAGCATAAAATCAGGTAGCTGGATAACAAATTTTTTACCATATTTATCTATAACATCTTCGTATTCTAATTGCTGCCAGTCAGAAAATTTCATTGTTTCCCCTGGGATAGGTTCTAATCCAGCTTTAACTAAAACTTTACGAAAATTAACCTTATCTTCAAACATTTTATTTAGTCTAGCAGGATTACCAATTACTTTCAAACCTAAACCTTTAACCGCATGTTCCATGTTTTTATTCATTTTATAAACAAACAAAAACTTTTTACCTTTATGTGACAAGATATAATTTCGTACTGATTTATTACGTAAAATATTATTAGCATTAGTAAAACCTAATTTCAAAGTTGGACGTGTTTTTTTCAAAATAAAAATATCATCAACCAAGTCACCTAAAACTTGATTGTCCTTTGAATCTTTAAAGCAAATTAAATTATAGTTTTTAATAAACAAAGAAGGGAAAAACCTCATGAACGAAGTAACCCCTACACCAAAAACAACCCCTTTGGGGTCAATTTTATTTTCCAAAAATTTGGCGAAGTCCTGATAGGTTTTTATGTTTAACATGGTTATATTATAACAGAAATACAAACTTTATTTAAGTTAATAAAGATGCTAAAATACTAATACAAATAAAGACTATAATGTATCAAAGCAATAAAAATGCTAAGATATATATATCATTTTTCTCTTCCTGTAGGCGACACAAGCTTGTGTCGCCTACAGGGGAATGATTTGTTAATCTGCATGCCTGACGGCAGGCAGGTATTAAAGTAGTATATTCGCTTTCCTTAAATTTGTATCTATGAAAAAACAAAAACTAATCCTAGTCGACGGACACGCCCTGATTCATAGGGCTTTTCATGCTTTACCACCTTTAACTACTAAAGATGGTGAGCTTGTGAATGCTGTTTATGGGTTTACATCTATATTTTTAAAATCGTTACGAGATATAAAACCTGATTATATTGCTGTGACTTTTGATAAAGGTAAAAAAACTTTTCGTAATAAAATCTATAAAGAATATAAAGCTACTCGAGAATCTGCACCGCCAGAATTATATGATCAAGTACCGAAAATTAAAAAAATAATGGAACTATTTAAAGTCCCTATTTTTGAACTTGATGATTACGAGGCTGATGACCTAATTGGTACTATTTGTAAAACACCAGAAGTAGACAACCCTGAAATTGATACCATAATAGTTTCAGGTGATCTTGATTTACTCCAACTAGTTAATGAAAATACTAAAATGTATGGTTTAAAACGAGGCCTTTCAGACACGATTATTTATGATATTAAAAACGTTAAAGCTAAATACGATGGCTTGGGTCCTGAACAAATTGTTGATTATAAAGCTTTAAAAGGTGATGCTTCTGATAATATTCCTGGAGTTAAGGGTGTGGGTGATAAAACAGCAATCGTATTATTAAATGAGTTTAAAACATTAGATGGCGTATATAAAAACATTGACTCAGATAAGATTAAAGAGTCAGTCAGACAAAAATTAATTAATGATAAAGAAAAAGCTTATTTAAGCCAAGAATTAGCTACTATTGTCTATGATGCACCAATTAAATTTAATTTAGAAAATGCCAAGGTTAAACCTTATGACAAAGAAGGCTTAATAGATTTATTCCAAGAATATCAATTTCGAAGTTTATTAAACAGACTCCCAGATACCGATAGCACCGACATGAACGCTGGCAAAAACTCAACTGAAACCTCGAATGAAAAAAAAATAGTTGATAAAACTGAATATAAACTTATTGAGAATAATAAAGACTTTGAATCTTTTATAAAAAAGCTGAACAACCAAAATTTGTTCACTTTTGATACTGAAGCAACTGGACTGGATCCTTTAACAGCTATACTTCTAGGAATTAGTTTTTCTTGGCAAAAAGGAGTAGCTTATTATATCCCTACTGCCCAAATAAAGGGTGAGGGGCTTTTTGAGGATATTCAAATTAATCAAAAATACTTAGATAAATTAAAACCAATTTTCGAAAATTCTAAGATTAAAAAAATCGCTCATAATTTCAAATATGATGCTGAAATAATGCTTAATCATGGCATTGATCCACAAAACATCTATTTTGATACTATGATAGCCTCTTACTTGCTAAATTCAGGCACTAGAGGTCATTCTTTGGACAATCAAGCCTTTGTGGAGCTAGGACATCAAATGCTCAGCTATAAAGAATTAACTAACAATGGAAAAACTCCGCTTTCACAAGTGCCTTTAGCCAAAGTCTCAGATTATTCTTGTGAAGATGCTGATTATACTCATCGTTTATATGAAAAATTTGAACCTAAACTTGCCAAAGAAAAACTTGATAAATTATTTTATGAAATTGAAATGCCACTAGTACCTGTCTTAATTGAAATGGAAAATAATGGGATTAAAGTAGATGCTAAATTCCTGGCAACTTTTTCTAAAAAAATAACTAAACAAATTGATAGCATTTCAAATAAAATCTATAAATTGGCCGGAAGTGAATTTAATATTTCTTCACCTACTCAACTAAAAGAGATTCTTTTTGAAAAATTAGAAATTTCAACAAAAGGAATTAGTAAAACAAAAACAGGCTTTTCAACTGCTGCAGATGAATTAGATAAATTAAGGAGTGAACATAAAATTATTAATTTTATTTCAGAATATAGAGAATTAACTAAATTAAAAAGCACTTATGTTGATGCCTTACCAAAATTAATTAATCAAAAAACTGGCAGAGTTCATACAAGCTTTAATCAAACAATAACAGCAACTGGTCGCTTATCTTCATCAGAACCAAATTTGCAAAATATCCCCATTAGAACTGAACTTGGCAGACAAGTGCGAAACGCTTTTGTTGCTGAAAAAGGTAATAAATTAATATCAGCTGATTATTCACAAATAGAATTAAGAATAGTCGCTCATCTATCAAATGATAAAAATCTAATTGAGGCTTTTCAAAAAGGTCAGGATATTCATTCTGCTACGGCAGCTATTATTCATGGCGTTAAACTTGAAGATGTAACTCCAAAATTACGAAGCAGCGCCAAAGAAATCAATTTTGGTATTATGTATGGCATGGGAGCAAATGGTGTAGCTCAAAGAACCGGTATGTCACGTAATGATGCCAAGGAATTTATTGAAAAATACTTTAATAACTTTCCAGCTATTAAAAAATTTATCCAAAAAACCAAAGATCAGGTTAAGGACAAAGGTTATGTAGAAACAATGTTTAATAGAAAAAGACAATTACCTGATATTCATTCCGGGGTACCATATATTGCAGCCGCAGCTGAAAGGATGGCTGTAAATATGCCGATTCAAGGTGCAGCAGCTGATTTGATAAAAATGGCTATGATTGATATTTTTAAAAAACTAGAAGATATTTCACCTCAAGCAAAATTGATCCTTCAAGTCCATGATGAATTAATTTTTGAAGTTCCAGAAGAAGATACTCAAAAAGTTACTGATTTTGTCCAAAAAGAAATGGAAAATATTTATAAATTTAAATGCCCTCTTAAAGTTGATATCGCTATAGGTAATAACTGGGGAGAATTAAAATAAATGTCAAATTTTAAATGAGTAATGACAAATCAATGATTAAATAACCTAATTACTAATAATTGATTTATCGAGTATTTGTAACTAAAAAAGCCGGCAACATTTTGCCGACTTTGTAATTTTTATATATATTTAGGTGGGCAGAGAGTTACTCTTCTTTATGAGAGCAAAACTCTCCACACACCGAGATTGAAACCTCCATTTCAATACTTATAATCATATCACATTTTATACATTTTGTCAAGACTTTTTATTTTATGGCTGATAAGATACAATGTAAACACTAATGTAACAACAACGAGCAAAGAGCACTAGGCACACAGCTCAAGGCTCTATGCATAAATTTATGATCATATTCCTTTACGGCGAAGACACTTTTCGTTCTAGCCAAAAATTAAAAAGTATTCAAGATAAATTCATCGATGAAGTTGATGAATCAGGTATGAATCTAACCACCCTAGAAGGTGCTGGTCTTAAATTTGAAGAATTTAATCAACAAGTTAAAGCGTCCCCGTTTATTGCTCGCAAAAGAATGGTTATTATTAAAAACTTAATTTCAGATAATAAATCAAAAAATATCCAAAAAGAAATTGTAGAATTATTAAATCAAGAATTAAAAACTAAAGATGAAACAAATATTTTAGTTTTTTGGGAAGACACTGACCATTCAAAAACAAGATCAAAAAATGCTCTTTGGGATCGTCTGATCAATGAAAAATTTGCGCAGGAATTTAAACCTTTAACGCCGTATCAATTAAACGCCTGGGTTGAAACTCAAGTAAAATCAATGAAGGGTCAAATTGACAAGCAAGCTATTCCTGCCCTGGCAGCAGCAGTTGGTAACGATTTATGGCAAATGAATAACGAAATAACAAAACTTGTTAATTACCGTCAAAATAAAATTATAACTTTAAATGATATTGAAACAATGGTCAAAGCCAAATATGATGATGATATATTTAAATTAATTGATGCACTTGGTAATAAAAACCAAAAACAAGCTTTAAAGCTTATTTCTGATCAACTTGATCTTGGTTCAAATGAAATGTATTTATTAACTATGCTTATTCGTCAATTTCGTATATTACTTTTGATTAAAGATTTGCAAGAAAAACATAATAATCTCAGCAAAGAACAAATTGCGAAAGAATTAAAAATACATCCATTTGTTGCTCAAAAAGCACTTTCCCAAGTAAGAAATTTTGAACTAAACAAACTAAAAGAAATTTATAAGTATCTTTTAAATATAGATTTACAAATTAAAACTACTTCTGCAAATCCAAAATTACTTTTTGATATGTTAATCGCTCAAATTTAAGTAAAATGATTACTAATCGTGTCCTAATCTATATTAGTAATACACTTGAATGGTGTTTATAAAAAATTAATTCCATTGTGTTAAATATAGCTCAAAAACAAAAACGCCACTATGGCGTTTTTATTTTTCTCCTAAATATTATTTTTGATTTTCTGTTGTTTCTTTTTGTTTCACAGGCATTGTGCTTTTTTTGTAATAAGCCATAACCCGTGAAAGTTTTCTAGAGCCAGTATTTTTCTTAATCTTTCCTTTTTGGACTGCATTATCAATTGATTTTTGGACTTGTTTTAGTAATTCTAAAACTTTTGCATCTTTTAAGTCAATTGCTTGTTTAGTTTTCTTTATTAAAGTTTTCAAATCCTGTTTAATCTTTAAATTCATTTCAGCTTTTTTCAAACTTTTTCTTAATGCTTTTTTAGCTTGTTGAGTAATCGGCATAATAAAAATAATTTATAATTAAAAATTTACAATGTACAATTACCTTTCATTACTAGTTATTAATTATACATTGTTCGTTTGTTCTTGTTGAGAGTTAAAAAAAGTATAGCAAAGTTTCATTTTCAAGTCAAGGCTATACTTGTGGTTTTTCAAGCTCAATAGCCTCTATTTTTGTTTCTTCGCCGGTAATTTTCACCACATCTTTATCAATTTTTTTAAACTCTTTTGAAGCAAAATTATAGCTATTAACAGTAGTTGATAAATTATTGCCTAACTTCTTCAAATAATCTTCATATCTGATTAGATGACTTTGCAACATCTCAACTCGTTTACTAATTTCCTTTGTTTGCTCTTCAATTTTTAAGGCTCTCAAACCTTGCAAAACTGTGTGTAAATAAGCTGCAAAAGTAGTAGGAGATACAATAATCACCTTTTTTTCTTTAAAAGCATAATCAAGTAAGTTTTTTGTATCAACTTTAACTGCACCTACTTCATTAACAAGCAAATCATAAAAAATAGCTTCAGCAGGAATAAACATAAAAGCAAAATCTAAAGTTCCATTCTTGGGCTTAATATATTTACTTGTTTCATCGATTCTTTTCTTTAAATCATTTTTAAATTCTTTTTCTAAAATCTTTTTTCTATCTTCATTGTCTTCATTAACTATTCTATTATAATTTTCTAATGAAAATTTAGCATCAACAGGAATCATTCCATCCTTGGTAATAATTACAGCATCTACTGTATCACCATCATCAAATTGATATTGTATTTTAAAAGCAGAAGGTGGCAACATATTCTCTAAAACAAGATGAAGACCAGCTTCACCCAAATTCCCTCGTTGTTTCTGACTTGTTAAAATTTTTTGTAAATTATTTAATTGCTCTGAATAATTCATTACCTGCTTATTTGTCTCATCAATTTTGGTAAGTTTTTCAGTCACTTGCTGAATTATTTTTGAACTTTGACCAAACTGACTTTGTATTGTTTTTTGAGTATCAGCTAAGCTTGTACCTAAAGTTTTATTAATTTCACTAACTTGATTCTGGAGCATCAACATAGCTTGATCACTGTTCTTAGTTTTACCAATTTTATTTAAATACCAAAAGACAGCTGAAAAACCAGCCACAATAATAATGATTAATAATATAAGTAATATTTCCATAGTATTTTTATTTATCTATTTTATCAGTAATTTTAATACTTTACAAATTATATTTATATACTATTGACAAATTTTCAATAATTTGTTAATTTAATTAATACTCGGAACACACTGTAAAAAGCAGTAACCTCCTTTTTCTTTTT
>JAUVKC010000040.1 GCA_030592165.1 Candidatus Buchananbacteria bacterium | reverse complement strand
TCAAATTTGGTGAAGTAACAACTGGTGCTTCAAATGATTTACGAAAAGCTACTCAAATAGCTAAAAGTATTGTTACTGAATACGGTATGGATGAAACACTAGGACCAAGGACTTTTGGTGAAAGAGAAGAAATGGTATTTTTGGGTAAAGAGATTCATGAACAACGTGATTATTCTGAAAAAACAGCTGAATTAATTGATCAACAAGTAATAGCTTTGATTAAAAAAGCCCAAGAAACAGCCACAAATATCATCAACAAAGAAATAAAAATGGTTGAGAAAATTGTAACTGTACTTATAAAGAAAGAAACATTAGAAAGAGAAGAATTTGCGAATTTATTTCCAACAAAAAAATAATCTACTTCGAAAAACCGTCTTACTACCTGAGACGGTTTTTCAATTGCTCAATAAAGCAATTTACTATATAATTAGTACAAGCTTAGTAAAAATAAGCTCGGTTATTTAATTTAGCCGAGAAAAGAAAGGGGAAACATATGAATCTTTCATATAAAAACATTTTATTAGACGCCTGGAAAATAACTTGGAAAAATAAGGTTTTATGGATATTTGGAATCTTTGCTTCATTTATTTCATTGGAAGCAGTTTACGAGGTCATCCTAGGACAAATTTCTCAAGTTAAAAAAATTGAAGCCTTTAATCTTGGACTTTTAAATTTTTCACAAAAAAGAAGTGACTTTTTGTCAGGACATGTTTATGCTTTAAACAATTTAACCAACGACTTTAGCTCTTATATCTACTTTATTATAATGCTAGTTGCTGTTTTATTTTTTGTTTGGCTTGTTCTTACTTCACAAATTTTCATTATTAAAGCTGTAGCTAAATTATCTAAAAACAAAAACATTGTTTTAAGTGATGACCTCTTAGCAAGTTATGATAAATTTTGGCCAGTCTTAGGTATAAATGTAATTATAAAACTAGCCCTATACGCTGGTTATATTATATTAAGTTTACCGCTAATTTACAGCTTGTTAGTTCAACAATCAAGCACTATTATAGCAGCTAATATTTTCTTTTTTGTCTTGTATACTATCTTTGCTATTGGTGTCAGCTTTATTTCTGCCTACGCAATTAATTTTATTATTCTTAATAATTTACATATATTTGATGCTATTAGAGAGGCCTGGAAATTGTTTGCAAAAAATATTAGCTTAAGCTTAGAGATCGCTTTTATTTTATTTCTCTTAAAATTAATCAGTATTATTATAATCTTTAGTTTATCGTTCTTAGGCTTTATTCCTTTAGTATTTGTTTTTCTATTAAA
Source organism: Candidatus Buchananbacteria bacterium (assembly GCA_030592165.1). GTDB lineage: Bacteria > Patescibacteriota > Patescibacteriia > CAIXNZ01 > CAIXNZ01 > JAUVKC01. The sequence goes on along the minus strand of JAUVKC010000040.1, from coordinate 7,093 downwards.
TTTAAGTAGTCAAAATATTATCGGGATAGTCATGAGCCTAACTTTAATGTTCTTTTTGTTCAGTATTGTTTCTTTGTTGATTAATACTATTTTTACCAGTTTTTATTTATCAACCTGGACTTTAACTTTTATCAAACTAACTGAAAATGATTTTTACAGTAAACTATCAATTATCCTCAGAAAAATCCCTACATTACTCAAAAGAACTGCCAAAAAATACGATGTAAAAATTGATAAAAATAAACTAAAATCTGAATCAAAAAAACTAGCGCAAGATCTAAAAACTGAATATATTAGAATCAAACCAATTGCTAAAAAACAAAGTAAAGTAGCATTAGAAATAGCTAAAGAAACTTATAACAAGATTGAGCCAAAATTAGAAAAAGAAATTCAAAAAATTATTAGTGAAGTAAAAAAGTCACGTAAAACTACTACAAAAAAAATTAAACCTAAGAAAAAATAACAGCTTAATCGTCTATGACAAATGATGATGACAATAATAAAGTAAAAGGTTTGGGTGATTTGATTAATGAAAGCAAATCAACTCAAAAAGACAAACCTTCAGTTTCCGAAAAAAAGGTGTCAGCCAAGCTTGAGAAAAAAATGAAAGACATCAGGATTCTTGAACTAGAAAATGCTACAAAAACGCAAGCTTCAAGCTCTGGGCTGTCTTATATTAATTTGTTTGGATTTCCTATAAGTGGTGATACTTTAAACTCAATCACTAAAAAAACCGCTAAAGAACAAAAAGTGGTTTGTTTTTATAATTCAAATGATGGTGTTAAGCTTGCTTCAACAGATCCAAGTAATCCAAAATTGAAAAAAATTCTTGATAAATTAACTGAAGACACAACTACTGGTAAAGGTGAGATATATTTAATTTCAGAACATAGTTATGATGTAACTTACAAACTTTATGAAAAATTCCCGCCAACAAGAGAGTTTGTTTATGGGATAAAAATTACCGGGGCTGAACTTGATGAATTAAAAAAACAAATGAAAAATTTCGGTATTTTAAATGCCATGCTTAATGAAGAAAAAAATATTACTACTATTTTTAAAATGATTCTGGCAGGAGCAATGCAGTCAAATTCATCTGATATACATATTGAAGCTGAAGAAAAAAAAGTAGTCCTTAGATATAGAGTTGATGGTGTTTTGCATATTGTGGCTACTTTAAAGAAAAAACTCTGGGAAAGACTTGATTCAAGGGTAAAAAATATCGCTGGTTTAAAAATTAATGTTAAAACTAAACCTCAAGACGGAAGGATTACTGTATTTTTAAAAGAAGATGATAAAATGGAAATTCGTGTCTCTACATTACCAACTGCTTATGGCGAAAGTATTGTTATGCGTCTTTTGAAATCAAGTGTTACCAGTTTAAGTTTTGATGATTTAGGTATAAGAAAAAAATCATTTGATGATTTGAAACAAGAAGTTGACAGACCGACTGGTATGATCGTCACAACTGGCCCGACTGGAAGTGGTAAAACAACAACTTTATACGCCATACTTAACAAACTAAACAATCCTGAAACAAAGATAATTACACTTGAAGATCCAATTGAATACAAACTTGAAGGTATCTCTCAAAGTCAGATAGATCATTCAAAAGGCTATTCATTTGCTGACGGTCTAAGATCTATTTTACGTCAAGATCCTGATATTATCATGGTTGGTGAGTTACGTGACATTGAAACTGCTGAGGTTGCTATTCAGGCGGCTTTAACAGGTCATAAGGTTGTTTCAACCCTCCATACTAATGACGCCTCCGGTGCTATCCCTCGATTTCTATCTATGGGTGTCAAACCTTTTTTACTAGCTCCTGCTTTAAACGCTATAATTGGTCAACGATTAGTCAGAAAAATTCATGAGAAATGTAAAATTGAAGTTGAAATTGATAAAGAAAATTTAGATAGAATAAAGGAACTTTTAGCTAAATTACCAGAAAATTCAGGTTATGACATTGATGTCGATAAATTAAAATTTTATCGTGGTCAGGGTTGTGACGAATGTAATCATATTGGTCTAAAAGGCAGAATAGGTATATATGAAATTTTCCCAATGACCCCTGAAATAGAAAAAGAAATACTTTCAGGGAAAACTTCTGAATACAGGATAGCTGAGATGGCACATGAAAATGGCATGATCACCATGGTTCAAGACGGGATATTAAAAGCTCTTGATGGTATAACTACTATTGATGAAGTCTTTAGAGTAATTGAATAATAATTTACAAATAATTTTAAATTTTATGGGTAAAGAAATACCTCACATGGGGGAAAAGTTTGAAACAATGATAATGCCAGGTGCATTGCCTATAATTAAAAAAAATAAAAAGAAAAAACTCGTAGTAAATATCGAAAATCAAGAATTAGGAGAAGATAAAGAAGTTAAAATTGCTAGGAAAAACTTAGCTGAGTTTATTTCAACAGAATTACCTTTTGCTGATGAAAGTATTTTAGAACAAATGTCTAGCGGACAATTACTTGATTTATATTTATATTATTATAATACACCAGCGAAATTAGAACATTTTACTACGTTATATCAAAGATTAAAAAAAGAATCATTATCAGAAAAAACAGATAGTCCTCAAACGAAAATGGCATATTTATCCTATTTACTAAATAAACAACCAACTAAATTACAAGAAAACCAATTAAGGCTGACTACTCGAAAAAAGATTAATCCTGAATTAATTGAAGAAATAGCAGAGGACAGTGATTATCCAATTAAAAAGGAAGAACTGCCACAATTACAAAAAATGATTACCTGGCTAGAATCTATTCATCAAGCCAGACAAGAAAAAAAATCAAATTCATTTATTGGTTTTCATGTTGCACAAAGAGCTGATATTAAAGGTGATATTGATGCACCTCATGGTATTGAACAAACAAATATTGAATCCAGTGTGAACGAAATTCATTCTGGCGCAAGATTTTTCACAACAACAACTAATCCCTTATATTATCCAGGTGGTACTGAACAATTTTTATATATGGTTTTTGCCAATCAAGATGATTTAACAAGAATGTATGATCCTTCTGAAAAGGCAGTTTTTTCCCATGGTGCATTAGAAAGAATCCCAAATAACGACTTACCACCAATTTATTTGACACCAGAAGTTTTAAAAGATTTAGATGGAAAATTCGGTACTTCCTAGTATATATAAACATATATTTTAATAAATAAAAAAGTCCCAATTTTGGGACTTTTTTTATTGTTGAAAATTTTTTTCAACCACGTTCTTGATTACAATTTCATCATCCTTAAAAAATGATAGAGTTAAGTTTTTTTGCAATTCTGTATCAAAATAAGAAATTCCTTTGTGGAAAAGAAATGTTGTAATTAAGACATACTTCCAGCTTCCTTGATTCATGATAAATTCAAGAAACTTTTCTCTACTAGGCCAGTTTTGAGCTAATTCTTTATCAAGCCCTTTTGCCAATAGTTGATTATTATCACTAAAGATAATTTTAGTTCCCTTGACTTTACCAAAATCTTTTAAAAATTCAGTAATGGAATAAATAAAAAAATATAATTTAAGACCATCAATATCTGTCTCCTTTTCCTGCTGGGTAGGGAAAGTCAATTCAGTTAATTTTAAAGTATATTTTCCGTCACAAATGTCAAAGACAGATACCAAGGAAATCTGGTCAAGAAACTCCAACATATTAACAAAATAATCAAATTTCGCCAAGGCAACCACCCCCTTTTATTTTCTTAGCAAAAGCCCAATGTCCACCACGATAACGCATTGATAATTCATGCTGTGTAGCACATTCGACACACCAGATAGATTCTGGTTCATCTGTCATTCGTTGTTGATCAAGCTTTTCCTTGCAAGTAAAACAATGTCCAAATTGATACTTAGGATATTCCTTAATCAATCGGATTACTTTTTCAATACGCAACAGCTTCCATTTTTTTGATTTGCTTTCGGGTTGAGCTGTATCATTAAATGCTTCATATGCTTTACGATGTTTTTCTTGCAAAAATGCCAAATAAACTTCACGACTGGAAAAAACCTGCTCAAGATTAATTTTTTCACTCATTTTTACCCCCAATTTTAGTTAAAAAGAACTGCTTTTTTATGTTAAAGTATAATAACAATAAAAATTATATTTGTCAAGTCTTTTTAATCTCCAATATTCTATAATTTTTTTTAATTTTAATTTTAATCCAAGTAATCTTTTTAAAGTTTTTTAAATATTTTTTAATCTTATCAGCCCACTCAATGACGACTATTGTATCTGGTTTATTTAAATACTCTTCAATACCCAAATAAAACAATTCCTGCACCTCATCCAGCCGATAACAGTCAACATGCACAATATTCTTAATTGTGCATTGTGCATTGTTAATTGCATAGACTTTCATTAAAACAAAAGTCGGACTGGTTATTTTTTTTATTTTATATTCTTTACCTATATATTGAGTCAAGGTAGTTTTCCCAGCACCCAAATCACCTTCAAGAGCAATAATTTCTCCGCCTTTAAATTTTTTGACTAAAATCTTAGCAAGTTCTGCTGTATCTTTTTCATTTTTACAGATATATTTTTTCATAATTTTATATTGAGAGCAGAGGCTCTCAGCTACCCAGAAAGAATGCTGTCTCCTTCGATATGCTCAGAACAGGTCTGTTCCTGCTAATCTTATATTTCTAAATTAGGATTAACCTTTACTTTTTTCCAGGCATTAACATACTTAGCCTTATTTTCACTATATTCAAAATAAGCAGATATTGCAACCATTAAAGCATTATCAGTTGTTAATTCTAAGTCAGGTTGGTAAAATTTCACACCATCTAATTCGTCAACCGCCTTTTCTAATTGTAAACGCAATTCGTTATTTGCAGAAACACCACCACCAAGTAAAACTGATTTAGCTTTGTATTTTTGGGTTGCTTTAATAGTTTTTTTGATCAAAACCTCTATTGCCGCCTGTTGGAATGAAGCTGACATATCTTGAATAACCTGATCATCAATTGTTTTTATCTTATCTATCTCATACCTTACTGCTGTTTTTAAACCTGAAAAAGAAAATTCAAAATTCTTGGCATCAATCATTGGTCTGGGTAGTTTATATTTATGAGGATCACCATTTATAGCTTTTTGAGAAACTATCGGCCCACCCGGATAACCCAAATCCAAAAGTTTAGCTACTTTATCAAAAGCTTCCCCAACAGCATCATCTCGTGTCTCACCCACAACCTTAAACTTACACTTATCACTTAAACTAACTAACGAGGTGTGACCACCCGAAACAATCAAGCTTATAGCTGGAAATAATATATTTTGCAAGCTACCAGAATCGCCCTTTAACCAATTAGCCTGAATATGCGCTTTTATATGATTAACTGGAACAAGTGGTTTCTGCCACAGTAAAGATAAGGTCTTGGCTGTTTCAAGTCCGACAATTAAAGATGTTACCAGTCCAGGGCCATTAACTACACCAATAATATCAATATCACTAGCTGTTATTTTCGCCTCCTCTAATAGCGGTATAATGTTTTCTACATGTTTGCGTGCCGCAACCTCTGGAACTATACCACCATACTTTTTATGGATATTAATTTGCGACGAAACTAAATTAGCCAAAACCTTATAGTTTTGACCATTAACTTCTAAAACCGCAACAGCTGTTTCGTCGCATGATGATTCGATTGCAAGTATTTTCATATTATAAATATTATTAAGTGATAGTTTAAGCTGTTTCGCCTGCGTGCCGAAGCTCACAAGAGCGAAGGCAGGTCGCATGATGATTCGATTGCAAGTACTTTTATATTATTAGTGCTAATTTAAAACGGACTTTTAATATTTCTCAAAGCCAAATTAGTCAAATGAGTATAAACTTGTGTTGTCCTGATATTCTGATGACCCAAAAGTTCCTGAACATAGCGTACATCAGTACCGTTTTCCAAAAGATGAGTAGCAAAACTATGTCGTAGAGAATGAAAGGTAGCAGGTTTTCTAATCTGTGCTTTTTTAAGTGCATTAATAAATACTTTCTGAGCTGTTCTCTCAGATAGTCGACCACCTCGTTCGCTGGCAAATACATAATCTTCCTGTTTTTTATAATTACACAAATCAATTAACTCTATTTTAAGTTTTGCTGGAAAAACCGTGATTCTATCTTTATTCCCTTTTGCTTGTTTCAAATGGATACTTAAATCCGTAAAATTTAGATCCTTAACTTTAAGTTTCACAACTTCACTCACCCGTAAACCTGAACCATAAGCTAAAGTTATCATAAGTCTATGTTTTTTGTTTTTAATTCCACTAATTATTTTATCTATTTCTTCACGTGATAAAATAATAGGCAATCTTTTTGGTTTCCTTGAATATTTTAAATTCAAATCAAAAGAAACTTTAACTATATTTTTATAATAAAACTTTATTGCGCTCAAATAAATATTAACTGTTTGCCCACCTGCCCCAGATTCTTGCTTTTTTACTAAAAATTTCTTTATTAAAGCCTCATCAAAAACATCAAAATCTTTTTCAAGATACTTAAAAAATTCAGTTAAGCAACGAATATAACTTTTAATAGTTTTTTGACTGTAATTACGATATTTTAGCTCTATTAGAGTTTTAACAATTCTCTTTTGCATATTAGCTTTATTCTGCTATAATTAATTTGTGATTAAATTATATCACGATTCGCTTTTAATACATAATAAGAACTTTAAGCGAAGTATTTTCGGATAATAACGAGTTATGTCTAATTTTACATTTAAGAACAAAAAAGAAAGCCCCCTAAAAACATTTATATAGAAATAAGTTTCATCAATTAATATGCGTTCATACTATTCAAATACAATACAGAATTTTTTAAATCAAGATAACGATTTAATCTTAGGTAAATTAACTAGTGCCCATAGTCATAGACATCTTGAAATTCAACAAACAAATGCTTGGAAAATACAAATTGAGCTCTTAAAAAAGATATTTAAAGATAACCCTGAAGGGTATATATTTTTTGAATTTGCGATTCCGCGTATGGGTAAAAGAGTTGATAACATTATTATTATCAGAGATTTAATTTTTGTGATCGAATTTAAAGTGGGAGATACTAACTATGAAAAATC
>JAUVKC010000002.1 GCA_030592165.1 Candidatus Buchananbacteria bacterium | reverse complement strand
CCTTTTATTTCTTTATTTTAAATTTTATCAAAATTCAAAATTACTTTTTAAGGTTTTTACAGGAAAGAAATAGTTTTTACCCATGGGGTATAAAAACCGCTTCTTTCCTGAATAAAACCCTACTTGTTTATCAAGGATATATGTATTATTTGTAAGGTACGTTAGGAGATACTGATAAGTTATACCTTCAATACTCCTGATAAACAAATTATATATTAATTTTGAGAGTCGACCGCTAAAAGCGATTCAAACTCCTTACTTAATATCGAAATTTAAACGTCCAATCCTTCCAAAGCTTCCGCTATATCACCACTCTGCTTTTCTGTGCCTTCTTTATATTTTTCCCAACTAGCGTCATCCCAGATTTCCAAACGATTATATAAACCAGCTACAACAGATTTCTTTTTCAAGCTTGCATATTTTCTTAAATATTCAGGTAAAACAACTCTTCCCTGTTTATCTAAGGAAACATCCATAGCACCGGCAAGCATTAAACGTGCAAAAGCACGTGTATTTGCCTTACTAATTGGTAATGAAGCTAATTTAGTAGCCAACTTTTTCCATTCTTCTGCAGTATATAAAAATAAGCAATTATCCAAACCACGAGTAACAACCGCGCCGTCAGATAATTTCGCACGAAACTTAGCAGGTATGGCTAACCTGCCTTTATCATCTAAATTATGTTGATATTCGCCTATAAACATATGTATGATTTAGCTTTGTTTATGAATAAGTATTAGGTTCAAGTTATCCACAGATCAGATTGGTTATCCCCACTTTCATCCACAACCTTCCCTAATACATCCATTATACCCCACTACACTACTCACGTCAACCACTTTATACACAGGCACAATTTAGCTAAAATTAAACAAAAAAGCCGAGTTGTGCATAACTCAACTTGGTAAAATCAAATAAACCATATTCCCCACTTTGCTACTTTTTTTAAACAAAAAAGCTAAGTTATTAACTTAGCTTTTAAACTTATTTCATTTAAGTATTTTCCCCTGCTATTGGTAATTTATCTAAATAATGATTTGCTAAACAAATCTTTATTTTTGAACTTATTGCTTTTCCTTGAAGAGCAGCTAAGGCAACTGCTGCACAACGATGCATACCTTCCACAACCACTATCTTGTCACCCAAAACTACCCCACTAATTGTTGTTTCTTGAGGAAAATTATCAATAAACTTGATAATTCCTTTATGAGGCTGGATATCAGGATGCTGCACAATCTTAGAAAATAAAGGGTTGTCTTCACCATTATAATATCGTTCTACCCAGGAACTAAACGAACCACCGCATATTTGCGGAATAAACTTCATATGATCAACTATTTCATATAATCCCCAATCATTTAAGTTCTTTAGTTCAAATCTATCAACATAAGTCATACGCCAATCATCCCATGATTTAAATCCCCTTGCTTGCCAAAGTGGTTTCCAATGTGAACCTAGATAATCTTCGTTTTTGCGCCAAACATCAAAAACCTGATCCCATGTCAAATTCTTTAAATGTTGAAGGTTTTTATTGTTTTTCAAATTTAACATAATTATTCCTCCCTGTCCGCCGAAGCATTTCCTACCTGCCGAAGTTTTAACGAGGGTAGGGGCGAAGGCGGGCTTTTATTTTGCCATTGTGATATTTGGCTCCTTATTATAAAACGGTTTGATTAATTGCCCTACTGGAGCTTTTAATAACAAATCAAGACCTAAATCAATTAGTTTTTCATTTGAGACATTTTGTTCATTTTCTACACCAACGATTGGTATTTTCAAACTATAGGCCATGGTATTAGCCACAGTCACAGCTATCCTTAAGGATGTGAAAGGCCCAGGACCAGAGACTACTATAATACCTTCAATTTGATTAAATCCTAATTTATTCTGATTTAATAATTTTTCAATTAAACCTAATAAATTTTCCGATACCTTAAAATCACCAGATAAACTCAGGCTGTGTTTAATATCTCTTTCTTTAATTAAAAAAACATCTAAATTATTCTCCCTAGATGTATTTACAAATAAAACCATATTTTAAAATTTACTCAATTTGATTATTTTCATTATTTATTTCAATCAGTGTATTCATAATGTCATCAACCATGACAACTTTTTCAGCATCCAAAATTGCGTATAAAAATCTATCTGCAACACTTCGTCTGTAATTAAATTCTTCTTTATCAAACAATGAATATCTAATTTCACGGCCGATTGATTTTTCAAAATTCTTAATAATTCTTTCAATTGATTTCTTTTTTAAGTTACCAACTATAATAATATCAATCGGTGTATCCTTATCACCGACAAACGATCCGGTCAAGGCCATATAATGAACCTTACCTGCTTTTTTTAATGAGTTGGCAAATTTCTTATTTAATAAAAATGAAGACTTTTCAATAATTGATTTAAGTTCTGGATACAAAACAAACTTCATATTTGATTGAAAATATTTTTTTCTGACTGTTTTATCTTTCTCTTCAACAATACCAATAATGTCCAGGTTTTTTAGATTTTCTAATTCCCTCCGGACAGCATTAATTTGAGAATCTAAAAGTCGTGTTAACTCACGAACATAATATTTATTTTCTGGATTGTTTAAAAATAATTGTAATAATTTCACTCTGGTCTGTGAACCAAATAGTTGTTCAAGCATATTTTAAATTAGATTTAATAAAAGCTTTCTAAACTCTTCCAAAATTTGTATATATTTAGTATAATATATATAAGAAATTAGTCAATCTTTTGATAACAATATGTCTGGTTTTGAGACTAAAATTTCACATATATTTATTCACTATTATTCAAACAAAGCAGCTTCAACCTGTAAATTGTTTATTAGTGAACCAAGCAAAGCCCAAGAGGAAAACATGGGTAGACTTTTTGGTATCTTTGAAATAAATACTCCAAGTCGAGAAAATGCGGCAATCATAACTCAACTGATTAATCATATTGAAGATACTTATTATAGTCTATCAGAAGAAGAAATAACTCCTGAGAAAGCTTTTGAAAAAACTCTTGAAGAGGCAAACCAAAAATTTTCTCAAATACTTGAAGAGAAAAAGTTTTACCTGGTAGGAAACCTAAACGAAGAAACAATCAAAGAAAAAATAAATTTTTCTATTGGCGTAATTAAAGGTACTGAAATCTATTTGTCATATTTAAATACTATTGGCATTTATTTAATCCACAAAGGCAAACAAGATTTCAAACTTATTAATATAAAGAAATTAAATGGTGAAGATTCTACACCTTCCTCAAAACTATTTTCAAATTTCATAACAGGACAAGTAAATCCACCTGATTATTTATTTGTAGCCAATTCAAGCTTTCTTGATTTTATTACAACTGAAAGAATAAGAAAAACAATGACATCACTACCAATCCATAAAGCTGCTGAATATTTCAAAAATTCGTTATTACAACATGAAGGATACAATTTTGCGTCTGTAATGATTCACAACGCTTTAAAAGACGAGTCTAAGGACAAAAACCCTGCTTCTGTAACATCTATTTCTGAGCTCAATTCTACAGAAAGCTCAACTGAAAGACTACTTGCTCCATCTTTTTGGTCAAACTTAAAATCATTTTCACAACATGCTATTAGTTATATTAAAAAAGATAATAAAATAGAAGCTATTGAATCTGAAATTGAAACAGAAACTATTGAACACCCAGACACGTCTCGGCAGCGATCGCCGATGCAGGATGATGAAGCAGAGACTAATTATACTCAATCAAAACTTGATAAATCAAAAAAAATACTTTCAAGTGCAGGAACAACCTCAAAAAATATATTCAATAAATCAAAAAGACTTTCTCAAAAAATGGTCAGCAGCATTAAAACAAATGAAAAATTATATAATCTAAGAAAATATTTAAAATTAAAATTAGGTTATCTTGGTAGTTACATAAAAAAAATCCCAAACTTAAGTAAAATACTTTTATTTATTGCCGTCCTATTAATTATACTTTTTGTATATAGTACAAGTTATTTTAAACATCAACAAAACCAACAATTATTTTCACAAGATTTCCAAGATAAAGTAACTCAAATTGAAGATAAAATAAATCAAGCGGAATCAAACTACATTTTTGGTGATGAAAACTTAGCCAAAGAAGAAGTTACTAATGCTCAGGCATTGTTAAGCACTTTGGAAGTTGACTCAAATAATCAAAGACAAAAACAATCAGAACTTTCACAAAAAATTGAAGTTATTATTGGCAAATTGCGACATATTACCAATATTAATGATTCCCTACTTTTAACAAACTTAAGCACTTTACAGGAAAACAATATTGATATAAAAAATTTAATCTACAAAAACAATCAGCTTTTCGCTTTTGATTCTATTAATAATAATATTTATAAAATAAATCTTGATTCACGTGATGTTAACAAAATTTACTCAAACATTTCTGATATTGGCTCTATTCAAAAGGCCAAAATAATTGCCGATAAAACTCTGCTTTATCAGGATAAAAATGGTTTACTAAATTTTAGTAATGATAAATACTCGCCAATTAACATTTCACTACAAGCAGGTGGTAAAATTTCAGACTTTGCAACTTACAATAACCGACTATATGTAGTTGATGTTAATTCAAATCAAATCTACAGACACTCTGTAGCACAAGGCGGTTATGGTGCAGGAATTGCCTGGTTGAAAGATTCACTTGATCTTAAAGGTGTAAATTCGATTGGCATTGATACAAACATTTGGCTATTGAATAATGATGGGCAAATATTCAAACTAAACAAAGGGTCCAAGCAAAGCTTTGAAATCAAAAATCTTGACCCAGCTCTAAACAATCCAACAAAAATGATTACCGGAGAAGATACTGATTATATATACGTGCTTGAACCTACAAATAATAGAATAGTTGTTCTAGACAAAAAAGGAGAATTAATTACTCAATATTACAGTCAATTATTTGATAACTTAAAAACATTCACATTGCAAGAAAATGAAAAAAAGGTCTTTATAGTTAACGATAATAAAGTTTACTTTTTCAATTTATCGCATTTATAGACTGATTAACCAAACAAAAAAACACCCGCGTTAAACAGGGTGTTTTTTTGTTATTGAAAATTATCTTATTTCAAATTAACTGAAGCTCCAGCTTCTTCAAGTTGTTTTTTCATTTCTTCAGCATCTGCTTTTGCAACAGCATTTTTAATTACGCTTGGTGCTGCATCAACTAAATCTTTGGCTTCTTTCAAACCTAAACCTGTAATTGCTTTAACTGCTTTGATAACGCCAATTTTGTTATCACCAGTTGCAGATAATTCTACATCAAATTCAGATTTTTCTTCAGCAGCATCTTCACCACCGGCTGCACCAGCTGCAGCGACAGCAACAGGAGCAGCTGCACTTACACCAAATTTATCTTCTAAAATAGAGACTAATTCAGCTAAATCTAAAACGGACATTTTTTCGATTTCTTCGACTAAAGATTTGAATTTCGCAGGAACTTTTACATCTTTTTTGTCTTCAGAAACTTTTTCTTCTTTAACTTCTTCTACTTTTGTATCTTTTTCTTCTGCCATAATTTTTAAAAATTAATTATTATATATATTATTATTTAGTATCTTTAATAGCGTTTAAAACACCAACTAAACCCCTTAGATTACCAGCTAAAACATTCACAAATCCTGAAACAGGAGCATTAATACTACCAACCAGTTTGGCAAGTAATTCATTTTTTGAAGGGATCTTTGATAAAGCTTCTACCTGAGCTAAATCAATATATTTGTTTTCCATAACACCACCTAGCATTTTCAATGACTCATGATCCTTAGCAAATTCAGATGATACCTTAGCTGCAGATACTTCATCTTCAAAGCCGATCATAAGAGCAATATTACCATCCATTGATGTTACATCAACATCTTTAATGTCTGTTTTGTCAAAAGCTTTTTGAATTAAAGTCTTTTTAGCCACAACATATTCAGCACCGCTTTGTTTCGCCAATTTACGTAGTTCTTGTGCCTCTACCACAGTTAAACCTTTATAATCAGCAAAAACTAAACTTTTACTATTTTTAAGCTTTTCATCCAAATCATCAATGATTTGTTTTTTTTGTTCTTTAGTTTTTGGCATAGGTTATATAATGAATAATAAAACACTGATAAATACTCAATGATGTCTTTAATAAATAAGCATTCCTTAGTAATTAAAAAATCTGCGGGATTCCGCAGATATAAATTGCATGTCACACTGAGCATAGTCGAAGTGCGAAAGCTAATTTCCTAAATAGGATTTATACGTAAATGATACCTATTGTCTACGGCTTTATTAAGTTATAAACAGTATATCATAGTCGAAAATATTGTCAAGAAAAAGAGAGCACTTATGTGCTCTCTTAGGCTTTTAAGCATGCATATTTGCCCTTAAAAGCTCTTTTAAACCTATCATTGTCTCTTCATCAGCACTTATCTGCAAAATGTCACCTCCCTGTGATTTTGAGACTGATGTGATCTCCACATCAAGACGACTTAGAAGGCCTACTATCTCAGGTTTAGCCTTATCTCCCCCATTTAAAAGACCTTTTCCAACAAGCCAATTACTTAGTTTTTCTGACATTTTTAACCCCTTTTCCCTTAGTTACCGAACAATTGCTGTTTTGCCCAAAATAAGGACCCCTATTACCAAACCGTTCATTTAGTTGTTTCAGCTTTTTCCTTTGTTTACGATTCATCTGTTTTACTTTTCCTCCTTGCCATCCGTAGCTCTGACCATAACCCATGATACCAATAAACCATAGTTATGTAACCAAGAGCGAAGGATGGCATTTTTAATTTTGCTCTAACCTTTTTAACTAAAAAACTGACCTTGAGGTCAGCCTTGTTATCTTGAAAATTTACAACTACGTTAAAACATATTCAAACAAGCTGGCCTCTTAGAGTCAGTAAAAAAGTAAAATGTAAACCAAACTTGTTTGCGTATATTCATATAATTTAATTATAACATTCCTAGAAATTTTGTCAAAAAAAAAACCTATTGATTTTTATAATATTTCAATAGAGGTTTTTAATATAGTTAAAAATTAAATTAGTGAAACAAAGGCTGAAGATCTGAATTATATAACTTATTATCTTCTTTACGTTGAATTACTGAATTTTAGCAGCCTAACCAATGAAGCGTGTTTACACTATATTCGATAGGTTGCTGGCAATATCGCCGAGACAGACTAAAATCTGCGCTCTTGATAATGACTATTAAATTTTTAACTAAGTAGTTAGTTATAAACAAAAAACCTTACGCTCCATGAAGGGGTAAGATCTGTAATATATAACTTATTATCTTCCCCTGAATGGCAGGGCTGGAATTAGCACCTTATCCTGTAAATGTGTAAATTTACTAGATAGGTTGCTGACAGTATCATAAGGCCAGTTCCGGATACTGCTCTCTTGATAACTATTGAGTTTTTACTATAAAGATATTATAGCATATCTAAACTTTTTTGTCAATCTATTTAGCCATATTTAGGCTAACCTATAACGAATTCTCAAGACTTTGTCATTATATTATTTATGATAGCCAGTACCTTTTAAGATCTCGAATGCTCGGTACAATTGTTCAAGTAACAATAATCTAATCATTTGATGAGTAAAAGTCATATGAGAAAATGATATAACTAAATTAGCCCTTCCCAAGATTTCACCGCTCAACCCTAAAGGCCCACCAATAATAAAATTTATTTTAGCACCTTTAAAGTCGCGTATTTGCTCTATTTGCTTAGCAAATTCCTGACTAGTGAATTGTTTACCTTTATCGTCTAAAACTACTATAAAAGCATCCTGATCGATCTTAGAGACTAACTTCTCCCCTTCTATAGCTTTAATATCATCATGTGAACGATTTTTAGTAATTGGTTCTTCTTTTATATTTAAAACTTCAATTTTAGCGTATTTTTGCAAACGCTTTAAAAATTCATTTTCAAGATCAGAATACGCTGATTTTGTTTTTGAAATTGTTATTATTTTTATTTTCATATAATTATATATTACTAGTATAAATTAAAAAGGACAAGTTATTAACTTGTCCTTTAAAATAAATGAAAATCTCCAATTTAAATTGATAAATGAACCAGAGTATTTTTTTTGGTTTTATGTAGCACTATCAAATGCCACATTATATATCTTCAATACAATCGACACTCTACCCAAAACCATCTTTTCATGCAGCCGCGGTATGCCAAAGCATGCCA
Organism: Candidatus Buchananbacteria bacterium; assembly: GCA_030592165.1. Classification (GTDB taxonomy): domain Bacteria; phylum Patescibacteriota; class Patescibacteriia; order CAIXNZ01; family CAIXNZ01; genus JAUVKC01. Next base: position 24,514 of record JAUVKC010000002.1, on the reverse strand, counting down.
TTGATAAGAAGATGGAGAATAACGGTTCGATAAGCCTGATTAATTGCACTCGTAACATGTGGTGGCACCGTAGGCATGACAATCTGCTGAAGATACAAAGCACTTCGTACCTTGTGACCAAGGATAATCTGTTGGACAACAGACATACGCTACAGAACAGGTACCAGGTGGGCAGCTACTTCCGCTTCCTGTTCCTGATGAAATTGTTTCATCGTCGCATCCCCCCATAGGGAAGAATGCAAACACACACACCGCTAAAATAGCCAAAGTCCGAATAAAAAGATTTACCATAATAACCTCCAAAGTTGTAATCCTATCTGGTTTAGCTGAAGTTTAGAGTTCAGCTTTTCTTAATGAGTGTGGATAACAATACTCACTCCCATGTGGTTTGGCACATATTCCTCCTTTTTGGCTTACTCCAAAAACCAATATTACTGCCATATTATCTATGATGTAGAAAAAATTTCTGCAATTCCTATCATCTTCAAAATTTTCTTTCATGCTTTTTTCTTCGTATTCATCTACTTTTTTCATTATTAGATAACATTTTTATTCTCTCATGCACCTCCATTTGATTTGTATCATTTTGTTGTTTTCTCATATTTGCCATAAGTTCCTTTTCATGATCATCTGGTAAAATTAATTCTTTAAACTCTTTCCAGCCTTCAAGAATCTGAAAACAACATAGAACACAACCAACAATAATAATAAAACCCAATAAAAAAACACCAATTACTTTTAATATCATTTTATTTCCTCCTTATAAAAAAAATATTAAATTGGAATGAACAAATTAAATTATGATATCTTCTCAGTTATTTCTAATCCTGATCCGATATCTTTTAATTTTGATTTATACTCTTTACTATTATTAACATAATATAAATAATCCTGCAATACATGTGTATGAGAATTAACATTGTCAGCGACTACTAAAGATCCTTGTTTAAAATTTGGTTCAAGTAATTTAAATTGTTGCAAATACTCATTTTTGCGGCCGTCTAAAAATACAAAATCAACCTTTTCATCTATCTCCCCCAACCGCTTATTAGCATCATCAGGAACAACTTGGACATATTTAATTAATCCGGCTTTTTGCAAATTAGAAACTAAATCACGCACTTTTTCTGGTACAAATTCATAAGTAATAACCTTAGCGTCAACCTTTTGCGCAGCCATAGCTAACCAAATAGTTGAATAACCATTAGAAGCGCCTATCTCAAGGATAAGTTCTGGCTTATTTTTTATAATCAAATCATGCAAAAACTGACCAGTTTCGTGAGAAATATTCCACTGACCTCCTTTTTGGTTTAATACTTCTAATTTTGTTAATATTTTACTAATTCGTTTTTCCATAATACTGATATATTAACATATATAGCAACTCATTGACAAATCAATAGTTTCATGCTAAATTATAATATGGATTGAACATTTAAATTACTATTTTAAGGAGGGATAACATGTTATCGAAAAAAGCAAGGTATGCAATTTTTGGTCTAGCGCTTGAAACAATTTTTGAATCTGGTGATGCACTTGAAATAATGCAAAGTATTCAAAAAGATAAATGCGACTTCGATCTTGCGGTATTAGCATTCAGGAATCGCTGGCAAAAAGTTCTGAATATTTTAATAGAGCTTGGTGCTTGGATTAGTAATGAAGAAACTTATGAACTAATCCCCATGTTCTTAAAAGGGCACGACATCCATAACGAAGAAATTTGGCGAGAAGTAGTATTGACTGACCATACGATACATATGTGGTCACATTATGCTAAAGAAAATGTTCTACAATATTTCGATGAAATGACTCTGGAAGAAAAAAAAGAACTTGATAGAATTGCTTTAATTAGAGCCATTATTAGTTCTCTTATGATTGAAACCAGAGTCAATCAAGAAATTATTATGCGAAAAAGACCTCAGTACACTTTCAAAGCAGAACTAAAATTAGCAGCAAAAAAAATGGCCAGTTTTCATATTCGAACTTCACCAGAAGAGCTTAAAGCCTTAATAAAACTGGAGTTCCCGCAATTACCTGACATGAATCTGGAAGATGTTGATAAAATTTTTGAAACCATTCTTAGCAAATACATACCCGTTGAAATTGAATTAAAAGAAATCCAAGAAGAAAAATTACAAACTGCCACACAAGAAATCAGTAACCAGCCATTAGCTCCTACTGAAGATGAGGTAGATGACCTTTTTGACAGTATTCAGCTTCCCCCAATGGAGACCAAGAATCCCATAACACAGGAAGTTTGTGATGGACAAGATGTTGAATTTAGATTAAAATCAGTTGTCCATGAAGTTTCACCTGTTGGAATTGTCAGTATGCTCAGGGAATTAATACCAGATTTTTCAGAAGAAGAAATTCAAGAACGTGCTATGGAAGAATTACGCAATGTCAAAAGACACAGTCGTACACTGGATAAAATGGAGGTGTTCTGGGAAATTCTAAAACTTGCTGAAAAGCTACTTTTAAGAGAATATGACAAAAATGATAATACCTCTGAGATGAAAAAAATTGGCAAATTATATGCTGCCCTTTCAATGTATAAAATTGAAATTGGCAATGATCAAAAAATTATTGGCAGCGTTAAATATGTAGTTAAAATTCAAGGATAAAATCAAAGGGATTTTCGCGAAGCGAAAATCCCTTTTTATTTTATAAATTTTTTATTTATTTTTTTCGTTTCAATTCCAGATCATACATAATATCTTCAATCTTACGTAAACTATTTTTTGACTGATCAAATTTTGTTCTCAAGTAACCACCAAGGTTAAGTAAAATTAATTGCCCAACAATTTCTTCTATAGCTTGTCTACATTTAGCGACTTCTTTATATTTTCTATTGGTTGCTAAAAAAACTGCTCGTCTAACAATTTCGCCAGTAAGATCACTATATCCACCCAAATAACTATTTGTGCCAATATTAAAACCTTTTATCTCCCCCACCTTACCTGTTGTTATAAATTGATAAAATAAATTAGCTTCTACAAATTCTTCAACTGCTGCCAAATATGAGCCTTCACGATCTAAACCTTTTTCTTGGCTAATCTTTTCTTCAAGATATTTAAGTTCTTTGCCTGCTTCATCTAATTTTTTCTTTGAATCTTCAATATTTTCTCTATGCAAAGCAAAAATAGCTTGCTTTGATAATTTCAAAATATCATTTGAATGCTTAATTATAATTCTACGACCAATATCATAAGATTCATAATCTTTTTGAAGTTTTGTAAAAAGTTTTTTGTCTATCATAATTTTTGGCTAATGGCATATGGCAGATATTTATAAGCCATTTGCTATTTGCGAATTAATCTTTAAAATATTTAACGCGATTAGCTTTGTGCTGGTCGAAAGTTTTTGCAAAAACCATTTCACCATCAGGTGTATTTATGAAATAAAAATAATTATTTCTATCAGGATATATAGCGGCTTTTATCGAATCTAAGCCTGGATTAGTAATTGGTCCTGGCGGTAAACCTGGATACATATATGTATTATAATGATTATCTGTTTCAATATCTTCATAAGTTGGCCTATCAGTTGTTTTACCAGTAATATAATTAACTGTTGGATCAGCTTGAAGAGCCATACCAATTTCCAAACGATTGTGGTAGACACCAGCTACTTTCTTTTTATTTTCTGGGGTATCGCCTTCTTTTTCAATGATTGAAGCTAATGTCAATATTTCATACAGTGTCTTATCCTGATTTTTTATATCACCTAACATTTTTGAAGTTATTTTTTTATCAAAATTGTTTAACATTTTAATAACAATATCCTTAACAGTTGTATTTTTAAAAATACGATAAGTATCAGGAAACAAATACCCTTCATAACTTAAATTCTTTGGTTTTTCTTTCAAAAACTCGTAATCAGCTGCATAATCTATTGGCAATGATAAGTCAGTTGCTAATTCGTGGTCTACTCCAGGAAAACCAACTAATTCCCATAATTCCTCCGCCTGAGCAATTCCCTGATTTTCTAAATAAAAACCTACATCACGCAAGTTCCAACCTTCTAATATTTTAATCTCAATTTCATTAATAACTGCTTCTCCGGTGATTAATGTTTTAATTAAATCGTTTATGCTTTGGGTGTCCTGTAAGTGATATTCCCCTGCTTGGATTTTACTTTCATTATTCTTTAACCACAACAAAGTTTCAAAAATCAATGAATTATCAAGTAAACCTTCATTTTTCAAATTACGACTAATTGCATTAACGCCCTCACCTGATTCAATTGTAAAAATTTTTATATCACCTATACCTGATTGTGAAATATAGACGAGTTTAAACATCCAACCTGCAATAATAACTAAAATTAAGATGACTAAAATGATTAAAAGTTTTTTCATAAATTATTTCAAAAAAATATAAATTAATATTATTAAACCTAAAGTAATTCTATAGCCGGCAAACCAATTAAGTGAATACTTTTGGACGAATTTTAAAAAGTATTTAATAGCAAAATAACCAACAATTGCTGAGACAATAAAACCAATTATTATTAAGTAAATCTCATTTCTTGCCAAGACATCAAAGGCGTCAATACTTTTTTTTGTTCCGGCTGCAAAAACAATAGGAATAGCCATAATGAAAGAAAACCTTGCTGCCTTCTCTCTACTTAAATTAAATAACATACCACTTACAATTGTTATACCTGATCGAGAAACCCCAGGTATTAAAGCAAATGCCTGAGCAATACCTATAATTAAAGATTTTACCCATGTTAAACTATTAAAATCCTTGTTTTGGGCTGAATACTTTTCTGCTAATATGAACAAAAATGATACTAAAATTAAAACTATGGCAACTGAAAAAGTTGAACGGAAAAGATTCTCAATCACTTCTTCAAAAAAATAACCTACAAAAGCAGCCGGGATCATAGATATTAAAATATACCATGATATTCTTTGATCAAGATTATTTTTCAAATCCCAATTCAAAAAACTCTTTAAAAAAGCCTTGAAATAGATTATAATATCTTTAAAGAAGTAAACAATCAAGGCTAGCAATGTTCCCAAATGCAAAGATACATCAAATATTAAATTATCATCCAATGAAAAATTCAAAACTTCATGCAGGATGACTAAATGACCAGAACTTGAAACAGGTAGAAATTCTGTTATCCCCTGCACAAACCCTAATAATATTGAAAATAAATAAATCATATTTTATGGATTACAAAATTGTTTTAATCCCCTTCATTGCTTTAATCATCGCTCAATTAATCAAAGTGATTATTGATGCTATAAAGGGTCAATTTTCGTGGAGTAATTTTAATCGCTACGGTGGGATGCCTTCTTCGCATTCAGCGATGGTCGGAGGATTATGCGCTGAAATCGGTTTACAAAGCGGGTTTAATTCAGCTGCCTTTGCGATTGCTATCGCTATTTCATTTTTAATTGTTCGTGACGCAGTTGGACTTCGTCGTTATCTTGGCAATCATGCTAAGATTCTAAATATGTTAATCAAGGATCTTCCTGGTAAACAAGAAGATAAATATCCTTTTTTGGAAGAAAGGCTAGGCCACACATATCTACAAGCAACTGCAGGTATTCTCCTTGGCATAATAATAGCAATACTTTTTTAAATCCGAAACACTAAACTCTAAACAAAATTTAATTTTTAAATTTAAAACTCTAATTCAAAAAAATATAATTTAGAGTTTTTTTATTTGTTTAGAATTTAGATATTAGTGCTTAGTACTTTAAAAATTTACTCACCTACTATCTGCACTGTGACCAAACGGTCTCTTTTTTTATTATCAAAATCTAAAAGTACAATTTGTTGCCAGGTGCCCAAAACTATTTCTCCATTAACTAAAGGTACTGTAATTGAATTACCAATAAAAGTTGAACGTATATGAGAATAACCGTTATGATCATCCCATTTCTTGTCGTGATGATATTCCTTGTCAGCAGGTGCTATAATCTCAAGGGCCTCGCTCAAATCTTTATCCAGTTCAGCCTGAACCTCCATAGTTGTAATACTGGCTGTTGTTCCTGTGATATAAATCAAAACCTGACCATTTTTAATTTTGGACTCATCAATTATTTTTACAACCTCAGAAGTAATATTATGCAAATCAGTCTTCCCTTGTGTTTCAATTGTGAAATTATTTGAATAAACCATAAAGTTATCTGCCTGCCGTATCCCTGCTACCCGTAGCTTTTACGAAGGCAGGTATCACTTTTGACAATTAGGACAAAACGATGATGTTCTGCCAGCTATTTTAGTTTTATTAATTATTTGTTTACATTTTAAACAAGGTTGACCATTGCGACCGTAAACTTTGAGTTTTTTAGCATATCCACCTGGTTCACCAGAAGAATTTCTATAATCACGAAAAGTTGTGCCTTGCTCTTTAATTGAAGCTTTTAAAATAGCTTGAATTCCCTTATATATTAACTCAATTTCATTTTTTTTAAAAGACTTTACTAATCTTTCTGGGCTAATTTTCGCAAAATAACAAATCTCATCTGAATATATATTACCAATTCCAACTAAGTTTTTAGGATCAAGCAAAAATGGTTTAATTTTTGATTTTGGTCGTGACTTTAATTTATTTTGTAAATATCTAAGAGTAAATTCAGATCTTAATGGTTCAGCTCCCATGTTTAATTTGGCAATCTGGTCTTTTAATTCCTGGTCATTAAATAATCTAACCCAACCAAACTTACGTACGTCATTAAAAAACAAATGACTATTGTCAGTGAAAATAAATTTAGCATGTGTATATTTATTTGGCAAACAATTAAAACCTTCGATAATTGGATGACCACCAATAACACAATCTTTTTCCTCAGTTATTTCTGGCTGAGAAAAAACAAGCTGACCAGTCATTTTTAAATGAATTAAAATATTTAAATTATCTGATAATTTTATTTTAATCATTTTAGCTATTCTTTCAACATCAATAACAATTAGCCCTAAAATCTTATCCCTATAATCTTTTAATGGATAATTAATCATTTTCTGCCAATCACAATCAAAGTCTTTAATAACTTTATTTTTTAAACTTTTAGCAAGACCTCTTTTTACTGTTTCTACCTCTGGCAGTTCTGGCATATTATAAATTTATTAAATTATTACCTGTCATATCGTCTGGTTTTTCTATTTTTAAAATATTTAATATGGTCGGGGCTATATCAGCTAATTTTCCAACAGGTTTAACAAGACTTAAATCAGCTCCTAAGCTATCTGGAACACCGCCTGTTTTGCCCTCCCAGCTATTACTAATCATAATAAAAGGAACATCATTTCGACTATGACCTGCGTCAACTTCACTTGTTTGAATGTTTTGCATTTCTTCAGCATTACCATGATCACCACAGATTAAAACAATTCCATTTTTACTTAAAACAACTGGAACTATTTTGCCTAAACATTTATCAATAACCTGACAAGCTTTAATTGTTGCCTGGAAATCTTCACTGTGGGCAACTATATCAGCATTAGCAAAATTAACTGTTAAAAAATCGTATTTGTTTTCACTTAAGGCCCGCAATACTTCATCAGTTATTTTATTAGCTGACATCTCTGGTTTTTTATTGAATAAAGCAACCTTTGGTGACGGAACTAAAATCTCATCATAATGGGTAAATTCCAGGTGTTGTTCACCATTAAAATAATATGTTACATGAGGGAATTTTTCTGTCTCAGCTATATTTAATTGACGCAAACCATCTTTATTCAAAACTTCAGTTAAACTATTTTTAATTTTTATTTTCGGAAAAGCTACCAGATCAAAAGGTAAATCAGGAGCATATTTAACCATTGCACAAAAAACAGTGTTAGTAAAATCTTTTTGTCTGTCAAATTTATTAAATTCTGGTAAAACAAAAGATTTGACTAATTGACGCATACCATCGTTTCTGTAATTAAAAAATATAACACTATCACCATTATCAATTTTGCTAATAGCTTTATTACGGAAACTTATATTTGCAGGTTTAATATCTTCATCATGAATTTCATTTTCATACGAAGTACTTAAAATTGACAAAGGATCTTTTGCTTGTTCACCAAGCCCCAAAGCCATTGCATTATAGGCAAGCTGTGTTTTTATCCAATCACACTGACGATTCATAGCGTATTGACGACCACAAATTGAGGCGATCTGGGCTGGACTTTTTATTTCTTCGATATAATCTATTAAATTTTTCAAATTTTCCAAACCACTTATTTTACTAGTATCAACCCCATCAACGATCAAATGTAAAAAAACCCGAGTTAATCTGTATTTTTTAAATATTTTCAGTAAAGCATAAACATGTTCAATTTTAGAGTGCTTATTTGTTTGACTTAAAAGACCAACTAAATGAATCTTTGTTCTATTTTTTTTACAATTCTCAATTGCCTTTAAAAATGCTTCATTTTCAAAAAAATCACCATTATTAATAGCCTGATTTATTATATCTGCATGTTGTTGAAAAATGCGACCTGTACCAATATTAATATGACCTATTTCTGAATTACCTGGAAGATGAGTAGAAAGCCCTACATAAGCCCCAGAGGCTGCTAATCTCATTGAAGGATAAGTTGCCACATACTTATCAAAATGAGGTGTTTTTGCCCTTGAAATAGCGTTTCCAGAGGCATCAGGCGCTATACCCCAACCATCAAGGATTATGAGAACTATAGGTAAATTTTTATATTTTTTCATATATATAGTTTATATTATCACCCAAACAAAATCAAGCCTTAACAAAAGCTTGATTTATTTTATTTATTTACATTTTTAGCTTAATTCTTCTTCAATTTCCATTAAACGATTATATTTATCAACTCTCTCCATCCTTGACATAGAACCTGTTTTAATATAATCAGCATTAACTGCTACAGCTAGATCTGCAATGAAAGTATCAGAGGTTTCTCCGCTACGATGTGAAATAATTGTTTTATATTTATTTTGCTTAGCCAAATAAATTGCAGATATTGTTTCAGTCAGACTACCGATTTGATTTAATTTAATTAAAATTGAATTAGCTACACCGTTATCGATTCCTTGTTGAAGTCTTTTTGTATTAGTAACAAACAAATCATCACCTACTTGTAAACTTTTATCACCCAATATTGTTGTTAACTTTGCCCAGTTATCCCAATCGTCTTCATCTAAACCATCCTCAATCGAAACCAACTTATATTTTTTCAACCATAACTTATAAAGTTCAATCATTTTATTAGCAGTTAAACTTTTACCGTCAATTTTATATCTTTTCTTTGATTTATTGTAAAACTCAGAAGCAGCAGCATCAATAGCTAGGTCAACATCTTTATATGGTTTATATCCAGCCTTTTTAATCGCTTGTAATATTAATTTGAAAGCATCTTCGTTTTTCTTTAAATTAACAGCGTAACCACCTTCATCACCAACAAATGTATTCATTTTTTTCTTTTTTAGAATTTGACCTAAATGATGAAAAATCTCACTACCCATTTGAATTCTTTTGGCCATTTTGCCTGACTTTGGTAAAATCATAGCTTCCTGAATATCCAAAGCGAAATCTGCGTGAGCTCCTCCATTTAAAATATTCATCATAGGTATGGGCATTTTATAATCCTGGTAATGGATTCTAAATGTTTTTCTCAAATAACTATATAATGGCATAGCACCAGATTTTGCACCGGCTCGAGCACATGCCAATGAAACGCTGAGGATAGCATTAGCACCTAGATTTTTCTTATTTTCAGTATCATCAAGCTTAATCATTAATTTATCAATATCCTGTTGCTTGGTGACGTCTATATTTTTCAAAAGATAATTAATGTCTTTATTTACATTACCAACAGCTTTTAAAACACCTTTGCCTAAATATCGTTTCTTATTTTTATCACGTAATTCTAAAGCTTCGTGGATACCTGTAGATGCCCCGGAAGGTACAGCGGCTTTGGCCCAAAGACCATTTTTTAAATACACTTTTGTTTCAATAGTTGGATTACCTCGTGAATCCAAAATTTCCCTGGCTTTTATTTTTTTTATTTTCCTTGTATTCAGCATGTAATTATTTTATTTTTTAATTTTGTATTTCTTTAATTATTTTACTTATTTTTTTTCGACAAAACTTATCGTAACCCATCGCTTTTAACATTTCATCAATATGTCCGTCCAGCATATCATCACCAGCATTAGATATTATATCACCACATATTTGATAAGCATCATCTAGGCTGATAATCTTTCTGATTTCTAATAATTTATTTTCAATAAATTCGACCTGATCTAATTTCATTATTTTTTAATTAATGGTTTTATACCAGGTAAAATTTTACCTTCGAGAAATTCTAGCATCGCACCACCAGCAGTTGAAACAAAATCCGGATATTTCTTCATGCCAATATTATGCAAAGCAACCAAAGTCTCTCCCCCACCAACTACAGAAAAAGTATCATCAAGACTTTTCATAGCAACTTTTTCAGTAATAAAATATGTTCCATGACTGAAATTTTTTATTTCAAAAATCCCCATAGCACCATTATAAATTAAAGTTTTTGCCTGCTGTATCAAATGTTCATAAAATATTTCTGTCTTAGGTCCAATATCAGCAATCAGCCATTGCTTTTGTTTAATATTATTAAGTTCAATAACACTCATATTAACTGGTTTGGCATTTTTTAAAACACTATTAGTTATTTTCACATCAATTGGTAATATAATTTTATTTTTATATTTCTTATATAATTGAGCTGCTAATTTCACATAATCTTCCTCATATTTTGACATACCAATATTAATTTTTTGAGCAGCAAAAAAATTATTAGCCAAAGCACCACCAATCAAAATATAATCGTATTTCTTGGCTAAATTTTCAATTACTTTAATTTTGGTTGAAATTTTCGCTCCGCCAATAATAGCTACGGCTGGTCTTTTATAACCTTTCAAGACTTTACTTAAATTCTCTATTTCATCTAGTAAATTAAATCCTGCATAAGCTGGCAAATAATTTTCAACCGCTGAAACAGAAGCATGTTTACGATGGCACATAGCAAAAGCATCATTTACAAAAATATCGCCTAATGAAGCAAGTTCTTGGGCAAATTTAGGATCATTTTTTTCTTCACCAGGATAAAACCGCACATTCTCTAAAAGCAAAATTTGCCCAGCTTTAAGCTGTGCAATCTTATTTTGCACTTTTTCACCAATACAATCATTAATAAAAAATACATTCTTTTTGGTGATTTTATTCAAATATTTAACAACTGGTTTAAGACTAAATTTTTTATTCTTTTTACCTCCTGGCCTGCCTAAATGAGAAATTAAAACAACCTTAGCCTTATTTTTAAGCAAATAATTAATTGTTGAATAACTTCGTTCAAGCCTTTGTGTATCCAAAACCTTACCACCTTTAATTGCCACATTATAATCCACTCTGAGTAAAACTATTTTGTTTTTGAGATTTTTTGTTTGTTTTATTGTTTTTATTTTCATAGCTATATTATAGCAAAAAAAATTAAATAAATCACTTCATTTTACTAATTTCAAATTTCTAATAACTAATTTCTTTTTTCTTATTCACCCTCAATCTCTTTTAATTCCCATGACTCACTTTTTACTTTATTTATAACTAATTCAATATTTTCAGCCACTGTCCCTTTAGCCAGAACATTAATATTAAACTCAATATTTTCAGGAGAAATTTCCTGACCATGTTCTTCAATAATTCCTAAATTTATAACAGCCCTGCTAACTTTTTGTAAATTATTTTCCTTAGCGTATTCCAATATTATTTTTAAAATTTTATTAGCTTCGTGTAAATCATGCATTATTTTTTACTTATTCTTATTTTCTTAATTTTCTTTTCATCAGCATCACTGATAAAATAAGTTATTTCGTCGATTTCTAATTCATCACCTGTTTCTGGTATTTTTTTAAATCTGTCCAAAAGAAACTTTGAAATAAATTCCTTACGAGGTGCTTTGATAGTTATGTTAAAAAAATCATTAACATCTTCTATTTCTGTCATACCATCAACTAAAATGCTTTTCTTATCCAATCGTTTAATTAAATCTTTTTCAATATCTGTTTCATCAATTATTTCACCGACGATTTCTTCTAATATATCTTCTAAGGTAATTAAACCCTGAATTGTACCCGCTTCATCAACTACTATAGCAATTTGGATTCTTCTTTTTTGAAAATCTTTTAGCAAATCATTTATTAGTATATTTTCAGGGACAAAAAGTGGTTTTCTGGCAATATCAGCCAATTTAATACCTTTATGATCATATTCTGAAGGACTAACTACACATTTGGCGCCTTCTATTAAAACATCTTTTGCATATATCACTCCGACAATATTTAATTTTTCGTCATCATAAATTGGTATTCTAGAAAATGGTGAACTTGAGATAATTGGTAAAGCATCAGCTAAAAGCATTTGTGAATCAATTACCTGCATTTCTGATTTTACAGTCATAACATCTTCGGCTGTAATATCATTTAGCTCAAAAACCTTACTTATCATTTCACCCTCGTAACCTTCAATTACCCTTTCCTCTACTCCCATTTTAGCCATTGTCTTTAATTCTTCTTCTGAAACCAACGCCCCATCTTGAGCACCAGTTACTTTAGTAATTAATTTAGTTATCAATTCCAAAATTACAATTATCGGGTACAAAATATACATTAATAAAAGTAATGGCCTAGCCATTAACAAACTAATCTTTTCATTTTTTGCGTTAGCAATTGACTTTGGAGTTATTTCACCAAAAATTAAAACTAATAAAGTCATAACACCTGTAGCTATCCCCACCCCACTTGAACCAAAAGCATCAGTAGCTAATACAGTAGCAAGCGAAGCAGCGCCAATATTAACAACATTATTCCCAATTAGTATAGTGATTAGTAATTTCTCGGGGTTTGACTTTAATTTTTGAACTTTTTGAGCGTTTTTTACTTTTTTATCAACTAAGTTTCTAACCTTGATATCACTAAGTGAAAAAAAGGCTAATTCTATACCAGAAAAAATAGCTGACATAACCAGCAAGACAAATAAAATAACGATTTGAGTAGTCATATATATTAATTAAATATTACCTTATCTTTAATTTTGATATTTTGAGGATTTACGATTCTTTCATTAAAATAAAATCTAAACCTAAAATTTAATGTGTAGCACAACTTATACATGGATCATATGCCCTGACAAGTGTTCTAATTTTGCTTCTGCGCTGTTTTAAAGGCATTTTATATACATTTGGCAGATATTCAAACAAATCAGCTTCTAAATTAGCAAGGAACTGAGATGTAGGTGAAATTATATTGGCTTCTAAAACTTTACCGTTTTTATCAAACTTATAATAATCAAGTAAAATCCCTCGCGGTGCTTCAACAGCGCCCCAACCCTCACCTGCTCTAGTTACAACCTTAACTTTAATAATTTTCTGATCTATTTTACCAAGCTGTTTAAATATTGATTTAATAGACTCAAGGCTATGAATAATTTCAACTGCCTGAGCATAAACATTATAAAATGTATTATAACAAGGAATTTCTTGTTTAGATTCCTTCCATAATTTTTTAGCTTTTGGATTTAACTTATCAAAATTATTATTTATTCTGGCCAAAGCTCCGGAAAAATATGGTTTCCCCAAATAAGTTGTTCTTTTAACTTTTTCAAATGGCTGATGATGTTCTTTGATCATCTTATAAAATTCTTTGGGCTTCATTTTTTTACCATGACTTGTCATAATATCACCCCATAAAATCTCATAGTCATTTTGGCTATACAATGAAACAAATTCAGTTTCACGCTTAAATTTTGGATAATTTATTTTCCTGGCAAATTCAGTAACAAAAATACCATCTTCAATAACTGAATTAAATCTTTGCATTAATTTATTAACCTCTTCAATTGAAGGAAGTTTTTTAAACCCGCCAACTTCCATCGTCAAAGGATGAACTACTCTACCGCCAATCAATTCAACCATATCAATAGCAAACTGGCGAACTCTGATCACAGCCTCTGTTTCTTTAGGATATTTTTTTATAAAATTTAAATCATTTTCAATCTCAAAAAAATCAGGTAACGACAAAAAAAACAGATGCAAAGCATGTGAGTGGATAATTTGCAAATGTTCCATTACTTTTCTTATCAAAAAGGTTTGGCTAGATACTTTAATTCCAAAAGCTTCTTCGATAGCATGAGTTGAAGATAAAAAATGGACAATCGGACATATCCCACAAATCCTGGCAGTAATCATTGGAACTTCAAAATAGTCACGGCCTAAAACAACACCCTCAATCAATCTGGCGCCTTCATGAGTCTCCATTTTAGCCTTTTTCACATCACCATCAAGTATATGAGCAACAAATCCTGCGTGCCCCTCCATCTTTGCTATATGATTAATTTTTATAGTTTTTTTGGACATATTCAAATGTCACACTGAGCCCAGTCGAAGTGTGATTCTATTTTATATAAAGGAATTAGATGACTTAATTATACCCTATTTAAATAAAATTTAAAACCAAAAAACAAGCAGTTTTTGGGTAATTCAAAACGCCTGCTTGTTTTAAATAATTATTTTTGAATTTTAACAATTTTAGTTTCCATAGGGATATCTTTACCGGAAAGTTTCAAGGCTTCTTCAACTACAGTCAACAAACCATTACAGCAAGGAACCTCCATGATCGCAACTGTAATAGATTTAATATTATGACTTTTAAAAATTTCGCTTAACTTGTTAATATGAGTTTGAGAATCATCAAATTTTGGACAACCAATTACTACAGACCTTCCTTTTAATAAAACTTGGTGAAGATTTGGTTCTGCAAAAGGAACACAATCAGCACAGATTAATAAATCTGAATCATCAAAAAAGGGTGCCCCAGGACCAAGTAAATTTAATTGAACTGGCCATTGGGTTAATTGTGAAGTAATCTCTAAATCACTTTTCTCCTTTGAATCATCAAGCTCAATTTCTCTCAATGTTGTCCCAGGACAACCACAAGCTAAATTATCGTCTTTAGCGATTCCATGAACTTTTTTTGCAGCTTCCTCGCCACGAATCGCTTTTACATGTTCTTGAGTTTTTTCAGGGTCGTATTCTGCAACATCAGCTTCAACAATTTTCAAGGCGTCAACAGGGCAAACATCCAGACAAGCTCCCATTCCATCACAATAAAAATCTTTAACAACCTTGGCTTTGCCATCAACTAGCTCTAAAGCTGCCTCAGCACAAATATTGATGCAATTACCACAACCATTACATTTTTCTTCATTGATTTGAATTATTTTTCTTTTCATATTAATGTATATTTATATTATTTTTATAAATTTCCCAACGGGATTTCAAGTTAGTAATACACTCCTCGTTATTTGTGTCAGGGTGTAACTCCCCAACACTTATCTTTTCGTTAATATATTCTTCAACATAACTATCCCAAGCATTTTTATTAGTAACTGCTTCTGCTTCTGCTCTTTCTTTAATTTCCTGGTAAGCTTTATCTATATTAAAAGTCAAAAACTTTGTCATATGGATCTTTAATTAATAATTAATTTATTATATTATAACAAATTTTCAATTTGTTTAAAACTTGACAAAATCATCAATACCAATTATGATAAAAAAAAGAAGATCTTTACTAGTGCTAAAACTACTAGTAAGGAAACATTAACAACAAAAACGGAGGAATCTAACATGAAAAAGGTTGCTACGACCAACAAAGCGGAAAAGATAGGTGTTTTAAGCGCCTGCGCAATTTCCTTACTTCAAAGAGGAACACGGGACAAACATCAAACACAGCTGGTATTTGATGCACTTGCAAAAGATCTCGGCCAAGAACATTTCACCATTGACTATGACAAACCAATATATCCTGGTCAATTCGGGAATAGTTGCTCTGGATGTGGAGGATTCATTGACGATGGTGGAATATGTAATTGTGGAACAGATCACTGGTCTCAAATACCAGGACCTTATGCAAAAACTATTCCAGCCGTAATGTCACATGAAGCTCAAGTAACTGCCATGATTACTCAAACTGCCAAGGTCATTAAAATGGCGAGTCAAAAAAAAGAGCAAGAAAATGATGCTATTCTAAATGCACTCCAAGTGTATAAAGAAGAAAAATCAATACTAAAACAACACAATTAACCTCAAAAACAAAAAAAGACGAGAAATTTCTCGTCTTTTTTAATTATACTAAAAATTTTATTTAAAATTATTTCTTTTTCTTTTCAGGAGTTACTAAAGCTTTTTCAATTCTATCCCTTGCTCCGAAAAATTCCATTTTTTCAATTATATCATCTTTTGTCCAGCCATGATGAGCAAGTATTTTTATTAAATTAGTTATTTTTTCATCTGACTGATCCAAGATACCTCGACAAGCCCAACATTCTTGACGTGAGTTTAAACAAACTGAATTGCAACCACCAACAGCTATTGGGCCAAAACATATTTTACCTTCCTGCAATAGACATGGATTTTTATTTATCTGACATTCATAACAAACCGGATTCATTTTCAAGGCCCATGGCTTGCCATTAATCAAACTATATACCAGATCTAAAAAATTCTGAGCATCTATCGGGCAACCTGGCAAAACATAGTCAACTTTAATCGCCTTAGGTACTTCAATAATTTTTTCATTTTCAATAGTCTCACATTCCTTATACACATAAGCACCAATTTTTTTATAATCATGATAATTTTTTATTTCCCAAACCCCACCAATATCAGCACAGCCGCCTAAAACAACTACTACATCGGAGATTTTACGGATACGCTTTAAGGTGCGTAAATTTTCCTTAGTCACAGGATTACCTTCAACAAAAGCTATATCATAATGAGAACGTTCTTTTTCGTCTTCAAGTAAACGAATTTCATCCAAATCAATGTACTTTGTTAACTCAAAAAATTTACCATGTAAATCAAGCATAGCAAACTGACAACCTTCACAAGACGTTAAGCTGATAAATGCGACGCTGGGTTTTTTTATTTTTTTAGTCATAACCTTATTTTTTATTATTATAACACATTCGCAGTAGAATTTTAAACAATAAAATGATAAAATAATATTATGTGTTTAGCAATTCCAGGAAAAATAAAAAGTATCTCAGGACATAAGGCTATAATTGATTATGACGGTTTAGAAAAAGAAGCCAATGTCTCTCTTATTGATGGACAAGTTGATGACTATGTTATTGTTCATGCTGGATTTGCTATTGAAAAATTATCAAAAAAAGACGCAGCCAAAACACTTAAATATTTTAATAATGGATAAAACAACACAACAAAATATCAACGAGATCAAAAACATGGCTCAGCAACTTGATCATGTTAAATTAATGGAACTCTGTGGCACTCATTCCCAAACTATTGCCAAGTATAATTTGAAAAGTTTATTACCAAAAAACATTGAATTAATTTCCGGGCCTGGCTGTCCTATTTGTGTAACTGATCAACAAGATATTGATATTGTAATTGGCTTGGCCTTAAATGATATTCCTATAGCCATCTATGGCGACGCTTTAACTTTACCTGGCAGACAGTCAACTCTTGAAAAAGCCAAACAAAATGGGAAAAATATTTTCATAGTTTATTCAACTGAAGATGCTTTAAAACTTCAAAAACAATATCCAAAACTTGTCTTCTTTGGTATTGGATTTGAAACAACAACCCCAATGACTGCCTGGGCAATAAAACAAGGACTGACTGTCTTTTCCAGTCATAAATTATTTCCACCAGCCATGGAGACCTTACTTAGTAATAAAGATATTCAAATTAATGGTTTTATTAATCCAGGCCATGTCTCTGCCATTATTGGTTCAAAGATTTATAACCGATTCAAATTTCCACAAGTAATCACTGGCTTTGAACCTGAAGATGTTATTGAATCAATAAAACTTTTGATTGAAATGATTATTAATAAAAATAATAAAGTAATCAACCAATACATCAGAGTTGTTAGTGAAAAAGGTAATCAAAAAGCCTTAGATTTAATCAATGAAGTTTTTGAAATAAAAGATGCTAGATGGAGAGGTCTAGGCTCTATTCCCCTATCAGGTTTAAAAATCAAAGCAAAATTCAAAGACAATGATGCAAAATTTATTTATAAAGATTTAATTACTAATATAAAAAAAGGATTTAAACCAATGGAAAATAATTGTATTTGCGGACAAATATTACAAGGAATAAAAAAATCCAATGACTGTCCCCTTTTTCGCAAAACTTGCACCCCAGAGACACCTCAGGGAGCCTGCATGGTGTCAGTTGAAGGTGCCTGTCATATAAATTATAAATATTCTTAATATGATTGAATTAGAACAAGGTGGCGGTGGTTTTAAAAACAATGAACTAATAAAAGAACTTCGCCAAATAATTAATTTAAAAAAAGATTGGAGCAATATTGAAGACGATTCAGCTGTCTATGATTTGGGTAATCAAAAATTAGTTTTTACAACTGATGCTTTTATAATTGATCCGATTTTTTTCCCTGGAGGTGATATTGGTAAAATAGCAGTTTGTGGCACAATTAATGATCTGGCTGTTATGGGCGCTCAGCCAATTGGTTTATCTTTAAGCATTGTCATAGAAGAAGGTTTCCCAAAAAAAGATTTATTAAAAATAGCTAACTCCATAAATCAAATATCTCAAGAAACACAAATCCCTATTGTTACAGGAGATACTAAGGTAATTGATAAAGGGAAATTAGATAAAATAGAAGTCACTACTTCAGGAGTTGGCTTGGCTGATAATATAATTAATAATTCTGGTTGCCAACCAGGTGATAATATTATTACTTCTGGGGATCTAGGAGAACATGGATTAGCATTACTAGCCTACCGATTCGACTATCAAACAAAAATCAAAAGCGATTGCCAGCCATTAATTAATGAAATCAATTCTGTTAAAAATTATTTAACCTCAGCTAAAGATCCAACCAGAGGAGGTCTGGCAGCAAATATTAATGAAATTGCCAAGAAGTCTAAAGTGAAAATCATTCTAGACGAAAAAAAACTCCCTTATAAAAAAGAGGTTGTAGCTTTAACTAATCTATTAGGTTTAGATATCTTTAATTTACCGTCAGAAGGACGCTTTATTGCTTCTGTTGGTCAAGAAAACACTGAATCAGTTTTAAATAAATTAAAAGAATATAATAAAGAAGCAAAGATTATCGGTCAGGTTGAAATGGGTGAAGGTGTATTTTTAAAAACAAAATTTAATTCTCTAAGGAAAATAGAAATGCCAAGAGGCAAATTAATCCCCAGGATTTGTTAAAATATAACTACCTATTTGACCCAAACTAATCCCCTTATCACCACAAGGGATTTTTTTATTTAAATAAACGCCAAGAGACTGAAAATATTCTGACATTATTTTATTATTAGCCATACCTCCAGCAAAATAAATATCAGACAAACCTTGTTTTTGCATGACTTGAAAAAAACCTTGAGCCAAATATAATTGGGCAGTCGCTGCTAAACGTTGTTTATCTTTATCAAGGTTATCAATTAAATATTCAAATAAATACGATGTTGAAATAATATCTCTATCTTGAATTTTATCAAATTCAATTTTAGGTTCAAGTTTATATGGCTCACCAGAATTTTTCTCCAAAAAATCAATCGGCTGATGTTTATAATCACGTTTATTATCACAAAAACCTAAGAGAACAGAGACTGCATCCAATACCCTGCCCGTACTAGTAGTTGTCTGGCAATTAAATTTTTGTTTATATTGCTTTATCAAGATATTTAATTCTTTTTCACAATAATAATCGACTACCATGGAGTTTACTAATTCCCTGGATTTATTTAATTTTAATAAAATACTTAACATCATTCTGGCTGGTTCTTTAATCGCCAAATCACTACCTATCAAAATCTGATCCTCTAAACTCCCAATTCTCTCATACTTCATACTTCCCACTTCATACTTAAATACCTCTCCTCCCCAAACATTACAGTCTAAACCATAACCTGTTCCATCACTAGTAATTGCTCCAAAATTCTTTATTTTATAATTATCATCACTAATAATCTTATCTAAAACTGCTGAGCCAATATGCGCATGGTGATGCTGAACTTTGATCAATTTTGCATTGTACTTCTTAGCTAAATCACAACCCAATAGACTTGTTTTAAACAATGGATGTAAATCAATTAAAATAACATCAGGGACCAAATTATTATTTTTAATAAATTCTAATAATTCATTCTTGTAATTAACATAATTATCTTCATCTAACAAATCATCATAACCACTAAAATAATATAACTGACTTTTTTTTAGAATACAAAAATTACCATCAGATTCTGGTCCCATAGCTAAAATAATTTTATTAATATTATTTTTTATTTGAAAAACTTCCATATTCATAATCATACCAAAAAAGCAGTATTATATAAAACACTGCTTCTTTCATATTGTTGATTTGTTATTTAATTACTCTCAAAACATGTAAAGTGTGATATTCAGGTACAGTTGGCTGATCTACTCCGAGATAGTCAACTTTTTCTTGATCAAAGCCATTGGCTTCAAAAAAAGTCTTCCAGCCTCCTGGTGTATTAAAATTAAATGGCAATTTTATTTTTTTTTCTGGATCTTCTGAATAAAGAATAATAGTACTATAAAAATGATCAAAGAAAATATTTACCATTTTCTGCTGTTCAGCTGTTAGATCCAAATAATATTTGCCACGAACAGATTCTACTTTTGATAAATTATCTTTAGTCACTCCATAGACTGATTCACGAACCAAAACTCTACCACCATCCTTTGTTACGCGATGTATTTCCTTTAATAAAAACAAAGGGTCATCGCTGTGATGCAGTACAGTTAAAACTAAAGTATTTATAAATTCATTATCACCATAAGGCAATGGTTGATTTTTTTTAAAAATCTTAAAAGGTAATTTTATATTTTCAATATTTTCATTTTCACAAATACCAGCCAAAACAACGTGGTGACCGAAATCAGCAACCAGCTGACCGACTCTACCATCCCCACATCCTAAATCAAGAATAGAACCATCTAAAAGATAAGGCTTTATTTGATTAAAAATTATATGAGCTCTTTTATCTAATTTTTTCGGTAGCTCTTCAACCACACCTTCTTTTTTTAAAATCTCATGAGCTGAACGTTCATATGATTCTAATGTGTCATAATTTTTGGCAATATTAATACACTCATCAATAATTTCATCTGACTTATCACTAGAAATACCTAAATAATGAAAAACCCTAATAAGAATTTGCCTAATACTTACATCTACCCTATCATCATGAAAAAGATCTTTAATTTTACATATTTTGTGACCAAATGAGTTTTGCATATATTACTATTAGTTTATTTAACTTAACTAAATGATCGCATATTTTTAAAAAATTAACAATATAACCTATAATTTTTGTTAAAGTCACCACAAGACAAGACGTCTAAGCATTAAAAAACTAGATCTCTTAGTCCAGTTTTTTTATATTTTATAATTAAATTGGCTTTAACCAGGTTTTAAAATTTTTTAACTGTTCATAAGAAAAAACCGGTCCATCTTTACAAACATAATAAGGACCAACAGCACAATGCTGACATACTCCTTGTCCGCAATCCATATGCCGCTCTAATGACATAAATATATTTTTCGGATCAAAACCTTGTTTAATCATTTTTTCGATCACAAATTTATACATAATCGGCGGTCCGCAAATATAAGCAATCGAGTCAGTTGGGATTTTTTTAACATCAAACAAGGTAGTAACAACCCCTTTTCTAAACTTCTTGGATTTAGGATTATCCAATGTCAAATTAAAATCACAAACTTTTTTCCATTTCGCATATTCTTTAGCATAAACCATAGCATCTTCATCTCTTGCACCATAAAAAATAGAAACTTTTTTATACTTTTTAGGATTTCGTACTGCATCGAGAATTAAAGGCCTAACAGGTTCAATCCCACAACCACCAGCTACTATTAAAATTTCCTTACCTTTGCCTAAGTCCATTGGAAAAGCATTACCATACGGCCCGCGTATACCAATAATATCGCTTTTTTTCTTTTTATGCAGTTCAGTAGTTAAAACACCTGAACGACGCACAGTTAATTCAAAATTTTTTGTTTCACTGACATCAGAAGAAATCGAAATAGGCGCTTCACCAAAACCTGGCAACGATATCATAACATACTGGCCTGGTGCGAATTTAAAACCTTTATACGGCAAACTTAAAGTATAGGTCTTGGAATCAGAACCCTCCTTCCCTATTTTTAAAATTTTCGAATTAAATGTTTGGTAATCGTTATGCATATTATACAAATTTTAAATGTTTAATTTTAAATTATAAATCAATAACAAATACTATAATTTTAATTTTTCTTATTACAAGAAATTAATGTTAATTCATGTGCCTCCTGTCGATATTTTTGGCATTCTTGTTCTTTTCCATTAACTGCTTTGGCTATCATTCTGAACCAATGCATGGCTTCTTTTGATTCTTTCTTACAAAGTGCTATTTTATGTTTAAAATCTTTTTTTGATTCAGCGCCATTTGCTTCCATATAATTTACTCCGATACTAGTAACACAACTAACCAATTGATTAATTAGTGATCTAGTAATATTGTTTTCGTGAATAGATTTAGAAAAATCAATCACATTTTCTCCGAATCTTGCTGTTCTTTCTTCTAAATCAAAATTGTTTTTATTTTCAGTCATTTATCATTTAAAATTGACTTAAAATTTATAATTTATTATTTGGAATTCATTCCTTTTTCTTCAAAATATCCTGAATCGTCTGAGTTATGTCAATGTCAGCTGGACATGTCCTTGTACAACGACCACAGCCAACACAACCAGGCATAGAAAAACTTTCAGGTGTGCGGACAAAATGATGTTCATACCAAAAGTATATTTTCTCAGCAGTTTTTGTCATAAAGCGATGTTTTGGTGATTTTGGAGTAACCCCAGCGACTTGAGTAAATTCGTTATAAAAACAAGAATCCCAACAACGACTACGTCTTCCTTTATCCTGATCTAAATCAGCCTGGTCATACATCCTAAAACAAAAACAAACCGGACAAGCAATAGTACATTTACCACACTCTATACAACGTTTACCCAAATCTTGCCAAATCTTATCCTTATGATTGTTTTGCATAGCGTCTTTAATATCAACCATTCTTTGGTCAAGTCCTTCTTCCCTAATTGGTCCGGCATATTCAATATGCTGATATTTTTTGTAACCTCCGCCAGAGGTGGATCCGCCTTTGGCGGAGAATTTATCCAAAAGTCTTTGACCGTCATTTGAACCTGTAAATATTTTATAATTATCTTTTTGAACTGCTAAAAAGATATCAAACTGTAAATGCTCAAGTTTGTTTTCTTCAAAAACCTCAAAAAACTTATTAAAGCCATCTTTAGGAACTAAAGATGTGCCAATAACTATTGTTTTCTTTTTAATATCCTGATAATAAGCATCTTTCTCATAGACTTGGTTTAGCAACGTTAATGCTTGCATATCTAGAATTGAAACACCAAGAAAAACTTGCTTATCAATTTTTGGTAAAGTTTCTTTTAGTTTATCTCCCTGATATTCAAACATTTTCTGATCATGTGGAAGCATATAAAACTTCCAGGAGTCTAAAGGCAATTCAGTTCCCAAATATAAATCAGCTGAATTATTCAATTCATTCAAATGCAAAATTTCCTCAACATCATATTGAGGAGCAATCACTTGATTATTTTTGATCAAATAATCTGTAAATTTTTTAAACTGAGCTTTTGTCATAAGATGGATATTGGATATTTGAAATTGGTAAAAATATAATTAATTTCTAATTTCCTTATTTCATTATAGCAAAATATCCATGGAAAAAAAAGCAGCCCGCTCAAAATATTAGCGGACTGCAAATATAATCAATTTTTATAATTTAATCCTCTCAACCATTTCTACTAAACGACATGAATAACCGTATTCGTTGTCATACCAGGCCAAAACCTTTACTAAATCACCGCCAATTACTTTTGTAAAAGGTAAATCAACAATAGCTGAGTATGGAGAACCAATAACGTCTGTAGAAACAATTGGCTCAGTTGTTACTGTCAAAACTTCTTTATACAATGGATTTTTCGCAGCGTCTTTAAAAGCTTTATTAACTTGCTCTACAGTTACTTTCTTTTTCAAAACAGCTGTTACATCAACTAATGAACCATCGGGCACTGGTACTCTTACTGATATACCGTCAAACTTATTCTTCAAACTAGGTATTGTTAAAGTTGTAGCAATAGCAGCCCCTGTAGACGTCGGGACAATATTAGCGGCAGCTGCCCTGCCTCTACGTGGATCTTTAGCGTTTGGACCATCAATAAGGCTCTGAGTGGCAGTATAACCATGAACAGTTGTTAATAGGGCTTTTTTGACCCCAAATTTGTTATTTAAAACACCTATAACAGGAGCTGTACAGTTTGTTGTGCATGAAGCATTAGAAATTATTTTATCTTTACCTAGTTTCTTATCATTCACTCCCCTAACATAAGTTTTAATATCTTCTGATTTAGTTGGAGCTGAAAT
>JAUVKC010000077.1 GCA_030592165.1 Candidatus Buchananbacteria bacterium | reverse complement strand
ATAGCTCTAATTGAACGTTTTTGCCATAGCATCTCCTGTATTTGTTCTCGTTCTTCAATTGTAAGTTGTTTATATTTCATACACTTCTATTTTATCAGAAGTGTTGCACTTACTTATTGAACCTAGATGATCTTAATTTACGATTGACCAAACTTGATTAATTTTCTATAATGAAAGAAACTAAGTTTATGGATATAGGCACAAAAAAAGTAAATATTGAGATTTCAACAAATACAATAATCAAAGTTTTGATTGTTTTGTTTTTAATTTGGATCTTGTACTTAATACGAGATGTAGTAGCGATTTTGTTTTTTACTATTATTCTGGTTTCTATTTTAGAGCCAGCAGTGAATTGGCTTAGATTAAAAAAAGTACCAAAAACACTTTCAGTTATTATTGTTTATTTATGTTTAGTAGCTATCTTTGCTTTAGTTATTCTTCTTATTATTCCTCCGATTACTGAACAAGCTGATCAATTATCCCAAAATTTCCCTCAGTACTGGGAGAAAATTACTAAAGACTTTTCCAAATTGGGTGACTTTTTAGATAAATACGGTATAACTCAGAGTTTAGAAAATTCTTTAGCAAATCTCAAATTACAACTACCTGATTCCTTAGGGGTATTTTCAAAATTAGGTGATTTTATCTCAGGTTTATTTTCATTATTTGTAATATTAGTGATTAGTTTTTATATACTTGTTCAGGACAGTGCGATCAAAAGAATTTTACGTTCATTATTGCCAGGTAAATCAATGCCGTACGCAACCCAGCTGGTAAATAGAATTCAAAAAAAATTAGGGCTTTGGTTACGCGGGCAATTGATTTTAGGCTTTTTGATTTTTCTTTTAGTTTATGTTGGATTAATTTTACTTGGCGTAAAATACGCCTTAATCTTGGCTATTATTGCAGGACTGTTAGAATTTATCCCATATCTTGGGCCGATGATTGCTGGATTTTTAGCAATTATGCTGACACTTTTCCATTCCCCAGTTTTGGCTTTATTAGTCTTAGTTTTGTATATGGTTATTCAGGCAATTGAAAATCATATCTTAGTGCCGAAGGTAATGCAAAAAACAGTTGGTTTAAATCCAGTTATCAGTATATTTGCCTTATTAATTGGGGCAAAACTTGGTGGAGTTATTGGTTTAATCCTGGCTATCCCGGTTGTTACAGCTTTGAGTGTTTTTATTCAGGATTTTTTTGACAAGAAAAAGGAAGAAGAATTAAGAATTGAAGATTAAAAAGATAATATTATGAGTAGAGTAGAGGAAAAAAATACAAAAGTAGAAAATTTGGAAGATGAAATTAATAGACTTAAAAGAGGTTTGAAAAGAAAAGAAAATAAACGTTTTTTTAGTTGCGGTAATTGTTTAATAACAGTGCTTGTTGTGGCTGTTGTGGTTGGTTTTTATTTTGCTTATCTGGTAGCACTTACCGGGCTTTGGCATATTCCTTTTTTTAGTCAAAAATTTTATACTGAACCTCAGCCTAGCTATCAAGTTGACGATAGTAGTATCACAGCTAAGCAAAAAGATATAATCGCTTTATTACAGCAAGAAGTAACACAAGCAGGGATATCTTTGAATAAACTGGGTGATTTTAATGTTTTTATGACACTTAGTGATCAACAATTGACAGCCATAGCCAGGGATCAGATAGCTGACACTGAAACTATGTCACAAAAAATTGAATATGCCCAAATTGCTATTTTGGAAGAAAATATCGAATTTTTCATAAAAGCTAAAGAACCTTCAAATTTTATTTTCACAATAAATGTTGAACCAAGAATAAAAAATGACAATATAGATTTAAAAGTTGTTGAGTTTAAACTTGGGTTGTTACGTTTACCAAATTTTCTTGCTAATATATCAGTCGCCTATTTTAGTGAGAAGGGGATTAATAGTTTTTTGAATATGTTTGAAGGTTTTGGCCAGATCAGAAAAATCGATTTGCATAAAGGGGAACTGATATTAGAAATTTTTATTAAAGATATAAAACTCATAATTTAAAATGCTGATAAAAAGATTACTTGTAATTGTTGGCCCACTTATTTTAGCTTTGATTCTAAGGTATTCTTTTTTAGATTTACGTTTTATTATAGTACCTTTTATTTTAGCTTTGTTTTTGTTTATATTAATTCTGAAAAATTTTATTAAGGAAAAATTTTGGTCTAAAGATTTTTTGTATTTATCAGTTTTACCGATTTTACTTTATGTTACCACCTTTAGTTTTTTGACTATTATTTCTTCGTCTTTATTGCGCAATATAGTTATTATTGTTTTTGCTTTATTCATAGTTAGTTATTTGGAAGTTATATTTACCTTTTTTTATAGACCTGGTATTTACAAAGCATTTTCTTTAGAAAATTTAGCAGGTGTTTTTGCTATTATGATTTTTTTCTTGCTGGCTTTAAATTTGAATGCCTATATCATTTTTTTGAACTTAAATCTGTGGTTACTTTCATTGATTTTAATAATCACTACTAGCCTTATTTTGGCGCAATTGTTATGGATAAATAAGATAAAAAGTCGCTTGAAATATGTTTATCTTTTGGTTATAAATGTGATAATTGTTGAATTCTTTTGGTCTTTAACTTATTTACCAACAAATTTTTATGTTAATGCTATAATATTGTCTGTAATTTTCTATTTTGTGTGGGGGATATTTAAAAATAAATTAACTAATACTTTGAATAAAAAATTAATCTTGCATTATTTATTAATCTCAAGTATTTTATTAATATTAATTATTATCACGTCGCCTTGGACGTAAAAATATATGGAAAAAGAAACATCAAAAAAACGAAATGGCTTATTTACTTTTATAATTTTGGCAGTGATCCTTGGTTTTTTAGCAGGTATAACTGGAGAATTAGTTATGCGCTATTATTTATCTAATTTAGCTTTTTTCCGCGATCTGTATTTTACTGATCCAGCTAATATTGGTCAACGTGATATAGTCATTCGTGATCCCAAAAAAGTTGTTGTTGAACAAAATTTGAGGATTGAACAATTAAAACATGAAATTGAACCGTCAGTTGTTAGTATTTATCAAAAACGAAATTCCAGTGAAAATGTTTTAGATAATGTTTTTTTACCTAGTGATTTTTTAGGTCAAGCCGTTGTGATGACAAGCGATGGTTGGTTAATGACAACAGCATCGGTGATAACAAATATTAATAGTGCTGTAATTGTTGCTCATGATAAAGAAATATATACAATTGAAGATATGGTTAATGATCCAGAAACAAAGATGGTTTGGTTAAAAATTGATGCCCAGAATCTCGCTGTTATGGATTTTGCAAAAATAAGTGAAATAAACGATGGTCATCAAGTCTATGTTTTTAGTAGTGATACGAATCAAATTGATTTAGCTATTATAAAAGATAAAAAAAATCTTGTTGTAAATAATGCTTTTGATCTGGTAATTTCTTCAGAATCACTTGACCGGCAAATACTATTAAGTGATAATTTTTCAGCTGATTATCTTAGTTCTCCTGTCTTTAATGCTAAATCAGAATTAATTGGTTTTTTATATGGTTCAGGCAACACAATTAATACTGTTATACCTATTAATTATTTTGAATCTATAATCAGTCAGGTTCTCAAATCAGAGGAAATAAAAAGACCATATTTAGGTATTAATTATTTGAACTTAACAGATATTGACGGTCTTTTAGCAGACCAACGACAAAATCAAGAAAATGGGGCTTTAATAATTGCTGATAAATCAGGTCTAGCTATTAAAGAAAAAAGTCCGTTATTGTCTGAATTAGTCGAAGGTGATATTTTATTAAGTATAGAAGATCAGCAGATCAGTCAGTCACATGATTTAGTCGATCTTTTACTTGAATATAAGACAGGACAGCAGGTTTTATTAAAGTATTTGCATGAAAATGAAACAAAAGAAATTAATATTACTCTTTAAAAAAATATTATTGTCTAATAAGAACCTCCTTACAAAAAGGAGGTTTTTTGTTTTTGCTCTTGACAAAATCATAATATTATGCTAGAATTAGAAATCAATACAAATAGCTTTTAGGAGCTATATGATTTAAAGTGTTTAATTATAAATTAAAATAATATGGAAAATCTACAATATTCAAAAATCTTTAGAAAAAATTGGGAAATCGTTGCCCTAATTATTGGTGTTACAGTAGTTTTAGCCCTAATAATCAGTTTGCTACAACCTTTCCAATATTCAGCTACAACTAAACTTTTGGTTATTCAAAGACAAGATAAGAATCTTGATGCTTATACAGCCAATAAGTCAGCTGAAAGAATTGGTAAGAATTTGGCCAGTGTTATCTCTACTTCAAGTTTTTACAATGAAGTAATTGAATCAAATAACACTATCGCCAACAAGTTCCCAACAGATTCTTATGAACGTAGAAAGCAATGGATTAAGAATGTAAAAGCAAATGTAATTACTGAAACTGGTATAATCGAAATTAAAACATTTGATATTGAACGAACTGAAGCTTCACAATTAGCCAATACTATTGCTCATGTATTAATCACTAAAGGTGGTGAATATCATGGCGGTGGTACAGATGTAGAGCTAAAAATCGTTGATGATGTTTTTATCAGTAAATATCCTGTTAGACCAAATATTATCTTAAATGCAATTTTAGCAGTAATAATTGGTTTCTTATTTGGTAGTGCAGTAGTTGTTTTAAGTGAGGCGAGAAAAAAGCAAGAGGTTCAAAATGCAGAACAAACAACTATTTTTGATACTCAACCAGAACAAGCGTTAGT
>JAUVKC010000089.1 GCA_030592165.1 Candidatus Buchananbacteria bacterium | reverse complement strand
CTTATATAAAAGTTACTGATGAAAAGTTTCCGCACATGATTACATCTCGTAAAATTACTAAGGACGGACGTTATTATGGCCCATATACTGATGGAACAGCTCGAAGATTAGTTTTAAATACTTTACGAAATATTTTTAAATTACGAAATTGTAATCGTTTGCCTAAGAAAAATTGTTTACAGTATCATATTAATAAATGCACTGGTCCTTGTGAAGATTTAATTACAGAACAAGATTACTTAGTTAATGTTAAAAACGCTGAACGACTTTTAAAAGGTGAGACCAGATATATTTTACAGGATTTAAAAGTGAGAATGAAAAATGTTTCGCAAAAAGAACAGTATGAGTTGGCTAAAATTTATCGTGATCAGATTCAAGCTATTAAACATCTTGAAGCTAAACAAAAGATTGATGTACCAAAAAAATATGATCAGGATGTGATTAATTGGTTAGTTGTGAATACTAAAATTTATTTTCAAATTTTTAACATTGATAAAGGTTTGATAACTTTACGTCATAAATTTATTTTTAAAAATTATGACGGAGTAGTTGAAGATTTTATAAAACAATATTATTCAATAAATTTTATTCCACGCGAACTTATTTTACCGGAGAAACTTGTAGAACATAAATTAATCGCTAATTTTTTACAAAAAACAAAAGCCAAGAAATTTGGTTTTAATATGTTGCCACGAATTGACCTTACAGTCCCGCAAAAAGGTGATAAAGCTAAACTTTTAGACTTAGTTAAAAAGAATTTAGAAACAAATTTAGGTTTGGAACCTGGCTTAAGCGAATTAAAAGAAATTTTAAATTTAAATAAATTACCAAAAGTAATTGAGTTTTTTGACGTTTCAACTTTACAAGGAAAATATAATGTTGGGGCTATGATTCAGCTAAATAATGGTAAATTTAATAAAGCACAATACCGCAAATTTAAAATTAAATTTAGTGTTAACCAAGATGATACGGCGATGATGTACGAAATAGTTTTACGTAGGTATTATCGTTTAAAAAAGGAAAAGAAAAAAATCCCAGATTTAATTGTTATTGATGGCGGGAGAGGACAATTAAATGCTGGACGAAAAGCTTTGCGTGAATTAAATCTTGATATAAATATAATTTCTTTAGCTAAGCGTGAAGAAGAAATTTATTTACATGATAAAATTAAGCCTTTGAATTTAGATAATAAGTTAGCTGGGATGAAAATTTTGATTCGTGGAAGAGATGAAGTTCATCGGTTTGTGATCATGTATCATCGGCGATTAAGGAGAATGAAATAAAATAACAACAAAAAAACCGAGGCCTTATAGCCTCGGTTTTTACATTGCAACCATTTAAAATTAAAAGCCCCAATACCGTTTTAAGTATGGAGCTTGTTAAGTTACTGGTTTTTAGTTATTCCTTTTTTCTTTAGCTTCCAGTGTGATTTTTGTGCGAATAGTTTTGTTCTTTTACGTAAAAATATTACTTTTTCTTTAATTGTTTTTTAGCATGTTTATACTTATTTACCCAGTTTATATTAACTAGAAAAAAACCTGAATTGTCCTCGCACATTACCGAATGAGCTTGACAAAATATTAAATATGTGTTACTCTTCATGAGAATATTGAAAATGTGTTGTGTTTTTTTAACTTTAACCAATGGAGGTTCTTTCATGAAAAGGATTAAATTAATTTTCTTGTGTTTTATGTTGATCTTATGTGTAATAAGTGTTGCACATTCAAATGAAGTTAAGACTACTGAGGTGAAGGCCAGTGAAATGAGAGGGTTTACCTGCTATAACAGCTTAACCGAAAGTGACGTTAAGCAGGCAGCCGAATGGGGTGTAAATACCCTAAGGGTTATGTTGATGATAACTGACCTTTACGATCTAAACACTGTTGGATTTGATCAGACTATAATGCCTGAGAAGATGGAACTGCTTAAAAGCAGTGTTAAATTAAACAAGAAATACGGTATTACAACAATTATTGATTTGCATGAAATGCCTGGTCTTGTACGATGGTCTCATGGTTATAAAGATTTTCGACTTTGGAATGAAGATTGGGTTGGTGAAAAATTCAGACAACTACAAGTTGACACCTGGGTACAGATAGTCGAAGAGTTTAAAAATGAACCTGAAGGTGTGGTAGTTTATGAATTATTTAATGAGCCTGAGCCGAAACATAATGATTGGGATGCTCCTGAGACAAAACATGATATGTGGAATGTACAACAGGTCAAGATCTTGAAAAAAATACGCGAAATTGACCAAAGGCATTGGGTAATTGTCACACCACCTTATGGTTGGCGTCTGAATTCGTTTTCGAATTGGACACCAGACGACGCTATTGTCAATGATGGTAAGGTTATTGCAACAGCTCATATGTATCATCCTCATGATTTTACGATTCAGTGGGCTAATTGGGAAATTTACGATAAAGAAGGAAAAACTGATCAGCTAGCCCAATACCCAGGAGAATTTACAGGCCATTTATGGCGGAAAACTTTTTGGGATAAGGATAGAGTCAAAGAATCAATGATGCCCTTAAAAGATTTTCAAGAAAGTTATCCGCACATACCCTTGATAGTTACTGAATTTACGGCTCTAAGAGTAGCCCCAGGTGCCGATGAATATTTAAGTGATGTTATTGCAATTATGCAAGAATGGGGAATTGGCTGGACTTATCATACATACAAAGAAATGGCTTTTCTGAAAGACAAAAAAGCTGTTAATGATTCAATGTGGGACTTGGAAGTTGGTCCACCAGATAGATTAAAAGTTATAAAAGAAGGTTTGAAAAACTAAATTATACCCCCTGGCAGAAAATTGCTGGGGGGTTTTTAAATTAAAAAAAATATTAGTAGTGAACATTTTTATCTTTGGTAAAGATGAAATACAAACGAGAATTGAGTTGAGAAAGAAAGTATTTAGTAATAAAAACCCCCAGCATTTATTTAGTGCTGGGGGTCATTTAATATATCTGTTTATTTAATCAAATATATCATGTATTACTATTCTGAATCTGCTACATATTTCATCACGCTGCTCACCTGTGAAATCCCGAAAATCTTTAGGGGGTAATCTGTCTTTATAACCACCTATACCTCCTGACCAACTTTCGTACCAGCCAGCTTTTGTTATCACTTTGCCTTTTTCGTCTATGTATTCATATTGTTTACATTTTGCAAAGAAAAAAAGAAATTCATCCGGAACGACCATTTCATCTATCTGCACTAATGCTTTTTTTTCAATGAATGGAAAACATTGATAATATTTATCAGGAATTATAACTTTGCCATTTTTGTCTTTGTATCCGCATCGATACTTTGTTTTGTTTTTGTATGGGTTTATTTTTTGAAGTGGGTCTATTTTTTGAGGTGGGTCTGTCGGCCATGGTTTTCCGTAATAAGTAGTTTCTTCAAGTGTACCGTTGTTACATTTAGTAACCAGATCTGCGATTCGTCCCTGTTTTCCAGTTTGCAGATATGACTTACCTACGGTTATTATGGCTAAAATGATGACTGCAAAAACTAAAAATTTAAACGACAGATCAACAAACAATTCAAACTGTGTTTTTTTATGAACAATGTTTTTAAGTTCCTCTTCCTTTTTCATTTTTTTCTCCTTTTGTTGGGTAATTAAGTAATTTTAAAGAACAGTGTTTTATATTAGAGTATATCATGAATTATAATATTTGTCAATACCAGCGTGGCTCTTGTTAGAGTTAAATGATAATGTCACCCCATGAGTTAAATAGAAATGTCATGGTAATTGTGATAACTTAGATGATTAATTAATTATCTAAGAATTATGAAACTAATAACACTAACACAAAAAGATAT
>JAUVKC010000069.1 GCA_030592165.1 Candidatus Buchananbacteria bacterium | reverse complement strand
GTTCATCCCAGCTGATTCAAATTGGAAAACTCCAGTTGTTCCCCCTTCTTGGAGTAATTCATACGTTGCTTTATCATCTAATTTTAAATTATCAATATCAATCCTATGTTGATGAATTTTATCAATTGTTTCTAAACTATTCTCAATAATAGTAAGATTCCGTAAACCCAAAAAATCCATTTTTAACAAACCCAGATCTTCAATAGGATGTAAAGAGTACTGTGAAACAATTGACTTATCATTACTTGAAGAATACTGTAATGGCACAAAATTTGTTAAAGGTTCTGGTGTAATCAAAATTCCACAGGCATGTGTGGAAGCATGACGACAAACACCTTCTAGTTTCAAAGCATTATCAATTAATTCTTGGCAATCTTTAGAACTTTTATATTCCATTTTTAATTCCTTTGTTTTCTTCAAAGCATCAGTGAGGTTCATCATCATAGGAATCATTTTGGCAATTTTATCACAATAAGCATAAGGTAGACCTAAAGCTCGACCAACATCCCTAATTGCAGCCTTGGCAGCCATTGTTCCAAAAGTAATTATCTGAGAGACATGTCTTTTGCCATATTTTTCTTCAACATAACGAATAACCTCATCACGTCGAATATCAGCAAAATCAGTATCAATATCAGGCATTGAAATACGATCAGGATTTAAAAATCTTTCAAAAAGCAAATCATAAGTTAATGGTTCAATATTGGTAATTTTTGTTAAATATGCAACCAGACTACCAGCTGCAGATCCTCTACCTGGACCAACTACAATACCATTTTTCTTTGACCAGTCTATCAAATCTGCGGTAATCAAAAAATACGAGGAATAGCCAGATTTTTTAATAACTGACAACTCGTATTCTAAGCGTTCAATAATATCTTTTTTGAAAAACTCTTTACTCAATGATTTTGCTAAATATTTTTCTTCATTAACATTCCAATTAAAACGATCTGTAACATCGCCGCCATATCTTTTTGACAATCCCTGATAACATAATTCACGTAAATAATCATCATCATTTTGGCCTTCCGGTAATTCAAAATGGGGTAAAACATTTTTCCCAAATTCAATCTCTACATTACATCTTCTGGCGATTTTATAAGTATTTGCTATAGCTTCAGGGGTATCTTTAAATTCATTAATTACCTGCTTTGTTGTTTTTAAGGAAAAATCATCATGCATCATAGACATCCTGTTTGTTTCTGTAACTTTTCTGTTTGTCTGAATACAAAGTAAAATATCATGAGCTTTATCATCCTCAGTATTTAAATAATGAGTATCATTAGTAGCCACCAAACCAACTCCTGTTTTATTAGCCAATTCAATTAATTTTTCATTAACTACCTTTTGTTCTGGCATGTTTGGATGATGTTGTAATTCTAAAAAGAAATTCTCTTTACCAAAAATATTCAAATATTTATTTAATACTTCTTCGGATTTATTTAAATCATTGTGCGTTAAAACTGAATTTGGGATCTCCCCGCCTAAACAGGCAGATA
This sequence comes from Candidatus Buchananbacteria bacterium, assembly GCA_030592165.1. Lineage (GTDB taxonomy): Bacteria > Patescibacteriota > Patescibacteriia > CAIXNZ01 > CAIXNZ01 > JAUVKC01. Next base: position 4,039 of record JAUVKC010000069.1, on the reverse strand, counting down.
ACCCAATAAGACCTTCTTTATATCGTTCTAAAACTTCCATATCAACTCTTGGTTTATAATAAAACCCGTCCAGATGAGCTTTAGAAATTAATTTTAATAAATTGTGATAACCAGTTTTATTTTCAGCCAATAAAATTAAATGGTAATTATCTTCATCAATTTTAGATCTTTTATTCGCAAGCCCGTAAGGAGCAACATAAGTTTCTACACCTAAAATAGGTTTTATCCCAGCTTTTTTAGCTTTTTGATAAAACTCAATAATACCATACATTGAACCATGGTCAGTCAGGGCAATTGCTTCCATACCATCAGATTTAGCTTTATCTACTATCTGATCAATTTTAGCCAAACCATCAAGTAAACTGTAATGGCTATGGACATGTAACGGAACGTACTTCATCACGATACGAATTTACAAATTAAATTCTAATCTACGAATGTTAATTTTTTCTCCATTCGTATATTAGTAATGATTAGTCTTTCGTGAAGATCTAATCTATATAATTAATTATATCTGAAATTTCTAACTAAGACAATTGTTTTTAGACAATAAATGAGACCAAATAACCTAAAATAGTACCTAAGACAATTGGCGGTAATCCTGGCATTGGTTTACGCTTCACCTGACCAGTAAATAAAATAAATAATAGAATAAAACCACCCATAGCACCTAAAATTGTCCATAAACTGGCTGAAACACTAACTTTTAAAGCAGATACTACTAATATTGCTGGTAAAGCTATATCCCCTGTACCTAGAAACATAAAGTCAACTGAAGGATGTACATCTTTTATTTTTTTAAATAAACCTTTTAAATCATGGGGAATAATTATGGCAAAATGAATCTTTTTCTCAGCTATTTGTTTAAACATAGTCACCATATGCTTAGTCTTATAAACTGCCCAATAATCATATATAGCTAATAATATAAGAATAACGACCACTGAATTAGGCTCAAAATTTAAACCAAAAATAGAAGCAATGGCAGTAATTACGAAAATAATAATTACATTATGAGCCAAGACATTTTTGTAAATAAACAAGCTACCAAGTAAAAAGACCATCATATAAATAAAATATGGCCATTCAAAATAAGCATAAGAAAAGACAAAAAGTCCTTCAATAATCGCCAAATAAAAAAGAGCTTGAATCACCCAGGCCTTTTTATAGTATTTTAAGATTATATACAATAATAATGTGGCTACAGCAAACATAATAACAAACTGAAAAACTGAGTATATACTTGAAGGACTTTCAGTTAATATATTAGTTGCTGATAATTTTTTATATAAACTCAAAGATGTCCCTATAGATATATACAGAGTAAACGAGAACAAAAACAGTTCAAAAATGAAACTAAAAGTAAAAAAATATCTTATCCTAAAATTCATAAATTAATTATATCATATTTTAAATGAAAAACTCTCCATATTTACATATGGAGAGTTTATTTTTTGAGAAACCTTGACCACGCAGTGCCTCATTTGTGCACAATTCTCTTAACCTATTGATTCTACAAATCTTTCGATAGGCTAATGAACAAGACGTAAAGTCCTAGAGCAAGCTCATTTTCCGCAAAATTAGATCGCCTTAAAATCATTTAAAAGTTGCATTGCACAACATGTTCCCGCGGGAATATTGTTTTTGCGCGGATTTATCCTTATCGCAGTCAAGGTTAAGAATAACTTAACACAAACTTAAATTTATAGCAAATTCTTGCTATAATACATATATGTTAAAGAAAAAATATTTAATTGCCATATTTATTATAGTATTTTTGATTACCATCGTAATTGCTTCTTTGGTTTTTGCTGATAATCCTGATGTTTATAAAGATACAGATAATGACGGGCTAACAGATTATCAAGAAAAAGCTATATATCAAACTTCATGGAACAATTCCGATACTGATAATGATGGCTATAATGATGGACAAGAAGTAGCCAACAATTACTCACCTAAACAAAAGTATTTAAAAATGTATGAGGCTGATACTGACAATGATGGCTTAAACGACGAATGGGAAATTAAACTTGGCACAAACCTAATGGTAAGAGATACAGATGGTGATGGTTTTCTTGACGGTTCTGAAGTTTATAATGGATATTCACCAACAGATTCAGGAACAATTAAATTAGAGAAAAAAATTGAAGTAGATATAGCAAATTTCAATTTAAAATACTCATTAGGAAACATTATATTAGATGAATTCAAAATATCAACAGGAAAACCAAGCACACCGACTCCACGTGGAGAATTTCATATTACCCAAAAATTCCCTATCAAACATTACTATGGCTATCCCAATACACCATGGAATTTACAATTCACCAAAAGAAACGGTCTAGGTTATTACATCCACACTGCTTACTGGCATGAAAAGTTCGGCCAAGAAAATGTTTCAGGTGGATGTGTAAACGTTCCACAAGAAAAAATGGAGAGATTATATAGCTGGGCAAATGAAGAAACAAAAGTAATAATAAAATAAAAAAGAGAGTAGAAACTCTCTTTTTTATTTAATTCTATATATTTTCAAACAATATAACTTTTTGCTTAATTCTTGATTTATCTATTTTTGATTTATTAATCTTAATCTTTGTTTGTCGGCTAATTAATGCTTGGTTATTTACATAGCTCAAACCATACTTAATTGCCTGTTTAAGTAAATCACTGACAATTACATATTTCTCATTATTATTTTGAGCAAAAATAAATTCAATTGTTTTTTTGAAATAAATTAATTGATTATTATCTGAATCAAGCCATTTTATTTCACCATATTTAGCTGAATGTTCATTTAAAATTTCAAGCCAATTGAAATTATCTATATCAACAAAATCATTATTATTAAATAAATTGTCTGGCTCATTTTTTGAGACTAAAAGATAACCAGTTAAATTGCTATACAAAATGGCATAAAAAATTGATTCAAATTTATCCTGATATTTTATAATCATAAAAAAAATAGATTCGGCTGATTTTGTTACCACCAGAGCCCATACCACCTAGCAGATAAAATCAACCGATCATTACTCTTAGTTAAAATTCCTATTACTTAAAATAGGTTATAAAAAATTTATTTAATTTTTAAACTTGGATCAAGTGAATGCATAACTGAAAAAAATCTGCATATAACTCTTCTGTAAATTGCTTTTTGTTTACGTGACATAAATTTATTGTTTATTTATTAATTTGTATATTTCTAACAATTCTTTTATAATAATAAAAGAGAGCTTATCATAAGTTATCTCATCTCTTATTACCAGTAAGAGATGTAAATTCAGCAAGAACGAAATTCACCTCATTTAATGGGGTGAGTTTTGTTTAGAGATACGTTACTAAAGTTCAACTCAACCCAATAAAATAAAGTGTATATTAAATTATTAAACAGCTTCAAATTTCCTGATTACTGCCCTAACAACACCTTGCACTAAAACATTATTTGCATAAATTGGTTTCATTGAAGAATTTGCCGGCTGTAATCTAATCCTATTAGATTCTTTATAAAACTTTTTTAATGTAGCAAAAGTATTATCTAGCAAAGCTACTACTACTTGTCCATTTCTAGGACTTTCATTTTTCTCAACTATCACATAATCACCACTAAAAATTCCCTCTTCAATCATTGAGTCCCCTTTTACTTTCAGGACATATGATTTTGATTCATCTTTAACAAAATCAATTGGAACTGCGATTTGTTCTTTGTCTTCAACAGCTTCAATTGGCTCCCCTGCTGTAATTAAACCAGCTAATGATAAAAAGATAGCCTCAGCTCGTTCATTTTCGATAATCTCAATAGATCTAGCTTCATTTGGGTCTGTCTTTAAAAAGCCTTTATTTTCCAAACCCTGCACATGCTCTGCCACTGTGGCTGTAGAAGAAAGTCCGAAATTATCACCTATCTCCCGATAACTTGGAGCGTACCCATTGTCTGCAATAAAATTATTTATAAAATCAAGTATTTGTTTTTGGCGTTTAGTTAAATTTTCTGACATAAATTTATTATTTTAGATATTAGATAAACTTATTTAGTAAACAC
>JAUVKC010000038.1 GCA_030592165.1 Candidatus Buchananbacteria bacterium | reverse complement strand
GAACCTATCAAAACTGACTTTCCTTTGGAAAATTTATTTTTTAATTCTAAAACTATTCGCTCTGCTGTTTTCTTACCTATACCTGAGACTTTTGTCAAAATAGAAGCCTCACCACGAATAATAGCTGATTCAATATCCTCTACAGTAGCCAATGCCAAAACATTAAGGCCAGTCTTTGGACCAACCCCAGAAACTGAAATTAATTTACCAAATAAATCTAATTTATTTCTACTATTAAAAGCGTATAAATCTAAAGTATTTTCTTTGACGTCTTGAAAAGTAAAAACTTCAATTTCTTGATCTAATTTTGCCTTATCTAAAATATCACTTGTCACAAAAACTTTATAGCCAACATTATTAACTATAATCTCTAAATCATTCTCCCCGATGTATGAAATTGTTCCTTTTAAATATGAAATCATGATGATACCTGCCTGCCGGCAGGCAGGCGAATTTACGAATTAAATACAAATCTACGAATATCACATTATAATACTTTCTTTTTGCGTAAAATACTCATAATGGGTATTTCTTTATTAAGTTTAACCAAAATAGCCTTGTCTTGTCCACCGTGAACTTTAGTTACATACTCTTTTTTATCTAAATCGTAAAGTTTTGGTAGTTTAATCTTAAAATTATCATCAGGAGTAATAACTTCAATTGTTTCTCCTTGCTTTAATACATTATGAACTTTAATTTTATATTCAAAACTTTCTTTTCCGCCAGAGGCGGATCCGCCCCTGGCGGAAACTTTTTTACTGCCGATAACTTCCCCACAAAATTCATAATCAGGTCTAACATAGGGTGCATCATATTTTTGCATTGGTATTTTCTCACCACCGAAAAAGAACGCTGTTGTAAATTCACGATTAGAAATTTTATATAATTCTTTATAAAGTTTATTTATTTGTCTTTTAGCAACCGAAGCTGTCATCCTAAGCTTAGTCGAAGGGTCTAAGGTGGCTTTATTAATTTCAATTGCCTGGCTGTATATCTTTATTATATTAACTAAATACGAAATACTTTTTGTCCTTCCTTCAATTTTAAATGAAGTAATTCCAGCTTCTTTTAGCTTATCCAGGTACTTTAATAAACAAAGATCTTTTGAACTTAAAATATATGAACCAAATTGATCTTCTTCTGTTGGCATCAAAACACCGAGACGTTGTTTTTCTTCAAGATAAACATTGTATTCCCAACGACAAGGATGAGAACAATCGCCTAAATTTGCACTCCGCTGATTAAAATAGGCTGATAAAAGACATCTACCGGAATATGACATACACATTGCTCCATGAACAAATGTTTCCAGCTCGAGTTTAGGCACTTTTTTATGTATTTCAGTTATCTCTTTTAAACTTAATTCACGAGCTAAAATGATTCGTTTAACTCCCTGCTCATACCAAAATTTAGCACTTTGCCAATTAGTAGTATTAGCCTGGGTAGATAAATGGATCTCAATATTTTTTAAATATTTCTTAGCTAAGTTTAAAACTCCAGGATCAGCAATAATGACAGCATCTGGCTTCAATTTATTTAATAATTTTAATCCCTTAATTATTTTTTCCAAATGCCGGTTATGAGCATAAATATTCATTGTTACATAAACTTTAACATTTCGATCATGGGCGTATTTTATAGATTGTTCAAGTTTCTTGGATGTAAAATCATTTATATTAGCTCGCAAACTAAAATCTGACAAACCTAAATAAACAGCATCTGCGCCGTACTCAATAGCGTATTTCATTTTAGCAAAATTGCCTGCAGGGGCTAATAGTTCCATATACTTGACAAATTAGTTATAATTCTTTAAGATATAGTTGCGTTCATTATATTAATGTTTGGAGGAAAGAATGGATACAAATAAAATTATTGTCAACGGTGTTTTTCATGTTCCTTGTGAAGGTATTTTACTTCAAAAAACCAACAAAAAATTTTTGCAATTACCTGGATTTAAAGTCACTGAATCAAGTCCTGCTAATCAAATTCAAAAAGAAACAGAAAGTCTCAAAAATTACTTTTATAAAATCACTGGTACTGAATTCTTGATTGAAACAGGAGTAAGTTATTTTCACTTTACTTCAAAAGACAGAAAAGTCAGGACCTATTATATGAGTTTAGGTTATTATGATTTTTTCTTTGGTTTTCAGATACCTAATTCGAGTTTAGTTTTCCTGCCAGATGACATTAATAAAATTAGACAAAATAGCCAACTTCTTTCAGATGATAAAACAATTTTAATCTATTATCTTGAAAATCAAAATGCGATCAAAAAAAGATACAAAAGATTCTTATTTGATATCAAAGCCATAGCATAAGCTATGGCTTTTTTTATTGTCAAATTATTTATTTCTTGAAACACGAATCAAACCTGAACAAGGTATGATTTCAATCCCTTTTGTCTCTAATTTATCCAAAAATAAATTAAGACCGATAGAATCAGATGAAAGATGTCCAGCTATAACTGCGTTAATATGAGCTTTCTCAGCTTCTTTTTTATGTGTTTCTGACATGTGCATACCAATAATAGTCCCGATACCTGCCTGTGACATTTTACTATAAATTTTTGATGAACCTTCTGTGCCTCCAGTAATTTCTGTTAACGCTAATTTACCAGCTCGATTTCCTTCACTACCAGCAAATAATCTCGGACCTGCTCCTAATTTTACTGCTTCTTTATATTCTGGGATTGAATTTAATATATCCATTACATCTTCAACGTATTCAAGATCTTTGGCATTATCAAATTCTTTTTTCAAAAAGTTAGCTACCATATTATCACAAACCGTATGAAAACAAACATAATTAATATCCAATAATTTAGCTACATCAACTGCTCGTTGATGGTTAATTGGGGCAATTCCTCGGGAAACCTCACTTATTCTTGGTTTTAAAACACTTTCAGCAACATTAATTGGCACACCATACATTGCCATAACTTCTGCCTGTAAATGCATAACCTCAGATAAACCAGCCAAACCAATGCCCTCAGGATGATGAGCAATAACTAAATCAACCCCAAGCTTGTCAGCCAAGAGTAATTCTGGAGCTTCCATATCAATACCAACCATAATCTTTTTAATTTCCTTCTTATCCTTTGATTCATGCAAAACCCTACTATCAGAATAAGGATTAGTTAATTTTTCCTTATCAAATTTCGCTTTTTTATCTTTTGATAATTTTTCATATTTATCATTAATCCTTTTTAAATTTTTCTCAACAGCTTTTTTGCCACGCAAATCATTTTCAATTCCTAATTTTACTACTAATTGATATATTTCTTGTAATTTCATATTCTTAAATACTTAATTTTTAATTCTTTATACTTATTAATATCTTCTGACCATTTATTTCATATTCATCATCAGCTTTTCCTTCAGCTAACTCCTTGGTCAAGGTATTAGCTTTAATTTCATCACCATGAGTGGTGATTGTCTTGGTTAATTCCTTTGAGCTGGTTTTGTAACTAACATCAACTATATCTCCCAAGCTTAATCCCTTTTTCTTTCTTAATGAATTAATCTGTCTGATTATTTCTCTGGAATTACCTTCTAATTTTAAAGCTTCATCAATAGTCGTATCTAAAGCTACTTTATGATTTTCATCCGCACCAATTTTAAAATTATCACCCTGAGGTAATTCAGCCACCACTTCAACTTCCTTAACATTAACCTCATCTTTAATTAAGAAAAACAATTCAGCTGGTACTGTTTTTTTTGTAATATATAATTTACTCAAAGGTTGACGAACTTTAATTCCTGATTCTGCCCTGACTGACAAAGCTTGTTCAATTAATTTCCTGACTGTTTCCATTTGTTCAATTAATTTTGTATCAATTAAATCATGAGCAACTTCTGACCAATCTTCCAAATGAACACTTTCTTTCGGTCCGTTTAATTTTTGATAAATTTCATCTGAAATAAATGGTATAAACGGGGCACTAACCTTTGTTAATTCAATTAATACATTGTACATAGTATTTAAAGCTTGTTTCTTATCTTCTTCATCTTTGCCTTTAAACCTATCTCGACTTCTTCTCAAGTACCAGGTAGAAAATTCATTAATAAATTCTAATATCGGTCTACTTGCTCTGGTAAGATCAAAAACTTCCATTTCTTTATTAGTTTTATCAATTAATATATTCAATTTAGCTAAAATCCATTTATCCAAAGGGTTAGCAAGTTTGTTTTTACTCAAATCTTTATCAAACTCAATGGTATTCTCGTATAGGGCGTAAAAATTATAAAGATTATTCATCATCATGACAGTTTTTCTTAAACTTTCCTGAACTAAACGATCAGAAAAACGATAATCCTCACCAATCGGTGTTGAGGTCAGTAAAAAGTAACGAACAGCATCTACCCCTAATTTATCAAACAAGATATTAGGTTCAGTATAATTCTTTAATCTTTTGGAAAGCTTTTTACCATCTTCTGCTAAAATCAAACCATTAACTACAACATTTTTAAACGCCGGTTTATCAAATAAAGCTGTACCCAAAACATGGAGAGTGTAAAACCAACCACGAGTTTGATCAAGTCCTTCGGCAATAAAATCAGCAGGAAACCCTGGTTCAAAATTATCTTTATTTTCAAAAGGATAATGATACTGAGCGTAAGGCATTGACCCTGATTCAAACCAGCAATCAAAGACCTCTTCTATTCTTGTCATTTGTCCGCCACAACTACATTCAAATTTAACATCATCAATATATGGTCGATGTAAATCTTTTATTTTTTTATCATTTAATTCTTCTTTACTACCAACAACTTTTATTTGATCACATTTTTCACATTGCCAAACAGGGATCGGTGCACCCCAAAACCTATTTCTAGAGATATTCCAATCCTTAACATTTTCAAGCCATTTACCAAAACGTCCATCTTTAATATGTCCAGGCACCCAGCGAATACCGTCATGTTTAGTACCATTTGGATCTTCAATTTCTACCTTTGAATTATTAAAAATAATTTTTTCCTGAATATCCGTCACAGCAACATACCAGGCATCAAGTGCGTAATAGATCAAAGGACTATCACAACGCCAGCAAAAAGGATAATCATGTTCAATTGTTTCGTCAACTTCTGAAATTAATATACCTTCCTTTTTCAAATATTCCATAATTGATTTATCAGCACCTTTAACAAATTTACCTGCCCAATCTGTTATTTCTGGATTAAACTTACCTTCCATATCTACTGTCATTAAAATCGGTAAATCCTTTTTCTCACCAATTTGCATATCTTCCTCACCAAAAGCCGGGGCAATATGAACTATACCAGTACCATCTTCAGTTGAAACAAAATCAGCAGCTACAACATACCAGGCTTTTTTGTCTAATTTATTTTCAAAATATTTAAATACAGGCTCATATTCTAAATCGACGAGATCTTTACCTTTATACATTTCAACAATATCAATTTTACCAAAATACTTTTCAATAACTTCCTGTCGTGATTTTGCTAAAATCAAAAACTCACCATTAACTTTTACTTTTATATAATCAATTGTTGATCCGACTGCTAAAGCAACATTGGCTGGTAAAGTCCAGGGTGTAGTAGTCCAGACCAAAAACGAAGTATTTTCTTGATTTTTAATTTTTACTTTAATATAGATTGAAGGATCTTTAGCCTTAGCATAGCCTTGATTAACTTCAAAGTTTGAAAGTGGTGTACCACAACGAGGACAATATGGAGATACTCGATAACCTTTATAAATCAAACCTTTATCAAAAAGTTCTTTAAACGCCCACCAAACTGATTCAATATATTCAGTATCCATTGTAGCATATTGATTTGAATAATCAGCCCAACGACCGATTCGTTTAAATGTATCTTTCCATTCATCTACACAACGAAAAACTGAGGAAGAACAGGCTTCATTAAAAATCTTGATTGACTCATATTCGTTCTTACCTAATTCAAATATTTCCTTTTTTGATTTAATTTTCATTTCCTTTTCAATCAAATTTTCCACTGGTAAACCATGACAATCCCAACCAACAGTACGTTCAACTTTATAACCTTTCATTGTCCAATAACGTGTAACCGTGTCTTTCAAGGTTGAAGCTAAAATATGACCGTAATGAGGTGACCCTGAAGCAAAAGGAGGTCCATCATAAAAAGAAAACATTGGTGCATCTTTACGCTGTTCAATTGATTTCTCAAATATTTTATTTTCTTCCCAATATTCAATCATTTTCTCTTCATTTTGGGCAAATTGACTCTTATTTTCTGCCATAAAATTTAAAGGTTATAACTAATTAATATCCTTATTTTAGCGAAAATTGACTAAAAAGTCAAAAATAAAAACTTGACTTATTCAGTTTTCATTTTAATAATAACTTGTTATACTTTACTTATATTAATAATTTAAAAAATCAGTATGTTGCTAGAAAAATTTAAGCAATTATCTTTAGCTAAAAAAAGCTTAACAATTCTCCTGATTATCGTTATTGTTGTTATAATTTACACAGTATTTATTTCTATAGGAGCACCGCTAAGAAATAATTATAGTTATGATAGAATAAACACTCAATCAGTTGGATTAGCTAAAAAATCAAGTGGAATTAGTGTTGGTTTAGCACCTTCAGGTATAATGCAAGATTCAGTCAGGACTTCGAATAATGAAAGCTTTGAGAAACCGAATATGCCGTCAACAGCAAGTGGTGATCGTAAAGTTATTAAAACAGCTAATTTGGATATTTCAGTAAACGAAGTTGAACAAACTGTTACTAAAATAACTGCTGATACTTCTGCAGCGGGAGGATTTATCCAGAATTCCAGTGTGACTGAAAATACTAAAGGACAAAAATTTGCTAGTCTTGTCTTGCGTGTACCAGTAACTAAATTTGAAAACCAAATTTCTCAAATAAAATCATACGCGAAATTAGTTGAACGTGAAGATATAAGAGGTAGAGAAGTAACAGAAGAGTATAATGATTTAAACGCTGACTTGAAACATCAAGAAGCTGTTGAAACTCAATATTTAAAATTACTAAAACGAGCTAATGAAGTTGAAGAAATTATAGCCGTGCGAAACAAACTTGACCAAGTTCAGCGTGAAATTGAAAGAATTAAAGGCAGATTAAGATATCTAGACAATCAAACTGATATGTCGACTATTACAGTCCATATCTCAAGTGAATTTAAAGTTACTTTACCAGCTGATAAATGGCAACCCTGGGAAAATGTTAAACGATCAACCAGTCAATTAATTGTCAGTTTACAGAACTTTGTTGACTGGACAGTTGGATCAATCTTTTGGCTAATCAGTTTAATTCCATATCTAGTAATATTCTTAATCATTTACTTGGTTGGTAGAAAAATTTACAAAAAGAAACTTAATCAACAAATCAAATAAAACATAAAAGAAGCCCGCAAGGGCTTCTTTTATTATTCTTTAAACTAAAACGAACCACGAGAGTGGAACGTTTGGGTCATTTCCTCGAATACTCGTCAATGACTTCGCTCACGGTGTCATTCGACACCCTGAGCCATTGTATTCAAGGCGAAGGGTGGACCCGACCCGGCCTTCACTCTTCGAGTTTCGGCGGGCAGGACGAGGTATTGATTTAATTTTTTCTAAACAAAAACGTTCCACTTTACATGGAACGTCTTCGCGAGTGGACCCGACAGGACTTGAACCTGCCACCTCCTGCGTGCAAAGCAGGCGCTCTACCAGATGAGCTACGGGCCCAGTTAGAAGTATCCGTTATTTTATAATCAGATGGTTATAAACCTTTTAAAGATAAATATCCAAAAATATGATTCTAAACCGATACTTCTAACTGGGCGGAACCCTAAAATAAGAGTTTACCATCACTATAATCAAAAAAATAGTTCCTAAGAACTATGATCATTTTAGCAAAATCAAGACTAAATGTCAATATTATATCAAACTCTTTTGCACTGCTCCTCTTTCTTCATCATTTTTATATATCTGAACCTTACCATAAATTCCGTCATAACCTGGTTCAATATGTAATTTACCTTCTCGAACACGTTTAATTGCTTCAACCACTGTAGGCTGAGCTATTTGCTTTAATTCGTTAAAACTTTTATCAAGTAAAATTTCAAATTCGTTACCTCCTTTTTTTATCATTTCAAAATATTCATTTTGAACTTTTTTTGAACCTTTACCAACATTAAAACTTTCCGAGATTATTTCCTGTAAAGGTACGATGCTTTTAAAAGGTATTTTATTTTTTGCGTCTTCTGGCTTTCGATCAGCTAATTCATCGACCCGATACAAAACTCCAACGACTAAAGGCTTTTTACAAACAGGGCAAATGCCTTTATTCTTTTTTGTTTCAGCTGGTTCCATGGAAATACCGCATTTGGCATGGCCATCAACATGATATTTACCTTCTTCTGGGTAAAACTCAATTGTGTATTTGAATTTATCTTTATCTTTGTTTTTTAAAGTATTATAAAATTCATCATAACTAGGTTCTTTCCATTCAAAAACATTTGCTTCACGACCAAGATTAGGTAAAGAATGGGCATCTGAATTTGATAATAATAAAACATCATCCAAAGCTGACAATCGCCAATTCATTGGTGGGTCAGATGATAAACCTGTTTCAATAGCGTAAATATACGGAGTATAAATATCAAAACATTCTTCAATAGTATCAAAACCTGATTTTGAACCAAAAATAGAAAACCAAGGTGTCCAAGCATGAGATGGCATGATAATTGCTT
>JAUVKC010000066.1 GCA_030592165.1 Candidatus Buchananbacteria bacterium | reverse complement strand
TTGCCTAATTCTTTATCTATATATTCTCGAATATTATCTAATGAATATTTTGATAGATTAAGTGAATCTGTTCTCATGTAAGTTATTAAACCAACTGATCCTTGTGAACCAATATCTGTACCTTCATATAGTCTTTGAGCCAACATCATTGTTTGTTTAGCTGAATAACCTAGTTTTCGAGAAGCCTCTTGTTGTAATGTACTTGTAGTAAACGGAGTCGGTGGTTGTTTTTTTACTTCTTTTTTGATAGTCTCAACTACTTGATACTCAGCGTTTTTAAGATTATCCAAAATACTCTGAGCCTGTTTATCATTTTTAATATCAAGTTTTTTAATTGATTTATCTTTTTCTTTAACCAATTGAGCTGTAAATTCTTGTTTGTCTTTATCAAGCTGCACTTCAATTGACCAATACTCATCTTCTTTAAAAGCTTGTCGTTCTTTTTCTTTTTCACAAACTAATCTAACTGCAACTGATTGGACACGTCCAGCACTTAAACCTCTGGCAACTTTTTTCCATAAAAAAGGTGACATTTTATAACCAACTAGACGATCAAGGATTCTTCTGGCTTGTTGAGCATCAACTTGATGCATATCAATTTTTCTTGGATTTTCAAGAGCTTTTTCAATTGCTGATTTTGTTATTTCATGAAAAGTTATTCTTTCAATTTTTTTATTTTTTAATTTCAAGGCTTTAGTCAGATGCCAGGCAATAGCTTCACCTTCACGATCTTCATCGGGAGCCAGGATAATTGAATCAACCTTTTGTGCTATTGCATTTAGTTTTTTTACTTGTTTCTGAGCTTTTTCTGGTCTCTCATATTCAGGTTCAAAATTATTTTCTACATCAACTCCCAGATTCTTTTTTGGCAAATCACGAACATGACCAAAAGAAGACTCTACCTTGTAGTCCTTACCTAAGAATTTTGTAATTGTTTTTGCTTTTGTTGGTGACTCTACAATAACTAAAGTTTTTGCCATTTTATTTAAAATTATGAATTATTTAAATCAATTATAACATTTATAACAGAGTCTAAAAACTTTGTCAAATTTTGGGATGAAAGCGAATCTACAAATCGGCTATAAATATGTTACATTTTAATAAAATTATGCTTGACATTTATCATAAATCGTGATATGTTATAATAACTTGAGCATAAAAAAATTAAGGTAAAATTTTGTCTTAACCTTTTTATTCTCAATGGTGAGATAAACTAGAAGTGTTGACTAGAATTTTAACACTAGAACATTCACACAAAAAGGAGGATGGCCATGAATGAAATGGTTATCAGTGGTTCGGACGTATCGTTCGGGCTACTCGAAGAGCTGATGAAACAGCTTAAGGCAGGAGTAAAAACTAAAGGAAAGAAAGGAATCACGGGTGATCAGCTACGAGCCTTTCTGGAAAAACGAAACCCTTTTGAACGAGCTGAGCTGGAAAAGGTTCTGCCTTTCGCAGACGAGGAAGTCGAAAGCAGTTACGGTTACCCAAAAGGATTTCAAATCCGTTCGGTGGCTGAACAGGTTGAGACCCTGTGCAAACACTTTCCGAATCTCGACGCCAGCCATGTCCAAGAATTGGCAAGCGTTGAACTTCCAGAAGGAGCTGAGGGCTGGGCAGTAATTCCAAAGCCTGAAAAGGTAGGAAAAACCTATCACAAAGCGCTGGAAACGATTTTGGAACTGATCGCCAAAGATCGTGAATTCAATAACTGGCGAGAAGGTGAGCTGACTGAAAAGCACATGAAGCTGACCGAGAAGACAGCTCTGTCGCATGTTAAATTGAACGAACAATCAGGAGATTTTTGGGTAGTTCCATTCCAATTTGGTATTAAGCATCGTGGAAAATCCGTCCGTCGTACACGAGTTGTCTTCACGGAAGCAGAGTTTGGACTGGGGGTTTTTGAGGTAGCCGTCCTGCTCCTCACGCACCCCGATCGGATTGCTTCCGATTGCCTGAATATCGACTGCGCGGGTGTCGAATACACTCCGTCTGCCGATGGCGATTTCTTCGCCTGCCTCTTCTTCGACTGGAGCGGCAGCTACGAGCAGCTCAGACTGAGCTTCAGCAGGACTGGCAATGCCAGCAATGAGTGGGGTTCGGTCTCGGCGTTTTTCCCGCAGTAAATTTTAGAGCCTTGGGGACTTGTTTCTTTTTAGAAACTTGTCCCCTTGGCTCTTTTTTTTTCATTCCGCCGAAGGCGGGGTGAAAAAATTTAAAATTTTTGATATACTATATTTGAGAATAGGTTAATGAATTAATAATCAAGGTTATTAATCACCGAAATCTCTATTTGTGAAAATCAGTGTCATAAACTGCACGCCAGTTTATGAGAGTATTATCACTATATAGACACTGCTTGCCAAATTCTAGTGTAGATCTCTGTCTTAATCAGAGTACTGCCACATATTAGTCTCTTTAGGAGAACCCATTGCAAGAAGAAATTCTCGTGATGTTTTTTTGACGGAGTCTGGCAATTTCCGTCTGCCGATGGCGATTTCTTCGCCTGCCTCAACTTCAACTGGAACAACAACTACAAGCAACTCAAACTGAACTACAACAGAACTGACAATACCAACAATAAGTGGGGTTCGGTCTCGGCGTTTTTCCCGCTATGTCTTATACTACAAAAGGCTCTGAAATTTCAGAGCCTTTTGCAATACTATTTTACAATTTTTATCCACCCGCCCAACATTCTACCTATTTCCTGAAGCTGATCTTGTAAAATTAAATGTTTTTTAGAATCAATAATTCTAACCTCATAAGCTAAACGGATAAGAATTTTAAGCAAACCAATTTTTATACTTGCCTTTTCCAGTAAAGGTAATTTCCAATCCTTTTTAGTTGATTCTGCTTCTATAAATAATTCGATTATTTTAATGCTATTCTGTTTTAGCTCGTTACCTAGATTATATCTATCACCTTTAGGAAATGTCTTGGTATATTGATAAATATTTTTATACAAATTCATTGATTTTTGAATTAACGAAATTTGATTATGAGTATAAGCCATACAATTTTTGAGCAAATTATTAGTATTGAAAATTTATATAACGCATGGAATCAATTCAAGAAAGGAAAACGTCATAAAACTGATGTTCAGGAATTCGAATTTTATTTAGAAGACAACCTGTTTAAGCTTCACTGGATGCTAAATAATGGGTATTATAGACACGGGGCATATCAAAGATTTAATATTCACGATCCAAAGCCACGGATTATTCATAAGGCAATCGTCAAAGATCGAATTGTCCATCATGCAATTTTTTATATTCTCTACCCACTATTTGATAAATCTTTTATTTTTGATTCTTATTCTTGTCGAGTAGGTAAAGGGACACATAAAGCAGTTGAAAGGCTTAATTTGTTTACTAAGAATGTCAGCAGAAATTACCAGCAACATTGTTTTGTATTAAAATGCGATATATCCAAGTTTTTTAATTCAATTGATCATAATATATTAATTACTTTGATTGCTGATAAGGTTAATGAACCGAAAGCAATGATGCTAATCAGGAAAATAATAAGCAGTTATAAAACCCAAAAGGGAAAAGGACTTCCTCTGGGCAATTTAACTTCTCAATTGTTTGCCAATATTTATATGAATAAACTGGATCAATTTATTAAATGTAATCTAGGAGAGAAATATTATATTCGTTATTCGGATGATTTCGTCATTGCACATCACGATCGTTATTATCTAGAACAATTAATACAGCGAATTGATGTTTTTTTAAAAAACCATTTAAAATTATTACTGCACCCCAGAAAAATAGAGATTAGAAAAATAAGTATGGGGATAGATTTTTTAGGATATGTGATATTGCCTCACCATAAACTTTTACGAACAAAGAGCAAAAGAAGAATGTATAAAAAAATAGTGGCTAAATGTAAAGATCATAATGAAAATAAGATGAACCAATCGTCTTTAAATCAAAGCATTCAATCATATTACGGTATGCTAAAACATTGCAATTCAAGAAAATTAAAATACAGGCTCAGCAAAAGTATTAATGATAGTTTAAAAATTGAATAATTCGTGGTATAAAAATAATTGCACTTATTTTCTTATATTATAACTATAGTCAATTTATATAAAATTGTATCAAAAAAAGTTTCTCTATATACGGCAGTTTTTTTTAATTTAACAAAATATAATTTTGCCCACCCATGTTTTTTATCAAACCTTTCATTTCCATAAGACTTAAGGTACTGGAAATTTGTGAAGTTGGTAGGTTGGAGTTTTTTATAAGTTGATCAATATGAACCGGTTCAGTTCCTAAGTTTTTTATTATTAATTTTTCTTCAAGGGTTTCGGGCAAGATTTTTTGATTAGAAACATAATTTTTTACTTCCTGTAAATTAAGTTCTTCTAAAATATCATGGTGGCTGGTAATTAATTTTGCCCCCTTTTGAATTAGTTTATGAGTCCCAATTGAATTTTGATTAAATAATGATCCGGGGATAGCAAAAACTTCACGATTTTGTTCTAAGGCATTATAGGCAGTTATCAAGGCACCTGAACTTTGAGCTGCTTCAATAACTAATGTTCCCAGACTTAAACCGGCAATAATTCGATTTCTGGCAGGGAAGTTGTGTTTTAATGGTAATGTGCCAATTGGATATTCTGAAATTATAGTGCCATCATTATCCAAAATATTTTGGGCTAAATATCTATTAGATGAAGGATAAATACTTTTTTGATCAATCCCACTACCAAGGACAGCAATTGTTTTGCCTTTAGCTTCAAGGGCAACTTGATGAGCCAATGCGTCTGTCCCTAGGGCTAGTCCGCTGGTAATTGTAAAACCATTTTCGGCTAAAGGTTTGACTATTTGCGGAGTGATTTGTTTGCCGTAGTTAGAAATTTTTCTTGCGCCGACAACTGCCAGATTAAATTGTTGGTTTAGATTATCAATATTACCTTTGATGTAAAGCAGGGCAGGAGGTGTAAAAATTTCCTTTAAAATTTTTGGATAATTTGTATCTTTGATAGTTATGATTTGAATATCTTCTTGAGCTAGTTTGTCCATTTCAATCTCAGGATTAATTTCAGCTCGTTTAATTATAAATTCTTGAGCAATGTTTTCTTCTAGCCCACTTTTTTTTAATTCAAATAATGAAGCAGACCAAACTTCTGCCATTGTTTTGAAATGATTATATAATTTTTTATATCTGGCCGGGCCAATTTTACTAAAAAGTGAAATAGCAACCCAGTACTTTGAATCATCTGACATTTTGTTACAAAATTATATTTATAAGATAAATGAATATTAACATAAAACAATCGAACTTGACAAAAAAGATTTCATATGATATGATGTAAAATCACGAAAATTTAGTTTTCAGATATCTATTTGCCAGTCGGTAATTAAGGAGAACCCTCCTTTTCCTTATTTGCCATAAGTTAGGGTACTTAGCCTTGTGCTAAGAATTCTACACTGGTGAATAGTACTCTGGAAGTTAATAATGGCAATGGGCTTTGAGATATGGGCGTAGGGATATTAAAAAGTTTAAAGATAATAAAGAAAAGGGAAGAATTTGTGATGGAACTTAGTGCCCTTGGGGCGAGGTATTTGACATGAATTTTTTTATTTGCTAAGTTTTGATATTGACAACTAAATATCCAAAAAGGAGGTTTTTTTATGGATTTTGTAGAGTTTCAAGATTTTGGCTGGAATGTTGTGACCATCTGTTTTTTTTGT
>JAUVKC010000060.1 GCA_030592165.1 Candidatus Buchananbacteria bacterium | reverse complement strand
GGCTGTTTTGCAAAATTCACCAAATTGAAAGACTTCCTGATCAGTCATCAGAGAAAGAACCAAACAGGGATCGCAACCTTCAAAGAAGGTTTCATTATTTAAAAATTCAAATAAATATTCAAGATAAGCTTTTTGTACGATGTAGGTGTCGTTAATGGGTAAATATACTTTTTCAAACATCCATTTGCGTAACCTTTTAAATTTAATAGCAGTTTCTGATTGCTCGAAAGAAATTTGACCCTTTTCAGCACTTTCAATAATAAGAGCATTCATGCAGTTTTCAACTCTTTTTCTTTGGTATGAGCCAAAAAAATTGATTCCTGAATCATTTACTTTCGTGAAATAGCCAATCCTTTTGGCATCGTTGTAGTCAGAAAAAGTATAGGCAATTTTGTCAGCCAGCATCACAAGATTATATTCCTGTAAAAGAAACTCATCAGTTTTAATTTCCATGTCTTTAGTCTTTGAATGAAGAATGATTCCTTGCAGAGTTTCAATTGTAAGATTTAAACCAGAACCTTTTCGTTCAAGTTGTTGGGCAACTATGACACCATTAGTGGCATGATGAAAATTGTTTGTTGAATGCTGAGAGATAAAACTTTCACCAAAATGTTCAAAGGGAGCGTGTCCAATGTCATGTGCTAAGGAGATGACTTGGCAAAGTTCAACATTTAAGCCCAGAAATTCAGCAACAGGAACAGCAAAAGCTACAACTTCAAGGGTGTGATGACCCCTACAGCGAATGTGAGGATTGTTTGGTAACGCAAAAACCTGATTTTGTCAGCTAACCGACGAAAAGCTTTACTGTTAAGAACTTTGTTTAAATCAACAGTATATGGATTCATTAGGTGGCTCATAAGTTCATCGCCATCATATTCCTTGTCATTAATTAACAAGATGTTTTTATTGGTACCTAATCGCCCTAATGTTTTTTTGTTGTGAAATTTTTTACTGGCAAGTGCCCCTTTAAATTTTAAAAGTTCTTTCATTTTTTCCTCCTTATTTTTTGTGTGGTTAAATCAGCTTAAACCAGATAGTAAAATTTGTCAATTTAAAAACGCTCCCGATTTATGGAGCGTTTTAAATTATGTAAGCACACATAATTTGAATAGCTTTGTATTGATCCTCCACAAGAATTTTTGCTTCAGGTGTAATTTTATTCCAGCTCCTTTCAATTTTATTTAAGGACCAAGGAACGGCTTCTTTTAAAGTCATTTTATGAGAGACTAGAGCTAAGCGAAGAATTGAAGGAAAATTAGCAATATGCGACAAAGCGTCAGCAGAGGCAACGCAGTCAGCTTCAATTGTTTCTCTGGGAATTTTTAGACTTCCCCGATGACTTAGAATACAGTGACAGACTTGGTCGATTTTTTCCTGGGGATAATTTAGTTCAGCTAACCAATGTCTGGCAATTTTTTCGCCGTAAATGTGGTGGTCTGTTACCCATTCGAAATTAAGTAAACTAGCAATATCATGTAATAACGCTGCTAGTTCAATAATTTCAAGGTCAGCTTCAAATTTATTAGCAAGGATTTTTGAAAACTGAACAACTATTCTAATATGATTATCCCAGGCTTCCGGACTAAAGGCGTTATTAGGGTCATTGGCAGCGTCAATAACTCTTTGCCTAATAACTTCAATAACATTAACATTGCTCATTTGAGCCTCCTTTTTTATTGAACTTTATTTCAGTTTAATTTAAAAATAATGGACTGTCAAGAAAAAAACGACTCATTGAGATGAGTCGTTTTTAAGTTGAGAAAAAGATAGAATAAGTTTATTATACTCCATCCAGTGTTGTTTTCGGTTGCCTTTTTCAGGAAGATACGCAACAATAGAGAAGTTTTCATCTTGCATTTTGAGATAAGTGATAATTATTAAGCAATCATCAATCTTAGTGCAAAATTGCTTTAAACTTTTTCCGTTTTTTTTTAATAAATTACAGGACTTGTCTTTGGGATCTTTACTATTTTCTTCTTCTTCCACATAGATTTCAATTTTCACTCCTTGTATAAGTTCATAAGTTGAGTCTGTCGTTTTTAGAGCCTTTGGAGAATAAAGGCTTATAATCGTACTTTTGGGAAAAAAGGGATCATCCAAGAACCAGGTGTCTGGATAAGAAAATAAGATGTTGATTTCAGTATTTTTGTAATTTTTTTGTTGTTGATTGTTCGCCAGACAAACCTGACTGATTAAAAGAACCAAGATTAATTCAAAAAGTTTTCTACCGCGCATTTTCAACCTCCTTCTTAATGACTTTTAGCTTATCTTAATGTAAATATAAATAATTGTCAAGAATAAAACCCAGATTAGCTGAGTTTTATTTTTTTATCACGTGATTTTTCTCCTGAGATTATAGTTATTTTGTTCTTAGCTGTTTTAAATTCTTTACTTAAGAAAGTTACCAAAGCTTTATTGGCTTTCCCTTCGTGAGCTGGTTCAGTAAGTTTAATCTTTAAATAATTACCATCTCTTTCAATAATTTTATTTATTTTAGAATTGGGAATAACTTTTACTATAAAAATTGCCTCTTTATTTTTCATTCTAGCTACTTATTTTATAAATTTTTAGTTTTGTTTATTGGGCTAAAGCACAACCGTTTTTAGTTTCAAAACAGGCATAAGGAATTCCTACGGCAGGTTTTTTATAGAGAATCCACCTGAGTGGAGCATCCTTACAATTATCACCAACACAACCAAAACAATCAACCTCTTTAGTCTCAGGGTTTTGTAATAAAATACATTCGTTGTAGCGTAACTTATCTTCAGGTTGAAAAAACAAGGAAAACGAAAAAGCGATTACAACAAGAGCTATAATGAATAAAACAATTATAAGTAAAGTTTTCATGTATAAATATTTAAAAATTAATAATTCCCAATCCCTGACGAATGATTTCAGGCTGATCAAGGGTAAAGTCAATTATAGTTGAAGATTCTTCTGATAACGGACCGCCATCAATAATAAGGTCAATTTTATTGGCTAGTTCTTTACTTAGCTCAGTTGGAGATATTAATGTTTTTTCTCCTGAAATATTCAAACTGGTTGTTATTATTGGTCTGTCAAAAAGAGTAGTTAAATTTAAACAAAATTTATTATCAGGTATTCTGATACCAACGGTTTTATTTTTAGCTAAAAAGTTTTGAGGAGTTTTATTTTTAGCTTTTAAAATCATGGTGAATGGCCCGGGCAAGTTTTTTTTCATAAGCTTAAATACTGCGTCAGGAATGTTTGCGTAACGGCTGGCTTGTTTAAAATTTGAACACATAATACTCAGAGGAGTTTTTTTAGTCCTTTTTTTAATGTGGTAAATTTTTTCAACTGCTTTTTTATTAAAAATATCACAACCCAGACCATAAACAGTATCTGTTGGATAAGCAATTACACCTCCATTTTCAAGCGTTTCAATTGTTAGTTTAACCTTTTTAGGTTCAGGGTCTGCTAAGTTTATTTTTATATACATTTGATTATTATTAAGTTAAAGCCACCATTTCTTTTTTGATTTTTTACTCATTCGAGACCAAAGTGTATTTTTTTGCAAAAGATCATGTTCAAGGTGTCCAACAACATATAAAAGAATTAAAATTAAACCTGTGGCGATAATACTTATCAAATACCAGCCAATACCAATAGTTATACCAATAGAAGATGATGCCCATAAGGCTGCAGCAGTAGTTAAGCCTTCAACTTTGTGTTTATCAAGAATAATCATACCAGCCCCAATAAAACCTATGCCAACAATAATTTGAGAAATCATTCTTGTTGGATCTACACCGGCATATTCTGTAAAAGCATTTAGTGAAATAATAGTAAATAAGGCTGAACCAAAAGTAACTAGGGCATATGTTCGTGTCCCGGCTGATTTTCCAGATCGTTCTCTTTCAAAACCAATTAGCCAGCCAAACAAAATCGCTAAAATGAGTTGACCGGTTATAATTAAAGTTGGAATCATAGTTTTAAAATTAAAAAATTAATCTATACTTATAGTATAGCAAAAAAAGTAGGAAACCCTACTCTTTTTTTTGCTAAATTTTTTCCATTATTATAAGCTCAGCTTTTTTTGTTTGTGTATCGTAAATTGCAAAGGTTGCCTTGGCAAAAAGACCAGCTAAGGTACCAGGATTAAAAATGGTTGTTTTACCTACTTTTTCTTCCCAAGGAGTATGAGTATGACCATGAAAAACAAGATCATATTTTTGGGATTGAGCCATTTTTTTTGCAACTAGAGGATAATGGCAAAAGACTATATTTAAATCATCCTGCTTTTGACTCTTGGGCTTCGGCGGGCAGGTAATTTTAAGGTTACCTGTTTTTCCATGGAGCTTAATTTTTTTATCTTTGCTAGCCATCATTTTAAAACCCTCAATATCACCATCTACATTTCCGTAAACAAGATGGATTTCCTTACCTTTGTATATTTTAGCCATTTCACGTAAAGTTGCTGGAGCACAAACATCACCGCAATGAATCATGGTGCGGATTTTAAGCTTATTTATATATGTAACCGCCTTTTCAATATTAGGCCAGTTGTCGTGCGAGTCTGAGAAGATTGCGATTTTCATGATGAAAGCGAATTTACGAATTAGATACCTGCCTGCCGGCAGGCAGGCAAATATACGAATAGTTATGTTAAGTTTAGCAAATATTTTGTGAAAAGAAAAAGGACTCAGTAGTTTTTCTGAGTCGCTTTTTTTATTTCCTCCTCAAGAGGCTTTGCCTTAAATAATAAGGTGATTGCGTAATTCAAAAAGGCTGAGACTCAAATTCCCCCGTGGGAGTTCAAGGCTCAGCCTTTCGTATTTTTCTGAGTGAATGTGGATGTTGGGTATTTTAAGGCAAAGTTTTTAGTTTGATTAGTGATTATGTTCAATTTCTGGTTTGTTTTTATCTCGCTCAACGCAAGTAGTTTTTAGCAAATCCATGATTTTCTTATTACCTAACATGTTTTTCATATAATCACGATATTCTGGGGTTTCAAAGTTTTTGGCAACGTCTGTATTAGTTTGATACATTTGTTTCATTTTTTCTAGTTCCTGATCAATATCCGCATCACTGATTTCTATCTTTTCATCAAAAAATATTTGTCGCATGATTAAAGCACTTTTTGTTCTTTTTTGGGCTTGTGGTACAAAATCAAGTTTTAATTGTTCGATTGTTTTATTTAAGCTTTTTAAATAATCTTCAAAAGGAACACCTTGCTGTTGTAAGTTTGATTCAAGTTCTTGGATCATTTTATTTGTTTCGGCAGTGATTAAAATATCAGGAATATCTGAGAATTCTGATTTTTCAATTAATTTTTCTAAAAGTTCACGTTCACATTTATCTTCTTCTTTATGATGTTGTTCATGTTCCATGTTCTGTTTAATCTGTTCGTTTATTTTATTCATTGATTCCTGACCTAGAGATTTAGCAAATTCTTCATTAAGTTCAGGTATTTCTCTTTTGTAAACTCCCAAAATTTTAACTTTAAATTTAGCAGGTTTACCGGCAAGACCTTTATTATGATATTCGTCCGGGAATTTAAGCTCAAACTCTTTTTTATCACCAGCTTTTAATCCAATAAGTTCTTCTTCAAATCCAGGAATAAAATGACCAGAACCAATTACTAAAGGATATTTTTTTTGAGCTCCATTTTCAATTGGCACATTATCACGAAAAACATCAAAATCAAGCTCAGCTTTATCACCCTGCGCGATAGCTTTTTCTTCTAAAGTTTCCTTGGCTCTAGATTCTTGAAGTTCTTTTAGAGCCTTTTTAATATCTTCTTCTTTAATTTCAATTGATTGCTCTTTGATTTTGATTGATTTCCATTCACCTACCTTTACTTCCGGCATGATAGGAATAGTTGCAGTGTAAATAAAATCATTCCCTGTAGCTAGTTTTTCAAATTCAATATGAGGAGAACTTAAAGGTTCTAGTTTTTCTTTTTTCGCAATTTCCATATAAGAGGCTTCAATTGCTAAAGCGCCAGTCTCTTCAAGAAATTTCTGTTCACCAACTTTTTGTTTAACAATATCAATAGACGCTTTCCCTGGACGAAAACCTTCAATTTTAGTTGATTGTGAAATATTTTTAGCTGTTTTTTCTTCAAAAGGTTTTAAATCAGTAAAAGGAATGGTTACCTTGATAGCAACTTCATTTTTGGGTAATTTTTTTAGATCGTAAGTGTAGTTCATAGTAAGTTATAAGGTTAAAAGTTAGAAAGTTTTTAAAGTGAGGCAAATAGCATATGGCAGATGGTTATTCTTTTAGAGCCTTTACTATAACCCATTTTTCAGTTAGGATAATACAAAATATCACTATTGTCAAGGCAATT
>JAUVKC010000085.1 GCA_030592165.1 Candidatus Buchananbacteria bacterium | reverse complement strand
TATTTATTATAGAGAAAATTTATATCATGATTTGCATCAGGTCTTTGCTATTCAAATGATAATGATGTTAGCTTATTTTATTGTTTTTAGATACGGTAAAGTTATCGGCCAGTTTTTATATGATTCAGCTGAAGTAAAAATTATATCAAGTGATCAGATCCAGTCTGGGCAATATATAAATAAAAACTTTATTAGTAAGCTGATGGGTGTGAGAGCTGGGTTTAAAGAGACTGAATTTAAAAAAATATTAGATGACGAAGAATATAAAAGACTTGAACAAATAATTAACAGACGACAGCAGGAAGCTTCATTCCTTGGTACTATATTTAATAATTTTAAAATTTTTAATTTTCCTAATAAAATTAAGGAACATTATTTATTAAAAAAAGAAAAAGAATTAGAAGTTGAATTTTTACAAAATATTTCTGGTAAAGTTGGGCAGGAGAATATGAGCTGTTTGGAAAATGTCCTCGAAGGGACAGATGAAGTTCATGAGCTTTTAAAATCAATTAAAGGCAGATTAAGTGAAGATCAGGCTGTCCAATTGAAACAATTAATTACTAAGAGAAATCAGGAGATAGAAAATGAAGGTTTGGAGCCAATTAAACAAATTATCCTCCATAAAACTTTTTCTTTTGCACCTTTTATGCTTTTGGGTGTAATTATTACAATTTTAACTAAGAGTAATTTGATCCATTTGATTTATCAATATATTTTACAAAGATAAATTAATTGTGATATACTATTAGTATAAATAAAAAATATGTCTGAAAATAATCAAAATTTTACTAAAGTGGATTTAGCTGAATTTACAGATGAAGTTTTGTTACCTGCAATGGAAAAGATAATAGATGATAAATTAGATCCACTTGTGCAAAAACTTAATTCCATCGAAATAGAAATCAATAGAATTAAGGATACTTTAGAAAAAATTGATAAGAGAACTGATGAAGATATTAAGGCAAATTACCAGGAAATTGCAGATTTGAAAAAAAGAATTTCTGAATTGGAAAATAAAGTAAAAATACTTCAGCCTAAAAATTGATAAAGGTTATATTTTTAATATTTAAATGAAAATCTCTTAGGTTAGGAGATTTTTTTGATTTTTACGTCAAATTAAGCTAAAATGAATATATGTTAAAACTATACAATACATTCGCAAAAAAACTAGAAGAATTTAAACCAATTAAGAAAAATTTGGTTAATTTTTATAGTTGTGGCCCAACAGTTTATTGGACACAGCATATAGGTAATTTAAGAGCCGTTGTTTTGGCTGATTTTATGGTGCGTAGTTTGAAGTATCTTGGCTATAAAGTAAAATTAGTTAGAAATATTACTGATGTGGGTCATTTAACTTCAGATGAAGATCAGGGAGAGGATAAGTTAGAGAAAGGAGCAAAAAGAGAGAATTTAACTCCAGAAGAAATTGCTCAAAAGTATGCTTCTATCTATTTTGCTGATCTATCTAAATTAAATGTTATTGAACCCGATGTAGTTGCTTGGGCAACAAAACATGTAAAAGAAATGATTGCCATGATTCAAACGCTTTTAGATAATGGTTATGCTTATTCAACTGATTTAGCTATTTATTTTGATATATTAAAGTTTCCAGATTATGAAAAATTAACTGGTCAAAGTTTTGAAGAAAAACAATCCGGTGCTGGTAGAGGTGGGGTAGATGATCCTGGTAAAAAACATCCAGCTGATTTTGCTATATGGTTTTTCAAAGCTGGTGAACATAAAAACGCTTTACAGACTTGGCCGTCTCCATTCGAATCAAAATTAGTAGAAAAAGGAGAGGGTTTTCCAGGCTGGCATATAGAATGTTCAGCTATGGCAAAGAAACACTTGGGTGATACTTTGGATATACATATGGGTGGAATCGAACATACTGGTATCCATCATCCTAATGAAATTGCTCAATCAGAAGCAGCCAATGGAGTGACTTTTTCTAATTATTGGCTTCATAACGAACATTTAACAGTTGCTGGTGGCAAGATGTCAAAGTCAGAAGGCACAAGTTATGCTTTATCTGATTTAGAAGCTAAAGGTTATGACCCATTAGTTTTAAGATTTTTCTTTATGCAAGCAAATTATCGATCAAAACAAAATTTTACTTGGGAAGCTCTTGATGCAGCAAAAAATGGTTATGAACATTTGCAAAATCAAATTTTAAGTTTAGGTAGTAAGAAAGGGAAAGTTGATAAAACTTTTAAAGATAAATTTATAGAAAAAATTAGTGATGACTTTAATACCTCACAGGCTTTGGCTGTGGTTAAAGAATTATTAAAATCTGATTTAGATGTTAAAGATAAACTAGCCACTGTTTTAGATTTTGATAAAGTGCTAGGGCTTGATTTGGATAAAATAAAAAAAGAAAAAATAAAGTTACCTAAAGAAATTGAGGACTTAGTTAAACAAAGGGAAAAGGCTAGGGCTGAAAAGGATTGGCAGAAATCAGATGAACTAAGAGATGAAATAAGTGAATTAGGTTATTTAGTTGAAGATACAAGTGAAGTACAGGTTGTTAAAAAGAAGCATTAGATATTTTTAAAGGAGGTGTTTTAATGAATAATAAATGCGTTCACTTTCAGGAGATCCTGGGAATACAAAGAGGTATTATTTTAAAGCATCTTGATCCTCATAAATGGTTTAAACATATTGAGGATGATGACGATGCCACGGCTGATTTTGTGAAAATTTTTGGTTGGATAATGAGGGAGGTTTATTGTGGCTATGCTTGTATTGATCGATTCGATTGTGAGATGGCAAAAAAATATTTACCTGATCAGCGGGATGATTCAAATTAACTTTAATGTCATGGTGAAAAATTATTACCATGGCATTATCATTTATGAAAAATTTTTGGACAAAATTAAATAAACCTATTTTAGCTCTGGCACCGATGGCAGGGATTACTGATTCAGCTTTTCGACAAATTTGTCGTAAATACGGAGCTGATGTAGTTTATTCTGAAATGATTTCTGTGGCTGGCTTGCATTATAATTCTGCTAAGACAGTTAAGATGATTGAACATAGCAAAAAGGAACAGCCAGTTGTTTTTCAGCTTTTTGGTAAAGAGCCTGAGCTATTTATTGAAGCTGCAAAATTAATAGAGAAAAAAGGCGGTGACGGGGTTGATATTAATTTTGGTTGTCCAGCACCTAAGATTTATAAATATGGTGGGGGAGTGAAATTAATGCGTGACTTGGATTTGTGTTATGAGATTGTTAAAAATACTTGCCAGGCAGTTAAAATACCTGTTTCAGTTAAGTTACGGACTTCAATTAAAACTTTGGATAAAAAGAAAACAATCACAGCTTTGGATTTTATAAAAAAAATTAGTGATTTACCAGTGAAAGCTGTCATGATTCATGGACGTAGTTACGAACAAGGTTTTTCAGGTGAACCGGATTTAGCAATGATAAAAATAATTAAGAAAAGTTTTAAGGGGATAGTTTTGGGTAATGGAGGAATCAATACTCCTGAAAAAGCAAAACAAATGATTGATAAAACAAAAGTTGATGGACTAGGCTTAGCTCAGGGAGTTTTGGGTAAACCATGGTTGTTTGAACAAGTAAAAGAATATTTGCAAACCGGGAAGTATAAGGCATATGAGATTAAACAAATAAAAAAAATAATGATTGAACATGCTAAACTTAATAATAAATTAAAAGCTAAGCGAGGGATTCTTGAATTACGTAAACATTTGGCCTGGTATATTAAAGGTTTTGAAGGTGCAAGTTCTTTGCGTAATAAATTAATAAAAATTGAAAATATTAATCAGCTTAATAATATATTAAAAAATCTATGCTAGTCATTTTGGACATTTTGGTTTTTGTAGTGCTTTTGTTTTTACTTTATATTTTAATATTTCGTTATAAAGCTCCATGGGTACCAGCCTGGAAAAATGATTTAGAACGAGTCAGTAATATGGTTGAGATTGAAGATAATAAAACTTTACTTGACTTGGGTTGTGGTAATGGAAGAATTATTTTTTATTTAGCCAAAAAATATCCTCAGGCAAATTTTGTGGGAATTGAAAT
>JAUVKC010000027.1 GCA_030592165.1 Candidatus Buchananbacteria bacterium | reverse complement strand
GAGCACACAAGGGCGAAGGTTTGGGTAACCAGTTCTTATCTAACATTAGAGATTGTAATGCTATTGTTCATATTTTGCGACACTTTAAAAATGACAATATAACTCATGTCGAGGGTCAAATTAACCCCAAGGATGATCTTGAGATAATCAATCTTGAATTAATAATGGCTGATTTAAAATCCATTGATAAAAAACTGAAAATAAAAAAAGATCCTGAATTTGAGAAAACAAGACCGCTGTTTCAAAAATTGAAAGATTCTCTTGAGAATAATATCTTAATTAATGATATTGAATTAACTGAAGAGGAAATTGAAATAATTAAAGGCTACCGCTTTTTAACCCAAAAACCATGTCTCTACATTTTTAATGTTTCTGAAGATGACTTAAGTAAATCAAAAACCGATATATTAGCTGAGACTAATTTATCACTTGACCCTGAAAAAGTAATACTTGTTTGTGGTAAAATGGAAGAGGAACTAAATGAGTTATCAAGTGAAGAGGGCAAGCAATATTTAAAAGATTTGAATATTGAACAAACTGGTCTAGAAAAAATGATTATTGCTGGCTATAAACTCCTGAATTACATTTCTATGCTAACTTCAGGCGAAAAAGAGACACGTTCTTGGCAGATAATTAGTGGGGCAACAGCACCACAAGCTGCGGGAAAAATCCATACAGATTTTGAAAAAGGTTTTATCAGAGCTGAAGTTGTTGATTATGAAAATTTCATAAATAACAACGGTTGGTTTGGCTGTAAAGAAAAAGGGCTTGCACGAATGGAAGGTAAGGATTATATTATTAAAGATGGAGATGTGGTTATTTTTCATATTGCTTAAATTAATAAGGATTATGATGCTTGTCCACTAAAGCTTGAAAAGCGTAGGTGGGGTGATGTATTAATTTTTCATATTACATAATAAAATATTTCAACAAAATTCAGAATCGCTATTTTTTTAAACAATCTTATCTTTCAAGTAAGGCTATAAAAAACTAAAAACCAAAAAGAAGCTATTGACAAAATAATGAATCAATAGTATACTTAGTTATTAATTGAGGTTATATCGTATCTTTACAACAAAAAAGTAAAATCTCGATATTTTTGTAATTTACACTTTTCAAACTAATTTAGGAGGTTAAAAATGGTTCTTAATTGTCTTTTTGGTATTTTAGTATTGATTGGGGCTTCATCAATAACAATAAGTTGGTTTCTATGCCGAATAGCACATGAATTAATAGATATAAATGAAACTCTAAAAAAAGAAAAATAACTTTCCAACCCAAGACCAATGGTTAAAACCCAGTGGTCTTTTTTATCTCTAGCAAAAAAATATCCGCTGAAAAATAATCATTACCCAGCTTATCATCCTAATTTTAGCCAAATTCTTTACTTTTTCAGATTTTTAGTTTATACTTAATATAAGGAAATCTAATAGGAGGAACATATTTTGAGACGATGCCATTTTCAAACTAGAGCAATTTGGTACAGAAAAATGAAAGCAAAGGGTGCTTTTAATGCACCACTTCTCAAACCTGTAACCAAACGCTCGCCAACACTAACCTGGAGGTAATTAATTATGAAGAAAAGCCCGTGCCTAAAAATGGTGATCAAAGTAGGAGACTTGACCCTCAACAGGAGGTGATAAAGTTATCTCCCCAGCAGGAAAGTTTAGGGGTTACCTGCCCCCGGCGGGAATTTTAGGGGTTACCCGCATTAACCAGATAGGTTAACGATTCTACTTCTTGATAGGAGGAAAAACGTTTTTTAACTATAATAGCCGCCTCATTTTATGGGGCGGCTTTTAATTACAAAATATTGTGACTTAAAAAATAATTTCACTCTTTTTCAAATATACATATACTTCTAATAAGATGCTGATTAGGACGTGAATAAATTAATCGATCTTTATTTTTAAGCTTAAATCCCTTAATCTCAGTCAAATTAGGTTTAAGGATTTCATTCTTATACCTAAATTCAGGGATAACAATTACAACTCTTGCTTTGGATTTTAAAACTTTAAAAAACTGCTCAAATGCATTTAAATATAGCTTTTCAAGCTCACTGATATTATTTTCTAATTGATTCATTGTTTCATTGCCTTTTAAAGCTGGACCTAAATATGGTTCAGTGATTATGCAATCAATTGATTCATTTTCCAGCTGTTTGTCTAATTCTTTTACCTCAACTTCCTTAATCTCATACTTCGTTGTTCCAAGTTCACACTTCTCAACCAACCATTCTAGGTTCATTTTTGTATCCTTGACTGCCTTTTCACTACTATCAAAGCCTAGTAAATTTTCGTAATCCATTAATAACGCTTCTTGTAAAACTGTCCCAGAGCCACAGAAAGGGTCTAAAATACGACTATTTGCCTTTGGTTGAGCAAGATTAACCATTATTCTGGCTAATTTCGGTGGAAGCATGCCAGAAGCGCTATCTCTACCCGGTCGATTAAAATCACGATCACCAAATTCTTCAAAAAGCTGAACTGCTAAGGTTTGTCCTACTAAAATTTCTTTTTCCTTAACAAATAAACATATTTCACTCCCGTATTTTAACAATCTATTTTTTTTAACAATAACTGATGATAGTTCCTTTTCTTTACTAATAACCCAACGGGAAGAAATGTTCATTTTTTCTCTAAGGTTACGTTTTATTTCCATACCCACTGGGCGTAATTTTTCTTGTAATTTATTTAAATTTTTCTTTGAGCCAAGGTCATACAAGCTAAATCCGAAAAAAAGTTTATCTTTGCCTGGTTTAACTAATTCAATAAATCGATGTTCAAAATTGTCTAAAGTTTCCACTTTATCAATAATCTTGCCAATTTTAATAGTCCCACCTAATCGCTGGTTAATTAATTCAATATCCAAAGCATTATCAAGCTCTAAAATCAAAATATTGTCTTCAACCTTTTCAATTTTATACTTTATATTTTCAAACTCAAAAACCGCCTCAATTTCTGCTTGAGAGAGGGTTGGATTTTTGCCTAAAATGAAGTAATATTGCATAAAAATATTGGGTATTAAATTAACAAAGGATATAACTTTTTAATAGTTTTTTGGACTGTAATTAGGTTGATTTAATGCAATTACTAGTTTATCAGCTACCTTTTGCATATTAAATTTATTCTGCTATACTTAATTTATAAAAAGATTATAACATACTTCCATTTTAATACATAATCAAGCTGTTATGTGAAGTGTTTTCGGATAATAACGAGTTATGTTCAATTTTACATTTAAGAACGAAAAAGAAAGCCCCCTAAAAACATTTATATACTTCTAACTTTAACCAATAAATATTATGACTATTCCAGACTATCAATCATTAATGTTACCTTTATTGAAGTTTCTTTCAGATAAAGAAGAGCATAAAACTAGAGAAGCAGTAGAAAAACTATCTGATGAATTTAACTTGTCTGAAGAAGAAAGACAAGAATTATTACCTTCAGGACAACAACCAATTATAGACAATAGAGTTGGCTGGGCAAGAACCTACATGCTTAAAGCAGGTTTATTATCTGCACCTAGAAGAGGATATGTTAAAATCACAGACAATGGTTTAGATGTCCTTAAACAAAATCCAGAAAAAATCAATGTAAAATTCTTAGAACAATTTCCTGATTTTATTGAATTCAGAACAATAAAGAAAGAAACTTCAAAAGATACTACAAAAGAAGACGAAGACCTTGAAGACGTGACACCAGATGAACTAATGGAAAAAGGTTATAATTCTATTACTGCAAGTTTAGCTCAAGAATTGCTTGAAAAATTAAGAAGTGTTGATCCTTATTTTTTTGAACAAATTGTTGCTGATTTACTTTCTGCTATGGGGTATGGTAAATCCTATGTTACCAAAAAATCTGGAGATGGAGGCATTGATGGAGAAGTAAATCAAGATAAATTAGGCTTAGATAAAATATTTTTTCAAGCAAAAAGATATGCAGAAAATAACTCTGTAACTGCAAGTAATGTTAGGGATTTTGTTGGTACTCTTGATTTACATGGTGTAAATAAAGGAATATTCATCACAACTTCAAGATTTCCAAGCGACACAAAAAGTATTCTTAACAAAACTCCTAAAAATATAGTTTTAATAGACGGAACTAAACTTGCAAAATTAATGATTGAACACAACATTGGTGTAAGTCCAGAAAAGACCTATCAAATAAAAAGGATTGATTCAGATTTCTTTCCAGAAGAATAGGGGGCTTTCTTTTAATTATTGACTCCCTTCGGTCGGAATTTAATATATGTTCTTAAATGTAAAACTCTGAAATTTCCCTTCGGGACGTTGCACTAAATTTCAGCCCTTCGGGGAATATAGCAAGGATTATGAGGTTACAAAGTCTTGCAGACTTCTCCACCCAAATTTGCTTCGCAAACTTCTCATAATCCCAAACGTTATACAAAATTCCGCTCTACAAACCCTCCGGGATTTGTTCCGTGAAACTTCGGATTACCCTCGCCACATTATATTCAAAAGGGATGCAGCAAGTCTGCGAAAAAAACTATTTTATATTATTAAAATAAATATATGTCAGAAAAATTTGAACAATTCAAACCAAAAATCGAACAAACAGAACAAGTTAAGGCGGATAGCACTTTTTATCCCCTAGTAAATGAGCAGCTTCAACATCGTTATGATCGCATTGCAACAAAGTGGGGTAGCGAAGAATATAGCAACACACGACGGGACGATCTCATTCCTATTTTAATTGAGACAGCCAAAATTGAAAATGACCACACTATACTTGAAGCAATGTGCGGTACAGCTATAGTTGCGCAATTGATTAAATCAAAAAACCCAACTACAAATGTATGTGGACTTGATTTCAGTATCGGCATGCTTAACCAAGTTCCAAAAGATGTGATGAAAGTACAAGCATCAGTATTAGGTATGCCATTTGAAGATGAAATATTTGATCGAATTTTATTAAGATCCGCAATCTACGATTTGCCCGAAAGGATGCAACGCAATGCTCTACAAGAAATATCTAGATTAATGAAAGACGATGCAATATTTGTACTTCAAACCTATGTATCAGAATCTAGCACGCAACAAAGTCTAAACGATATTGCTAATATGAAAGATCGTCTCGCAGGACAGTATCAAGACATGGGCAAGGAAAGTCCTAGATATTTTGCAAGAAAAGAAGAGTTTGAAAAATGGTTCAAAGCGGTTGGTTTGAAACATGAAGTTATACAAAATTTCTCAAGCAATATTATGCTACAAAAAGCCAGTGAAATGTCCGAAGCTGCAAAAAAACAATTTATAGATTTTCTTACTAGCTTACCAAAAGAAGCACAAAAAAACATTAACCTGAAAATTGATGAAGAAGGAATTTATACATTTGATTTGCCAGGTATTATCTACAAAATAACAAAAACAAAATAACTTTTGTATTGAAATTATTTTTAATATTTCACAACAAAAATATGGAAATGTACAACAAGCCTCAACATGTAGAAGATACGTTTACTGAAAGTAATCTTTCAGAATATTTATTACAAGCTCAATGGGCTGAATTTGTTGAACTTAAAAAAGCCATCATGGAAGTCTATAAGAAAAAGAAGTCTTCTCTCAAAATTCTTGACATTGGAATTGGTGATGCAAGAATATTAAAACATCTTTTTGGGATAAAAGAACTTTGGGACGTAATTGAACACTATAATGGAATTGATGTTGCACCAAATTGTATCGACATTTCCAATAAAATCATAAAAGATTTGAATATTGAAAATAAGGCAAATGTTCAATTACTTGACGCTGTAAAACTTAAAGATTTGAATAAAAAATATGACTTAATAATTTCTACTTGGTTTACTGTAGGAAATTTCTATCCGATTGATTTCGATTTTGAAAATTTTAAGCATGGGGACAAAATGCTTACAAATGATAAATTTTCAATGATTCTTAAGCAAGCTTATGAGCTTCTCAATCCAAATGGAGAATTAATCATTGGTTCAATGTATATTGACAATGATGAAACCAGAAAAAAACAAGAAAATTCTTACAAAAATTTTGGTTGGACAGTCACATCAAATCAGAAAGATTGTTTTACAGCAACAAAAGATGGTTGGTGGTCTCAAAGATTTACCCAACAAAGAGTTTATGATTATTTAGATTTCATTCCAAAAGAAAAAATTTCTTTTATCCCCTTAGATACTTATGAATTTTCCATGATGGTTAGAATAAAAAAATAATTTATTTATAATAAAATCTTAAAATATGCCTTTGTCCAAAAAAGAAGAAAAAATTTTAAAATCAATAATTATACCCTCAGAAAATGACCCTAATAAACCTGAGTTTCCTCCTCATAAACCTCATTTTCCAGCAACGCCAACTTATAAGATAAAAGTTCCCGGTTTTTCAAATGTTTGGTTAAAAGATGATAGTATTAATATATTTAGTGGTACTCATAAAGACAGATTGGCTTGGGAAGTAATTATTTTGTATCGAAATTTTTTGCTTGCAAAAAAGCAAGGTCAATTAAAAAAAACATTACCCAATTTTTCCGTTATCAGTTCCGGTTCATCTGCAATTGCTATTGGTAGAATGTTAAAACACTACAAACTTCCACATTTAAACGTACTTGTTGATAAAAATATCGATAAAAATATCTGTGAATCTTTACCAAGCTCACATTGTAAAGTATTTAAAACTGATCTTAGCAAAAAGCAACTTTCACCTAAAGAGATTCTTTTATTAACAAAAAATAAAAATGGTTTTGATTTAACGTCCAATCAGGGTGTTGCAATGGAAATTGGCAACTACGATTGGATGGGTTATGAGATTTTAAATAATTCACCTGATTATTGCTTCGTACCGTTTGGTACAGGAACTATTTTTAAAAAAGTACTTGAATTAAACAAATTAGAAATTGGTTATGGGAAAAAAGATCCTCGGTTTAAAGGCAAAAAAAATATTTTAAAAAATTGTAATTTTATGGGAGTTACAACTAATAACCCGAATACATTGGCTGATAAATTATTTGCTCCTCATCTTCCCTTTAATAAAATGGATAACGATTGGATGAAATTTTACATTGATTCTGGTTTTTGTGGGAAAAATACTGGAATTTATTTAGTAAAAGAGACTTATTTAGTTAAAGCTATGAAAATTGCAGATTTTCAAGGGATTAGATCTGAACCATCCGGAATATCTGGTCTTGCCCTCCTCCTCCAATTAAAAAATAAAATACCTAAAAATAAAAAAATATTAATTATAAATACTGGTAAATTACGAATTTAAAATTCTGTATTTAATTTAAATAATCCTTTCAAGAATTCTTCGTAATAGCGAATCAAAGAAAAACATATACATCAGATACACGCAAACGTTAAGCCGAAACTTGACTTATTTTTCAACTCCTGCTAAGATAAAAATCAATAAGTAAACACTTTTCCATGCTCACTTTGAGCAATCATGAAACCAGTTTTACTAGGTTTCAATGGTGTGACATCTGTAGCAAATAGCATATGGCAAATAGTTTTTAACTATAATCCATTTACAATCTGCCATTTGCCAAAAGTCCCGCCTAAGGGATTTTTTTATTGTCTAAACTCCACCACCCAACCTTAAATAACCTTATTAACTTAATATTACAAAACCTATGAGCGACGAATCAAAAACTCAGGAATTACCTGAAGAAGAAGAAATTGATTTAGATGAAATTTTAATAGACAACTATGAACTTATGTACATAGTGCCTGTTTCTTATACTTCAGAAGAATTAATTCCAATTACTGAAAAAGTAAATCAATTAGTTAAAGAA
The DNA here is from genome assembly GCA_030592165.1 of Candidatus Buchananbacteria bacterium. GTDB lineage: Bacteria > Patescibacteriota > Patescibacteriia > CAIXNZ01 > CAIXNZ01 > JAUVKC01. Next base: position 3,051 of record JAUVKC010000027.1, on the reverse strand, counting down.
AATCAAGGTAAAATTATTAAACAAGAAGATCTTGGTAAATTAAAGTTTGCTTACCCAATAAAACATCAAAGTCATGGTTATTATCAATTACTACAAATTGAAATGCCCAAAGAAAACGTTAAAGAACTTAATACCGGACTTCAATTAACTAATGAGATTTTAAGATTTTTATTTGTTAAACACAAAATTAAAACTCCCGAAGAATTAACAAAAGAAAAAGAATTACACGAAAAACTTACCAAAAAGAAAGAAATTCATATTGAAAAAATGAAAGCCGACGAAAAAGAAGCCAAAGAAAAACCAGCCAAATCTTCAGAAAAGGAAAAAGTTAGTCTTGAAGATCTTGATAAAAAACTAGATGAGCTTTTAGATACAGACAATATCGTCTAAATAGCCTATGGCAAATGGTTTATTACAAAACCATACGCTATCTGCCATTTGCAATATGCAAATTAATTAACTAACTTAAAAACATATGAATTTAAACAAAGCAATGATCATTGGTAATCTAACCAGAGATCCTGAAGTTAGAACTACTCCGCAGGGAACAAGTGTTGCCAGCTTTAGTGTAGCAACTAACTTTGTCTGGACAGATGCAAGTGGTCAAAAACAAGAACGTGCAGAATACCACAATGTAGTGGCCTGGAGAAAATTGGCTGAAATTATTGGTCAATATTTAAAAAAGGGCAGTAAGGTGTACATTGAAGGTAAACTTCAAACAAGAGACTGGACAGGACAAGATGGTGTAAAAAAATATCGAACAGAAATTGTTGCAGATAACATGATTATGCTTGACTCAAGAGGTTCAGGTGGTGGTGATTATAAACCAGCAGCAACTCCTGCACCTGCGAAAGAGACTGATTTACCAACAATTGAACAGGAAGCTCCTTCTGAATCTGCTCCTAGCTCAGCTCCAAGTTCTGATTCTGACAGTGACGAAATCAAACTTGAAGACATACCATTCTAATGCACAATGTATAATAAACAATTTACAATGGGGAAAGATTTTGGTTACTTAATTTCCTTTCCCAAATTTACCAATATACTAATTACCAATAAACTAACTTACCTATGGCTAAACAAAAAAATCTATTAGAAACTTCAAAATACTGTTACTTTTGTGTTAATGGCATTATTGATATTGATTACAAAGACGGACAATTTTTGAGAAGATGGACTTCATCTTATGCCAAAATTGTTTCCAAACGAAGAAGTGGTGTTTGTTCTAAACATCAAAGAAAACTTTCTCAATCTATCAAACGAGCACGTTATATGTCTATTTTACCTTACACTATCAAATAATCGTTTCCTTTTTCCAATCCCCACAGCTCAATACTAACTACTATATTTATGGGAAATGTATCTACCTTAAATGACTTTAAAAAAGGCTTGAATATTATTTGGCAAGGTGAACCTCATATTATCCTCGAGGCTAATTTTGTTAGAATGCAACAAAGAAAACCTGTTGTGCAATCAAAATTTAAAAGTTTGGTTACTGGTAAAATAATTGAGTACTCTTTTAAACCAGGGGACAAAGTAGAAACTGCTGATATGGAAAGAAGCAAAGCAAACTTTATGTACAAAGATGATACTTCAGCTTTTTTCATGAATAATAATACATTTGAACAATTTGATATTCCCTTGGATCAATTAGGCAATAAAATAGAATTTCTTAAAGACGGCACAGATTGTGATGTTTTATATTTTCAGGGAAACCCTATAAGTCTTGATTTACCGATTAAACTAAAATTAAAAGTTGACTCAGCGCCTCCTGGAGTAAAAGGAGATTCAACTTCAAATGTTACTAAACAAATCACTCTTGAGACTGGTGCTGTTATAAACGCCCCCCTCTTTATCAATCAAGATGATGAAATAATTGTAAATACAGAAACAGGAGAATACGTTGAACGAGCTAAATAAAAAAACAAAAACAAAAACGTAGGTGCTGGTAGCACCTACGTTTTTGTTTTTGTTTTTTTTATTTTTACGAAAAGAGCGCCCAGTCATTAGACCAGGCGCTCATATTTATACTTTTGCTTTTTGCGGTTGACGACCGCTTATAATAGCTTCAGTTTCTTTAACTTCTACAATCGCTGCTTTGCGAGCCGATATATCGTCTTCTAGATATTTATCTTTCATGTCATCTATCTCTTGATGAGACTTAACCAACAGATCAAGTTCATCGTGAACTTCAGAAATCAAGGCACTAACACCTTGATCATCTCTGGCCATGACTGAGTCAACGATCATAGAGGCGTTAATGGAAATGTGGTCAAGAAATGCCAATATCAGGGCAATCTTGTCATCAACTTCTTTTTGTCGCTGTTGTAATTCAGTCAAATAAATTGCTGATTCTTCCAGCAAAGACTCCTCTCCTACGCAAATACCGTTGTCTTTCTGACGCGATACAGTATTTGTGGCGTTTTCAACAGAAAATTTGAGTTGTTCACGTCTTTTTAGCAGCCGAGGAATCTCATCTTTGACTAACTTATTGATCTTAGACAAGATGGGCTTTATCAAATCATGGTTTTCGTAACCTTTGATAATATTTACCAATTCTTCTTGATACTTTTTGGCTTCAACAATCTCCAGGGGATTTCTTTTACGTCGAAAATTGAACCATAATGTTTTGGCTTTTATGCTAAGACTACTCAACCAGTTTGGTAAAAACCCTTGCCAACCGTCCTTCCAGGTTTCATGAAGACGAAAACCTTCCCAAATTATGGCGTACAAAATAGCAGCACAAATTGGACCCAAAAAAACTGAGAGCGTCGACAATGAAAGCAAAAAACCTCCTAACCCCGCTCCCAAAAATAAATGTATAAGTATAGGGCCAATTTTTTCATAGCTGTCTTCCCAAAAGTTTCTAGTTCTTGTCCACTCATCTTGAAAAATGTCTATTGTCGCGTTTATCATACTGTAAACTACCATAGAACAGGCTATTGAGCCTAAAAGTGATAATATTATTGTTGCCATTTCATCTCCTTTTGTTTAAGTTGCGTATTTCAATTAATTTCTGTATTTTTCTTCTTGGGCCTCTTTTTTATCCTT
>JAUVKC010000016.1 GCA_030592165.1 Candidatus Buchananbacteria bacterium | reverse complement strand
TTATAAATATTGACTTATTTTTATGAAAAAAACACTTTTTATCTTATTATTATGTTTTTTAATAACCAGTAGTTTTTTGGTTGGTCAAATTGCTTCAGCAGCTGCCTGCCCAAGTGATGTAATTGCGGCAGGAAGTGGAATTTGTGGTGAAAGTACGGGTGTCAAAGCAGCTGATGGTTGGTGCTGTAGAGATACTAAAGCGTCTGGATATAATAGCTCAGAATGGGAAATAAAATCTGGCTACTGTGGCAGTCCGGATGGACCAGGAGGAAAATATAACGATTGGTCTTGTGGCAAAAAGAAAGACACTAGTACCACCACAACCGGCTCTACTCCAACTACTACTTCTTCTTCCTCAACAGCTGCCAGCTCAGTTGACCTTTCTAGTCTTTCTCCTGTAGGCAATGCTACTCCTGCAGAAATCATCGGTAGAGTCATAAAAGCTATATTGGGTGTTGTTGGGGCTCTAGCTTTATTCATGTTCGTTTACGGCGGTCTCCTAATGCTAACCTCTGCTGGTAGTCCGGAAAAAGTTAAAAAAGGTAAAGATGTTCTTGTTTGGGCGATTATTGGTCTGGGTGTAATTTTTGGTAGTTTTTACTTAGTTGATTTTGCTATAACAGGTATCACCGGTGGTGGAGGCATAGGCAATGGAGGATCAGTTCCACCGACAACAGGACCAACCCCAATTGTTCTCACTTGTGATGTAAAATATGCGACAAGCATAAAGAAGGAATGCATTGCAGTAGCGGAAGATTGTGCTACAAAGGACTTAATGTACAAAACAGATACTGCTAGTGGGCTTTGCCCAACTGCAGCAGAAAAATGTTGCTATACACAACCTTAAATTGAAATGCCGCCAACTCCATAATCTAAAAAAAGAGTTAAATAGTAATAACTTATTTGCTGATAACCACTAAAATTTGTTATAATATAGGTATTCGTATTTTTAAAAGATAATTTATTTAATATAATTAATTAAATGCTTTAACTTTTGAGTTAGCATTTTAAAGGATTTAAAAAAATGAAAAAAGCATTACTTTTCTTTGCTGTGTTTACTATCTTTAGTTTAGTAGTAGCTCCAGCACTAGTTTCAGCTCAAGTTCCAGTATTTGACCCAGGACTTAACGAAGTCGGTGATCATATTGCACTTGGAACACAAGATGTTCGTATTACTGTAGCTAGAATTATTAATGTAGCTATGGGACTATTAGGTATCGTCGCTGTTGTAATCATCTTATTAGGTGGTTTCAAATGGATGACAGCTGGTGGCTCTGATGATGGTGTAACAGCAGCCAAAAAATTAATTGTTTCAGGTGTTATTGGTTTGGTTATAATTATCACAGCTTATGCAATCGCTCAATTTGTCTTAGAATCACTAATTGAGGCAACAACTGAAACTAATTCTCTCTAGTAATCACTAAAATATTTAAGGGTAGGCCAAGCCTACCCTTAAATATTAAATTAAAATTTATGAAGAAAAAAATATCATTTTATATAATTGCCTTAATCAGCCTAATTTCTCCACTTACTGTAAAAGCTGGTGATGGTGGACTTGGAACTGCAGCTGGTCAGGCTGGATTACCAAGCAGTCTTAGCGGAGAACAAGGTATTGCCACTATTTTAGGTAATTTTGCTGGGGCAGCCTTGGCCTTAAGTGGTTCTATTTTTTTATTTTTAATAGTTTACGGTGGTCTTCTTATTATGACTGCTGCCGGAAAACAACCGCAAATCGATAAAGGTAAAAACGTTATTATCTGGGCTATTATTGGCGCAGTTATTTTAGGCGGTGCTTATGCTATTACAACTTTGGTTTTCTCAGTTGTAGGCGCAGGATAGCTTATTTTTAATATGCAAAAAAGCTTTTTAATTATTGCTTTATGTTTAATAGGGTTAGCACTTATAACTAGCTCTGTTTTTGCTTATGGACTTGGTGATAGTGCTAGTTTAATTCAAACTACAGCTGGTCAAACTGGTCTTGAGCAACAAAATATATCAGCAATTACAGCTGGGATAATAAAAGCAATTTTAGGTCTTTTAGGTGCGATTTTTATTACTTTAATAATCTATGGGGGTATAACCTGGATGATTGCTGGTGGAAACGACCAACAAGTTGATTCAGCCAAAAAAGTACTTACTTCCGCTGTTCTTGGTTTGGTTCTGGTTATGGGAGCTTATTCAATCACCTTCTTTATTGCTACTGCTATTGAGAGAGCTGGCCCCATTGCAACGCCAGGAGAGACTACTGATGGTGGATTTCCTGACAGTGGTGATACTTTTGGTAATCAGGAAGCTTCTTGCTCAACCATCCCTAACGGAAGTTGTAAAACTTATGATGCCTGTACTCGAAAAAAATGCCTAGGTGGAAGAAAATCTGGTAGTCCTTGTTCAACAAGTAGTGATTGCCCTAGTGGAACTTGCCCACCTTCAGGCTCAGTTATTCCCGGGTCTTGCAAAGAGGGTCAAAATGCTGGTGCGTCTTGCACAACCACAGTTGACTGTCCTGGAGGCTCCTGCGGAAACTTAGGCTGTGGAAATTTAATATGTTGTCAGTCAGCTCCTGCTACGACTATTGACTCTTGTGATTCTTGCGGAGCAGGTTTAAATTTTTGTGATGCAACTGAATGCAATAGTTTAGGAAATTGTGTTTTTTATAATTCTAAATGCATAACAAAAGGTGACTGTGATAAATGTGGTGAGGGCATAACCAACCTTTGTGATAGAGCTGAATGCCTGTCTATTGGCGGTGACTGTAAATTTGATTCTAAACATAAACCAAAATGTTATTAATAATTTTATGTTAAAAAAAATAATCATTACAATTTTTATTTTCACCCTTATTCTTAGTTTACCTGTATTAGTTAATGGTCAGGGTATTAAGAATGCACAGCAATTAATCGGCACAACAGCTGGCGGGGCTGGTGTTTCTACTGCAACAGCAGAAACATTAGTTGCTGAAGTTATCAAGGCTATTTTAGGTCTTTTGGGTGCTGTATTTTTTACCCTAATTTTATATGGAGGATTTTCTTATATGACAGCTGCCGGAGCAGATGAAAAAATAACAAAAGCCAAAAAAATAATTATTGCTGCTATTATTGGTTTAGCTATTGTAATCTTTGCTTATTCAATTGCTATGTTTATAAGCTCAGCCTTAGGTTAATTATATGAAAAAAATCTATTTATTTTTATTACTAATTTTACTTGGAGTTATGATTAGCTCCCCTGCTTTAGCTTCCAGTTTTCTGGACGGATTACAATCAACTGGTAGTCAAGTTACTGAGCTATCCCCCGCATCACCACAACTAATCATAGCTATGGTAGTAAAAACTTTACTTAGCCTAATTGGGGTGATTTTTGTAGGTTTAATTGTTTATGGAGGGTTTATTTATATGACAGCCGCTGGTACAGACGAAAAAATTAAAAAAAGTAAAAACATCATTCTTACCTCTGTTATTGGCTTACTTATAATTATTAGTGGATATTCAATAACTTCCTTTATTACTAATACGCTAGAAAACCCTGGTCAAACAAGCCTGCCTGCCTATAGAGAGGAATGTGAAAACGCAGGTAGTCTTGATTTTTATTCATTAAATTGTTGTGAGTATAGATTCCTTATAAACGGAACTGTTGATTCCAGCTGTTGTGATCAATCATATTTTAAATCAAATCATGATACCGAATGTCCTTAGTCAATAACATAAATTAAATATGAAAAAAATAATATTAGTCATATTAATTATCTTTCTAAGTTTATTTTTTTATAATCAAGTTTGTTTTGCCAGTGTTGGGGCTAGTGTTGATTCCTTTGGGAAACAAATTTATGGCGATAGTGCAGAACCTCAAGATCCTCGGATTTTAGCAGCTAAAATAATCTCAACCTTACTAGGCCTTTTGAGTATAATCTTTGTAGTTCTGATTCTCTATGGTGGTTATTTATATTTAACTTCTGCGGGAGCAGAAGAAAAAATTAAAAAAGCCAAACAAGTTCTAGTTTCAGCTATAATAGGTCTGGCTATAATAATATTGGCCTATGCCATAGCTCAATTTGTTTTGAACGCCTTTCAAGAAGGTGCGACTGAAGACTATATCGGAGACACACCATCAGTTGAGGAATAATGGTTCAAATTAAATTTTCTTGAAATTAAAAAATCTCGTAATTATTATTACGAGGTTTTTATATTTTCAAAACTAATAACCTCTTGGTCTTTTGCTTATTTTAGGCTAAAATTAACTTACTATGAAAAATCTAACCTGGCCAAAATTAAAAAAAATTATAATTGGTTTAATAATATTTTATATTATCCTTGTTTTTAGTATTTGTTTATATAAATACTTTACATTTGCCTATAATGGGTTTGATTTGGCTATATTTAATCAGGTTTTTTATAATTCTAGTCTTGGTGATTTTTTCAAGTCAAGTATTCATCCGCCTTCGTACCTTGGTGATCATTTTGCTCCAATTATTATTTTACTTTTACCGATTTATTTAATTTTCAAATCACCAATTACCCTTCTTTTTATTCAAACTCTTTTCCTATCACTAGCGACTATTCCCTTATATTTAATCTGTAAAAAACATCTTCTTCCACAACACTCTTTAATAATTCTACTTCTTTTTCTTTTCAATCCAGTTACTTTAAATATAAATTTATTTGAATTTCATTTACTTGCTTTCATACCCTTTTTCATCTTTTGGTTATTTTATTTTTATGATACTTCAAAATTCCGTTTATTTATTGTTTTTACTATCCTAAGTCTTCTGATTCGTGAAGATGTTTCCTTTATAGTCTTTATGTTTGGCTTTATCGCTATTTTAGATAAAAGAAAACTAAAATGGATTTTGACTCCGTCTATCCTCTCCGTAATTTACTTTTTCACCTCATTAAAAATCATTTCACTCTTTGCAGTCTCTCATGGCTATAAATTCTTAGAATTTTATTCCTGGTTAGGAGCTTCTTTAGATGAAATTTTTATTAACTTTTTTCTAAAATTCAATCTTGTCTTTCTGCAAATTTTTGATTTCTTTAATTTTGAATTTATCCTTGGATTTTTTTTAGTTTTCTTATTCATACCAATTTTTCGTCCAAAATACTTATTACTTTCATTAGGCATGTTCCTGCAAATTGCCCTTGGTTCAGGAATTTCTGGAGAATTAATTTTAAAAATGCATTATGGCGCAATATTTTTGACGGTTTTTACTATCTCATCTATTTTTTCTTTAAAATATCTGAGTAAAAACAAAAAATATTTAAATATCAAACAAAAATATAAATACCTTTTATCTATTTATTTTATTATTGGCTTTGGTTACGTCTTTCTCACCCTAGGCCCAATAATCCCGGCAATTAATAATATTATTAATTTTGACTACGGTCAGGTAAAATTAAAAAGTGAATTTATTAGTTTAATTCCCCAAGAAGCTTCAGTTGCAACAACTTACGATTTTCTCACACCACTTTCTTCTCGACGAAATATTTATTCAATGAATTATGTTTTTTTGGGAAAAACTCAATATGGTTTATCTGATTATAAATTACCTGAAGATACTCAAAATATTTTAATTAATAATTGGGAATTTTTAACTTATCATTTTCATTACGATACTAATCCCAGATATGATTATGCTAATGCTTTTGCGAGATTTCGCCAAACTTTACTTGAACAAGGCTTTTCAACTTTAAAAATAAAAAATAATCTTAGTTTACTTGCCAAAAATAACGAAATAACAAAAAATATAATTTTTACTCATGATACTTATCCTGAAATTAAAAACTCGTTTTCTGTTAATTTAGATGATCAAATTGAATTCTTGGGCTATAACCAGAATAATCAAGATTACTCATTCTTTTTTAGACCATTATCCCGTTTAGAGCGTCCCTATTTTATTAAACTTGATCAACAAATATACCCCCTTGGTTATGGTCTTTATCCGACTTTAAGTTGGCCAGAAAATAAAATTATTCAATTAAATTTTTATGGTATAAAAAAAATCAATGAATTGGAAATCATTGATCTTAAAGGTGGTCTGGAACTAAACGGTCTTGGCTCACTTATTAGAATTATTGATAATGAAAAATCACTTGGTCTAATTGATCTTAGTCAGTCGTAAACGAATAATCTCTTTTAAATATAACCAAGAAACTTTAATTAAATTAACCCGACTTTTATTATCCTTTGTCCTTGGTTCGTGCCATTTTACTGGCACTTCTTTTATTTTAAAACCTTTATTTTCAGCTAAATAAAGTAATTCTGTATCAAAAAACCAACCATGATCTTTTACTTTTGACACTATTTTTTCAGTTATTTCTTTTTTTACTGCCTTAAACCCACAAGGCATATCAGTAATTTGTGTATTTAAAATAATTCTAAATAATTTCCTGTAAACAATTGAGGCTATTTTTCTAGAAAAATTCCTTTTAACTTGAGAATCCAGTAAATATCGTGAGCCGATGACAATATCAGCACCATCATTAAGATTACTGATTAAATCTGGCAATGAATTTATATCAGTTGCTAAATCAGCATCCATAAATATAAAGATATCAAATTTATCAATATATTTTTGCCAGGTTTGAAAAACTGCCTGACCCTTACCTTGCTCAGGAACATAATTATAGTCAATTTTATCATTTTCTTGAGCTAAATATTTACTTATTTTAGCAGTTTCATCATGAGAGTTATTATCTGCTATGACAATTTTAAATTCGTATTCAGACAGTCTTTTATGACAAAACTCTAAAACCTGCAAAACATTTTCATGGATTACTTTTTCTTCATTAAATGCTGGGATTGTAATTAAGACTCTCATAAATTATTTAAGTTTATATAATTTACCATCCTCATCTTCATAAACCTTAGTAAAATTACTATTATATTGCAAGTTCTTTTCAAGCTGTTCTCTGCCAGATTCTACAAAAAAATATTTAGCATTAAAATTTTCCTTGATTGCTTGATATAGATTATCAGATTTTTTTGCTGTAGTTATATCTGCATACAATTGATATAATTGCGGATCATAATTATACATAAAGGTAGGATCAAGTCCTACTATATAATAATTTTTACTATTTTGATAAAAAAGTGGCGGAAACTCATCCCAATCAGTATGCATGATAACATCACCTTCGTTACTATTATTTTTTAAGTATTGTGAAATTTTATCGTATTTATTAAAACTAATTGGCTGCAAAAAACTATTATGAGTAATCACTAAATCCTTAACCATAAGGGCAAATAGAAATAAAAAAATTATGAAGACTAAATATTTTGCTGGCTTAAATTCTTGCCAGATAAAATCTTTTATTTTGATTAATACATCTCTGCCAAAATGAAAACTAAATGCAGTAAACAGGGCTAAGTGTGGAATATAGTACTCAACGTATCGTTTAGATTTTAAAGTCAAAAGTAAAAAAACAAAACTAGTCATAAAGAAAAAAATACTTTCAGTTTTTTGTTTTTTAAAACTACTAATAAATAAAATTAAAGCTAAAAATGCCATAATCACTAAGGCACCAGTATTAGTCATTAATTCAAACATTGGGTAGGGATACCACTCACCACCAACATTCACAATCGATTGATAATTTTTTATACCAATTTCATAAACTTGTTGCCAATAAAACTTAATATTTTTAGGAAAATATGGATTAAAAATTAAACCAGCAATTGTTCCGCCTAAAACAGTAAAAAATAATTTAAAACTTTGTTTTGAAAAAATAGTTTTGAAAAAATTTATTGTATAATTAGTTATTTTTAAAGGCCAAAAATATTTTCTTAGTTTTAACCATAACGGTTGATCAAGCCAGGTTTTATAAATAGCATTGGCAAGAATATAAAAAATTGTCATTACTAAAAGTAATAAAAACCCCCCGTAAGTCCAAACGTAAAAAAATGATAGAATAAATAACCACAAATACCGTTTTTTGAATATAAAATAAATCCCTAAAAATAAAAAGATTAAAGAAAACGAATTTGCTTTTCCTAATGAAGCTCTATACAAAAAAGCCGGTGAAAAAACCAATAGCAAGGCGAAAAATTCAGCATACTTTATTTTATATTTTTTTAAAAATGTATAACTAAGTAAAATAAATAATGAAGATATTAAAACAGTAAAAAGTTTAAAGCCAACAAAATCACCCAAAACAACAATAAAAGGAACAGCAGCAACGTGATACAAAAAATGATGATCAATATAAAAATCGTTTAAAACTGTGTATTGCAACCAGGGAAAATCAAAAATAGGTCCTTGCTGTGAAATTATTTTACTTATTTTTAAATGGTAAAAAGAATCAGGATCAAGAAATCCCGGAGTTGCCTGAATATAAAGGAAGACAAAATAAGCAATAAAAAAAACCACTAAATACAAAATAAACTGATTAGCTTGAATCAGTTTGTGTGTTTTTTTGGCAAATTTTCGCAACTTTTTCATGATTTAAGTATAGCAGAATTCAAGTAACTACAACAACCAAGATTCAGCCCCCAAATTGAAAAGTGACTCTTTTTGTTACTACGGTCTTGCCTTTATAATTCTAGGTATTTATACTTACTTTAAAACTGAAGCCCCTAACCCAATATTTTCAAGCCTTTTGGAAAATAGGTAAAAAATAACCTAATCACAAATTAATTATAACAATATTATAAGTAATCTTCGTAGATCTGTAGTAAATTCGTATCAATATAAAACCCCGTAAAATTATTTCACTAAGCATGGGTGTGAAACAATCTCACGGGGGGATTATTGATAATTATTTTATTGTTTATCGATTTAACCTCTTCCTCCACTTAAATTTCAGTATACCAGTAAAACAAATTTTAACAATACTTTTCTGTGGATATCTACTCTTTTATTGCAACGGGTTTGAAAAAACTTTTTATATTTAGTACACTCAATAAAAGAGAATGACTAATTTAAATACTTCAAATCAATAACAAATTATAAAATGACCTAATTAATATTTTATAATTTATTAATTAAAACATTATTTGTTATTTGATGCTTGCTTATTGATTATTAAAACTTTCACTATGTCAGGACACTCTAAATGGTCAACAATTAAACGAACTAAAGGCGCAGCTGATGCTAAACGCTCTTCTTTGTTTACAAAGCTTTCCAAAGCAATTACTATTGCAGCCAGAGATAAAGGCGGAGATCCTGATATTAATTTTGGCTTAAGACTTGCTGTAGAAAAAGCTCGTTCCGCTAACATGCCCAAAGATAATATTGAAAGATCAATTAAACGCGGTACAGGAGAACTTGAAGGTGGTATTATTGAGGAACTTTATTATGAAGGATTTGGACCAGCTAAAGTAGCTATTATCATTAAATGTTTAACTGATAACAAAAACCGAACCTCTCAATCAATTAAACATATTTTCAGTAAGGCTGGTGGTGCCCTCGGAGGGCCAAAATCTGTCTCATGGCAATTTGATAACAAGGGAGTTATTCGCATAGAAAGTGAAAAAGTCGCCAGTAAGGATATGGATGAACTTGAATTACAAATTATTGACCTTGGAGCTCAGGATATGAAAAAAACAAACGAAGGTTTGGTAATTTATACAAAAATCGAAGATTTACATAAAGTAAGTAAAGGATTGGAAAATATGGAAATAAAAGTTGAATGCGCTGATATAGAATACGTTCCGAAAGAAACTATTTCAATTTCTGATGAAGAAAATGTGAAATTAGAAAAATTTTTTGACGCCCTTGATGAAGATGAAGACGTGGATGATTATTATACAAATTTAAACGAATAACCCCTATAAGGCTTTGCCTTAAAATACCTCACAACCACATACACCAAAACCGAAACCTCGATTGGCCAATCGAGGCTTCGGTTTTGGGGCTATGGGAAATAAAAAAACGGCTCAGTGATTTTCCTGAGCCGCTTTTGTTTTTTTACAATTTATATTTAAATTTTATCATCGGACATGATTTTCTTTTTAACGTGTCCAAAAGCTCAAAATCGTTATTCAAATGAGCATCAAAAAAAGCAATTGAATACTTTTCATAAAAACAAAATTTAAACCAATAAGCCTGATAACCCTTAAGGACTAAAGCAGATAATGGATTGTGATTATAAATCCAATCAACCCAAGTCATATGATCAGTGTCTGCAACAATTAACCAGTAAATTCGAGGGAAGTCTTGAAACGGTCTTTGCATGTTCTCTGAGGCAACCTCAAACGAATCTCCACTAATCAACATGACTGGTTTATTATTCTGAATTGGCCAAAATAAGAATGTGCCTGGTCCAACAGCCAAAAAAGCTTTGAATCTAGAATCATAAAAACTAATTTCCTGACCTTGATAAGCAGGCCGACAACATTGACTGGGTAAAAACTCTGAGGTAGAAAGATCAGCATTGTTGTTCCTGCAAACTTGAGGTGAGTAACTTGCAGGATCAGTACAATTAATAACATCCTCGTGTCCCAAAGCAAGCACTGTTGCTCCACCAAAAGAATGACCTGCAGCACCTATTCTTTTAGGATCAATAAACCCTTGAAAAAATTGATGCGCCAAAATACCATCAAGCACAGCTGAAACTTCTCGTGGACGATAACGAGGATCGTCAAGATAATGAAGGCTATCAGAATAAACCTCTTCAACAGCTTTGTCAAAATCATTTTTATACTTAACAAACTTCATTCCAGCATCCAGCCAATCCAATTCAGTTGTTCCATCAAGATGACAGGCTGAAGCATCTCTGTGATCAAAAGCTACCACAACAAAACCATTCTTTGCCATAGTAACTGACCATTGAACCGCATCAAGAGCCCCCATACCCAAACCGTGTGATCTGACAATAAGAGCATATGGTGCCCCTGACATGTCCGGTAAAACATCCAGGTACGCGCGAACTCTACGAGCTCGGCCAAAATGACTAAAAGGTTCTTGTCCAGCTTGCCTTTCCCCTGGATACCAAACAATGATTTTGTGACCGTTTTCCAATGTAAAAATTTTGACTCCTACAGAATATGCGTCTGCTGACATAGGAATACCTCCTCCCAAAAGTAGAACTCCCATTATAAATAAAACTCTTTTCATTTATATTTCCTCCTTGTTTGACTTATTGAATATTCATTTGTAAACAACAATTTTATGATTTACAAGGATATCACATAACAATTAATAAGTCAATATTGCCTTAAATGGCTTCTTTTTGCTAAAATAAAGCTAATGACAAAAAACTCACACATTATTCTCGGTATTGATCCAGGAGTCGCTACTACTGGCTATGCTTTTATTGAAGAAATAGGTAAAAAACATACAGTAATTGACTATGGAATAATCAAAACTGTAGCCAATACTGAATTTTCTCAACGTTTAAAATTTATTCACCAAGATTTAAATACCTTAATAAAAAAATTTAAACCTGACGCAGTGGCAGTAGAAGAATTATTTTTCGCTAAAAATGTCAAAACAGCCATGATGGTTGGTCAGGCTAGGGGAGTTATTGTTCTTACTGCGATTATGCATAATTTAGCTGTTACAGACTTTACTCCTCTACAAATAAAACAAGCTGTTTGTGGTTATGGCAGAGCTGATAAACATCAAGTCCAAAATATGGTTAAAAACATCCTTAAGCTCAAAGACATACCCAAACCAGACGATGCAGCTGATGCCCTAGCGATTGCTCTTACCTACTTACAGGCCAGAAAGTTCCTAGAAAAAACCAAAAACTAAGATTGAAATATCCAGTGAAATAGCCTATAATGGCTATATGTAATTAAAATCTACTATTTACGTTATATAGTAGTAACATCCAAATCACAATAGATACTTTGTCATTCATTATTAATTTATAATTTATAATTTATCATTGATTTGACATTTGTCATTTGTTATTTGTAATTTATTTTTATGCCTATAAAACAAATGCGTTCACCCAAAAATTGGGAAAAATACAAAAAAACCGGTAAAAGGCGAAAAGTTAAACGTACTAGTTCAAATTTACCGAAAAAAAGAAAAAAACGACGACAAAAACCAAAAGAATTAATAAAACGTCTTATTGCCTGGTTAATTGTGCTTGGAATAATTGGTGGCTTATTTGGTGGTATTGTTATGATTGGCGCCTTAGCCTGGTATTCAAAGGACTTACCTGATCCAAATAAATTAACTGATCGTATTTTAGCTGAATCTACTAAAATTTACGACCGAAGCGGTGAGCATTTACTATGGGAAATTCATGGTGATGAAAAAAGAACCATTGTTGAAATGGACAATATTTCAGATTATATCAAATGGGCAACTATTTCTATTGAAGATAAGCATTTTTATGAACATCATGGTATTAATTTCTTCTCTGTAATTCAAGGTGTTTTGATTGATCCATTAAGAGGAAAAAGAGCTCGTGGTGGATCTACTCTGACTCAGCAATTTGTTAAAAATGCTATTTTAACTAATGAAAGAAAAATATCTCGTAAAATGAAAGAGTGGATTTTAGCTTATCAATTAGAAAAAAAGTTTACAAAAGATGAAATTTTAAAATTATATTTTAATGAAATACCTTATGGCTCTGTTAATTTTGGGGTCGAATCAGCTTCAAATTACTTTTTTGGTAAATCTGCCAAAGATGTTACTATAGCTGAAGCTGCTATCTTAGCTGCTCTGCCCAAAGCACCATCAACCTACTCGCCTTACGGCTCGCATACTGACCAGCTTTTTAACAGACAACGTCTTATTTTAAATATTATGGCTGAAGAGGGCTATATTACAAAAGAAGAAGCTGAAGCTGCTAAAAATGAGGTTTTAGAATTTAAAAAAGAAAATGTTTCTGGTATTAGTGCCCCTCACTTTGTTTTTTATGTTAAAGAACTTTTAGCAGAGGAATTAGGGCAAAAAACGTTAGAACAGGGAGGCTTAAAAGTAATTACAACCCTAGACTGGGATAAACAACAAATTGCCGAAGAGGTAGTTACCGGAGCTAACGAAAGAAACCTTGAATACGGAGCTACCAACGCTTCTTTAGTCTCAATTGATGCCAAAACAGGTGAAATCTTAGCCATGGTCGGTTCCATGGATTATTATAACGAAGAAATCGATGGTCAGGTAAATGTTTCTATCATGCCACGTCAACCAGGTTCTTCTGGAAAACCAATTGCTTATGCAGGTGCATTTAATAAAGGTTTTACTACTGAAACAGTTTTATATGATGTTGTTACTACTTTCCCTTCAAATCCCAAACCGTATGAACCTAATAATTATGACTTTAAAGAAAGAGGACCAATCACTATTCGCCGAGCCTTGGGTGGGTCTTTAAATATTCCTGCAGTTAAATCTTTATATCTAGCTGGTATCGACAATGTTATTAATTTAATGCAAGAAATGGGTTATTCAACAATTACCCCCGAAACACAGTGCGGACTTTCTCTTGTTTTGGGTGGTTGTGAAGTTAAGCTTCTTGATCATGTTGGTGCCTTTGCAACATTTGCCAGAGACGGTGAAAGAGCAAAAAAAGTAGCCATCTTAAAAGTTGAGGATAAAGACGGTAAAAAAATTCAAGAATTTAAAGTAGAAAAAAATAAAGTTCTTGAAAGTAATGTTGCCAGACAAATTAATAGTATATTAAGTGATGATAATGCCAGAGCCTGGGTATTTGGCGGAGGTTCTCTTTTAACACTCCCTGGACGTCCTGTAGCCGCTAAAACAGGGACTACAAATGACAACAATGATGCCTGGACTATTGGCTATACCCCTTCTTTTGTCACTGGTGTTTGGGTTGGAAATAGTGACGGTACTGATATGAAAGGTGCTGCTACTGGCGCTAGTGTGGCTGCCCCTATCTGGAATAGTTACATGAGAAAAACCCTTGAGGGTACTCCGGTTGAATATTTTAAAGAACCTTCAGGTTTGAATGAAAAACTTCACCCAATACTTAGAGGTGAAATGCTTGGACAAGTTGAGCTTGAGATTGACAGAGCCTCTGGAAAATTAGCAACACCCCTAACCCCTGACTCATTTAAAGAAAATAAATTATTTAGTCAAGATCATTCTATTTTACATTATATTAATAAAAACAATCCAGCAGGGCCAGCCCCAGAAAACCCTGGCAATGACCCTATGTATAAATCCTGGGAAGCTGGTATCCAAAGATGGCTAGATAAAAAAGCTGAAGATGAAGAAGCAGAATTTGTCCGTGATGAACCCCCAACTGAATACGATGATTTACATATCCCGGAAAACCAACCCTCAATTAGTTTAAAGTCTCCACGGAATAATGACACCTTAGAATCATATCCTGTTAAATTTGAAGTTTCTGCTTCAGCCTCACGAGGTATTAATAGGGTAGAATTTGAAATTAATGGTCATATTGTTGGTACTGCTCGAAAATTTCCTTTTTCACTTGATGTTAAATCACTTGATGTTGATAATGGTTATCAAACATTAAAAGCAACCGCTTACGATGATATTGATAATTCTACCAGCGTCCAAATTGAATTAAACATTAAACTACCAACTTCTTTACCAGAAATAAACTGGATAAACCCAAGACAAAACGCGACCTTTTATTCTACAAGCTTTCCCTTGAATATTGATTTTAGCTTATCTAAAATAAGAAATTTAAAAAAGGCAACCTTCTACTATAATACTAACAAATTTGCTGAAATAATTGACTTCCCACAAAAGGATATGAGTATTACCTGGCCGAATGGTCCCTCTCCTGGTGAATACGAGGTCTCTGCTATTTTTGAAGACAGTGATGGAACAAAGGCACGATCAACTCCTCTACAAATAAAAATACAATAAGAAAAAAGGGCTAAAAGCCCTTTTTTCTTTTACTTACATATAGTAGTAATTACTTTTTTATAAACTTGCTCAGCTTCAATAAGCTGATTTTTTGTTATAAACTCGTTTGGTTCATGAGCCATACCACTTCCAGGTCCCAAAATAATACAATCATAACCATATTTACTGTAAAAAGAACCTTCTGTGGTTCCATTACCACCATAAACTTTAGCTTTAGTAATTTTTTCCAAAACAGAAATAAAATCTTTATTCTTAGTAATCATTGGCCGAATTTGCAGATCAAGACTTATTTTAAATTTACAGTTCATTGCCTGTAAAATTTTTAATATCTCTTGATATATCCTTATGCCTTGAATTTGAGTTACTGTTCGATACTCCAAGTCCAAACAACAATATGCTGGCACACGATTAATTAAATCACCTCCTGCTATTTTAGCAATATTCAAGGTAGAAAACGGTATGGCAAATAAGGAGTTTTTTTGTTGCTGCACTTTTACGAATAACTTCTTCACTTTTTCAATAAACTCCTGAGCTATTAAAATAGCATTGACTCCTTTATTAACCTCAGAACCATGAGCTGCCTTACCCTGAAATTCAATTTTTATCGCATAGGCACCTTTTGAACCTGTTCTAGGCTTTAAACCCGTATCTTCAGCTAAAATAACGTATTTGGTTTTAAGTTTAACTTTTTTCAAAAAATCCTGGACTCCCGACAAATCAACTTCTTCTCCATACGTAAAAACTAGATTTAACCCCTTATTTAATTTATTTAAATTAGTATTTTGGATTGTTGCTAAAATACTGGCAATTCCTCCTTTCATATCGCTTGTTCCTAACCCATATAACTTATCGCCCTTAGAAGTTAAATTAAAGGGGTCCTGAGTCCATTGGGTAGTTTCTGGAACAGTATCGGTGTGACCAGAAAATGTTAAAACCGGTTTCTTTTTATTATACTTAGCCAGTAAATTAATTTTGTTATTTGTCTTATTCTTTACCATTTGAATCTTAAAACCCAAAGGAGTCAAAAATGTAGACAAAAATTTTGTTATGCCTGAATTATCCTTATCATCAACTGTATTAAACTTTACTAATTTTTCTAAAATTTGAGCTGTTTTCATATATCTAATAAATTATTTTTAGGTTTAGCAGGTCACATAAAGTGACCTGCCATGTTTTGAAATTACTTCCAATCGTGATAAATCCGGTGAGTCCAATCTTTACGATATTTCTTCATAACCTACCTCCTTTCTGAGCTCTTGCTCATTTTTATTAGTGAAACTCATCAAAAGATCCTGTGGGGTAGTACGAGTCACCATGTCCGGAATAAAGCACATCTGTGCTTGTAGAATCGAAATTCTCCTGACTAGAGTCCACACTATTATCACTTCGTCCCCTTTGATCTTTTTCACTTACTCCCATAAAATCACTATCATCTGGAAATTTTTCTTTTTTCATTTTTTATCCTCCGTTTTAGATAAAATTAAAAAATAGTCCGAGCTCGGACTCTTTTTTATTTTTATCTACATCTTTTAGTTCCAAATTCCTTAACACCTACAAACATAGCCCAACTCTGTGTGGTG
>JAUVKC010000052.1 GCA_030592165.1 Candidatus Buchananbacteria bacterium | reverse complement strand
GGTGGAGTTACTTCTAATGTTGTTTTTATATTATCTATGATTGCTTTGACTGATTTTGAGATCGCCTCTCTAATTTGTGAGTCGTTTACAATAATTTCTTTATGTAATACAGTTACTAAATAACGACCTCTCATCTGAGTTTCTAATGGTTGTTTGAGTTCACTTGCCGCGCCTACTTTTACTTTAATATTTTCAGCTACTCACTCCCCTAAAAGAAAATTAAATTTACTTCTTGCATATTGAATAATATTTTTGTTCATCTCATCACCAGCAATTTTTATTGTTTTCCAGGCAACTACCCCACCTAATGAGATAACTGAAATCTCTGTTGTGCCACCACCAATATCAACTATCATATTACCAATCGCTTCTTCAATTGGCAATCGACAACCAATAGCAGCTGCCATTGATTCTTCTACAAGAAAAACTTCACGAGCCCCTGCTGAAAGTGCAGCGTCCTCTACTGCTTTTTTTTCTACTTCTGTAATATCTAAAGGGATACCAATTACCACTCGAGGACGTGATAAAAAATTAAAACCATCCTTATGGGTTTTATTAATAAAGTACTTTAACATTTTTTCCGTAACTTCAAAATCAGAAATAACACCATCGACTAATGGTCTGATGGCAGTAATATGAGCTGGTGTTTTTCCTATCATTTTTCTGGCCTCAGCACCAACAGCTAATATTTGGTCATTTTTTGTATTTATGGCAACTACAGAAGGTTCATTGATGACAATTCCTTTATCTTTTACATAAACTAATGTATTGGCAGTACCTAGATCAATACCGACATCATTTGAAAACCTTCCAATAATTCTATTGAATATCATAACTTATCAAAATCTTATTTTTTAAGCTCCCCCTTTAAAAAATTAATAACTTTAGCAATTTTCACAAACTCAACTTTTTCCTGATCTCGTTTTTTTATTTCTAGACTATCCTTAGCCAATGTTTTTTCACTTATAATAAAACGGTATGGTACACCTATTAAATCTGAATCTTTCATCTTGACACCGGCTGATTCGTTCCTGTCATCATATAAAACTTCAAGGTTATTCTTGATTAAATCATTATATATCTCATCTGCTTTTTTTGCAACTTTTTCATCCTCACCAAGTCTGATTAAATGAATCTGAAAAGGTGCGACTGAAACAGGCCAAATAATACCATTTTTATCATTTTTTATTTCAGCAATAGAACCCATTATTCTGCTTGGCCCCATACCAAAACAACCCATAATAATATCGTTTTCTTTTCCATGTTCATCTACATAAACAAATTTAAAATCTTTTGAAAATCTGTTACCAAGATTAAAAATATTTCCAGTTTCAATAGATTTTTTAATTTCAAACTTTTCAACTTTCTCTCCACAATCTTGACATTCATTAATATCATTAATAATTTCCTTATTATAAGCCAAACCACACTTTTTGCAAATATGGATTATATCTTCCCCACTTTCAGAAATTGTTTGAAATTCATGAGAATATTTTGAAAAAGCACCTCCTGAAGCAAAAGTATAATGGGTTAAATCTTCAATACTCAAACGTTTAAAAATTTTAAAGTAGGCTTCCTTTACTTTTTCATAATAATCATTCAAGTCAGCCTGATTAGTATGAAAAGAATATAAATCTTTCATTGAAAATTCCCGTCCACGCAAAAGGCCAGACTTAGCCCTTGCCTCGTTTCTGTATTTAGTTTGAATTTGATAAACATATTTCGGTAAATCTTTATATGAAAAAACAAATTTTTTAACTAATGGAGTAACTACCTCTTCGTGTGTCGCACCCAAAGCATATTCTTTGTTATCCATTCCTTGTAATTTAAATAAAGCGTCAAATCCATCCCAACGATTAGTTATTTTCCAATTAGTCTTTGGTGTAAGTGCTGGCATTAAAACTTCCTGACCGCCTACTTTATTCATTTCTTCTCTTATAATATTCTCGATTTTTCTCAAGACAATCAAACCCATAGGTAAAAAAGTATAAACACCGGCTGTTAATTTATCAATAAAACCAGCCTTAATCAAAAGCTGAGCATTTAAACTCTTCTCTTCTTTATCAATATCCTTTTTAGTTTTGGTAAATAAAATTGATTGTTTCATATTTTTACACTTGATTTTGATTTATAGCTCATAAAAAACAGTTCTAATAATGCAAAAGCAAAAATCAAAAAAATTATATTTCTAAAAATTAATAAATCTGCGCTTTTTAAAAATAAACTTACAATAATAATTAATGAAAACCAAATAGCTTGGCGAAAAGAAATAATAACTTTTCTAAATATTAGCTTATCTTTGGTAAATAAATTCCTGACAAAAAGACCGACAATTGAAAGTGTCCCCACCAAAGCTAGCATTAAACTTAGATAAAAAAACAAAATACCCAAAAATCCGTTCACAAACGGGTCGAAAAAATAAATAATAGCAAAAAAAGCTAAATAGCAGCCAAATGTTGCTAATGACATTAAAATAATGTAAATCCTTAATGACATAGAGATTTTATAGATAAATAGGAACTATAGG
This sequence comes from Candidatus Buchananbacteria bacterium, assembly GCA_030592165.1. Lineage (GTDB taxonomy): Bacteria > Patescibacteriota > Patescibacteriia > CAIXNZ01 > CAIXNZ01 > JAUVKC01. Next base: position 5,120 of record JAUVKC010000052.1, on the reverse strand, counting down.
AAGTAAAGGATAATAGGAAATAAGCATTAAACCTTTAGATTTTATAGCTCATATATATTAATTAAAATAAAAAAAACCATACGAATATAGCTTAATTTTAGCAAAAATAGTTATGTTTGACAACCTTGATAGCTCTATCCTAAATTAGTAACCTAATCTCCTTTAAAATAGACTGGTTAAATTTTTTATTAATTCTATTCAAAATTTCTTCCTTTTGGAAATTTAATTCCTGCATTATGACTGAACTACCACATGAGACATAAAGTGTTTTATTTTTTAAATAAATTGACTGGAATTTATTTAAAACCGCCAAATCAAAAATTTCACGAATAATTGTCTCAAACTCTTCTATTACCAGGGATGTTTCAACTTGTTTAGCCAGGCCGGACTGCTTAATGTTTTTTTTAAGCAATGAACCTATATGATTCATAGTCATAATAATTGCCTTAATTTTCAATAACAGGAGGCTTTATTATACCTAAATTTTGTAACTGGCTAAATAAATTATTTATTGCCTGAGCAATAGCCAAATCATCAGCTTTTAGCATCTTAGTTTCCTCTTCCTGCTTGACTAATTCAGCTTTTAAATCATTAATCTGAAAACAAAAAAAGACATTTGAAGCAATTAAAATACCCAGTAAAAAAACGATAATTACCTGTAACAAATTAATTTGTATTTTCTCTTTTTTCGGCATATATTTTTTATTATTATTTTAACATTCGTAAATTTGCCTGCCTTGTCGGTAAACAGGTATTATATTCGTAGATTCGTATTTAATTCGTAGATTCGTATTTAATTCGTAGATTCGCATTTTATTCGTAGATTCGCATTTAATTCGTAGATTCGCATCTTACTACTTTTCGTAAACAATAAAAATTGTCACTATATCAGTATCTGCCCAAACACTATTTTGATCATAAATAGTTATATTTGTTCCATCATAAGCAACAGAATTATCAGAAGCACCAGCATTATTCGCGTCATCTGCAGTTAATTTATCATCCGTATCACTTTCATCGACAGTCACTGCATTAATACTTACTACTTTTTTTGTTGTTGCTTTAGACCATGCCTCTGTAAAGTTCCCTGTTGACGCTTCTGAACTATTTAAAGTGTGTCTAATAGTATCAAAAGCTAAAAATTCATTATTACTGGTATTACCACCAACTGTTTGGATATAATCTGAAGTTAAATCGCCAGTTGTTTTTAAACTTTTATCAAAAACAAATTGAGAGTTTGTACTATCCCATAATAAATTACCAAAAGAAGATGTACCGCCTAAAGTTGAAAAATTTATCAAATTATAAACAGTATCACTACCTGAAGTATAAGAAGCTTCTGTCCATAAAGACAAAGGAACTCCACTTGTATGTGCTGAATTTTGAATGTAAAACACACCGCCATAACCACCAGTACCCTGATTAATTCCAGCAATTGGTGATTGTCCGGCAGAAAGTTGATGATGATTAATTATTAAATACTCACCACCATTTAAAACCCGATTATATGAATCAAAAATATTTAAAACTTCTTTTGTTAAAACAAGACTATCAAGGGTTCCCTTGAAATAATTTGATGATGAATCACTGGCAATATAAACATCTGTAGTGGTATCCACACTTCCTGTAACAGTAGAAATATCTATTGATGAACTTTGTGCTCCATTAAGATATGTATAGGCGACATCGTTTGTCCTGTCAAAAGTATACATAATATGGTTCCATTGACCATTTGACATATCAAATCCAGAAAATGTTGACGTAATCGTGTTTGAACCATCACCAATAAAAAATCCCAATCTATCATCATTTCCTCCTTCTGTATTAAAAAAAACTTCATACCCGTAATTTCCGTCTTTTTTGGAAATTATTCTTTTACCAGTCTGAGCTGCTGAATCGTCACCTTTTACCCAAAATTCAATAGAAAAATCACCTGTACCAACATCAAAATTATTATGATCAGACAAAACAATATTATCATCAGTACCATCAAAATCAAGCCCATGACCATAATAGCCTTTTTTTGTCCATGTAGCCCCGGTAATTGCGCCATTTACTGAAGAACCACTTACGTCAGCAGAAGTAACACCACTGCCTTCAGAAAATGGTAAGGCTAAGGTTTTATTAGAATTTGTAAAGTAAGCCGGATCTATTTCATTTCCTTCTGCTTCTGAATAAGGAAAGCTATAAAAATCATCAATACTTGCAGAGACATTTCCGTCTGATAAATTATTTATAATATTAAGATTATTAAAAGCCGCATTATAATGATTAGTATTTTCCTGTGAACTGATAACGTCATCGTAAATTGCCACAGAATCCATTGTTCCGTCTAATGAATTTGTCCCTGTAGAGGTCATAGCGCCAAGGTAAAACCCTGTGAAATTTCCAGGGGTCAAAGTTGTATAAGAAGATGTCAAAACCGAAATTCCGTCAACAAAAACTTCAATAGCTGTTGAATTATAAGTCAAAACAATATGGTGCCAGTTTGAATCCGGAAAATCCCAGGTAGTATCAATTGCGCCACTATCACCGACACTGATATATAAATCAGCAGGGTTTGAACTGTCAGTATATTTTTTGTAAATTGAAATCTCATTACTACTATTTTGATACATTCTAATTAAATAATTATCCTGGGTATTAGCATTTGTTTCATCATTAATTTTTGCCCATATTTCAACACTACCGGTTGTAGCAGATAAACCAGGATCAACAAAAGAAACGTAATCCGCCTCGTTATCAAATTTCACACCATAACCCATATAACCTAAATTTGTCCAGTCAACATCTCCATTAAAAGTACCATTAGAATTAGCTTCTAAATCAGTTACAGTCGTACCACTTGAATCAGCAAAAGAATAACCTAAAATTTTATTTGAATCAGTCAAATAAGTATAATCTCTATCCTGAACACTATTATTAAAATAAGGAATAATATCAGGCACATAAAGTTCTGAACTAAATTCTAAACGATTATGAACAGGATTCCAGGTCAAATTTGCACTTTCAAAAATTCCATCATCATCTGCAAAAACACTAACTTGTCCGGTAGAAATCTCATTTGAATAGACAATATTCCTAAGCTCACTTTGATATAATCTTCTTATCTCGTCTGAGGTTAATTTTCTGGAAATAATTTGAACTTCATCAATTAATCCATTAGCATAAGCTGCTGAGGAACGACCAATATACACGTCACTTGTTAAATTTTCCATAGCTACATACGAAACTGGGTTTGAAACTGAATTGCCATCATCAACAGCAACACCGTTTAAATACAGAGTTATTCCATAATTAGCATCAGCTGAAGTACCGGAATATGTTGCCACAACATTTATCCAATCACCTTCATTCACAGTTAAGGCTGTACTGTATGATCGTCCGACATAAGTACTGGAAACGCTATTATCTAAGATTACAAATCTAAGAGTATCACTGGCTGTTGTTTCAAATAAATATTCGCCTGAAGTGTTTAATGAGCCTTTGGAAATAATAGGAAAACTTGTTGCATCTGCAATATTAACCCAGGCACTTACACTAAAAGGATTATCTGAAGTATCAGCACCAAAACTTAACAAATCATCATCTATAACTGAAACATATTGATTAACACCATCAATAGTTAAAACCTGAGAACCGGCTGAAGCACTATTTTCAAGAGTACCGTCTAAAGTATTAGCTGTACTGTCATCAGCCGAACCATTAAATTGATAATAAGCATTAAGTGAACTATCTTCAATTTTTTCTACATTTAAAGTGGGTACGGACAAATCACCTGTTAAACTATCCCCTGCTTTTAAAACAAAATCAGCAGAATCATAACCATCAAGTTTATCAGTATTCATTGAATATGGTGTCGCAGTAAACCGTTTTCTCGGAGTAAATACTTCTTCATAGGTACCATTACCGTCATAATCAAGTTCAACTTGTAAATAAAAACTATCATCATTAAAAGTTAACCCGCCAGTTGAAGCACAATCACCCACCCAATTACGACATAAAGAATTTAATTCAACACTAAAAACACCTGAGGCAATATCTACTTGTGAAGCATTAGTTTGTAATCCCCCGTCTGTTGTTCCATCCCAAACCTCTGTCCATTTCAAAGTACCGTTTGTTAAGGAATCATATATTTTAAATTGCATTTTATATTGAGCATCAGGAGGAGCAACTCCTTCGGCATTAACAACTTTTCCCTGATAACTAATAGTATCGCGAATACCTTCTACTGCCGCAATATTATTATAATAGATTGAATAGCCATAACTAATTAATAAAGCAATTTGAATACCGATAATTAAACTAACTAAAAAAGACTTCAAAAATTTATTAACTTTCTTGCTTGCCTTTAAAACGTTACTATCTTTAATTTTTTCTATTTTTACCATGGAATTCAAAAAAACCTATTATAAAATTTAATAAGCTATACACTTATATTTATATATACAAATAATCATTTTTTCATTAATACGTTGCAACAAGTGTGATAGTAACAGTATGGGAATATACACCTGCTGCAGTAATACCTGTAACTGTAGCAGCATGACATAAATAAGTAATATCACCAGATACTGGTCCTGTTGATAAGGCAAAAGATTTATCAGTAGTGGTTAAAGCTGTAGCATTTGCTGTAACATTATTATCATTCATATAAATACAATCAGTCTGATCAAAGGTAGAACTAGTATTTGCATCATTTATTCTTACAATATCAGCTGTTGCAGTTTCGGTTGTTGACACTCCATATTCTTCTGAAGTTGTACTTGCATCAACATCACTACCACCTCCCTCATCTGCAGCATCATTAATGTCATCCGCTCCGCCTGAAGTCTGGATATTAGTATCCTCATGAATATATGAAACATAACCATTACCAGACTGAGTACTAACAGTTATATAATAATTACAAGTACTTATTTCATCAGGTACAATATCACCTAAATCACAGGTTGTACTAGAAATTTGCATACTTAAAGTAGGATCAACTTCTGCTGAAATTTCCACATCATTTGCATCACCAATATATAATAATTGATTCTCCATCCAATCCACAACGTTTGGTGTTCCAGTCAAGTACTGAGCCATACTAAGTTCATAATTTCCAGCACTTGCAGGAG
>JAUVKC010000091.1 GCA_030592165.1 Candidatus Buchananbacteria bacterium | reverse complement strand
TCCATTGATTCTTTGATTGGGGCATCTTTTTGACCAAGATAAAAATTTTCAATCATGGCAATACTGGCTTCTTCACAACCGTTTTTCCAGGGACCTGTCCAGCTACCATCAGGTGATTCATTGATATAAGGAATGTCTAAAGTTAGTTTATTTAATTTAATTCCTTTATCCTGAGCAGGTGAGTAGCCATAATAAACTTCCAAAGCGTCAGGGTATATATCACCGTCACTGTCTTTGATGTTTGGGTCAGTAAAATATATATTAATTTCTTCATAGTCGGATAAACCGTCACGATCAGTATCAACTTCGATTTTGGCAAATATAAAATTAAGGGATATAAATATCCCGACCAAAATTATTATTTGTAATAAAATACGCTTATACATAAGTTTACTTTAGCATAAATTTAGATGAGAAAACAAGTCTTGACTTTTTTGAGAAAATATGATAATATATTTTATTGAATACTTTTGAACTAATTTTAAACCCAAGAAAACATAGCATAAAAGGAGAAATGAAATGCCTAACGAACATGGACAAATTACCCAAGACGATTTCAAGGCTCCTGAAGGACAATTCAGGATAATGAAGGAAGAAATGAGCGATGGAAATCTGGAAATTGTTGCAGATATCCATCGGCTAGGCTACTCGGAATTCATTTTGCGAGCCCTGGTTGAGGGAAACGATGAAGATGTTTTCACTCTGTGTGACGATCAGGGTAAAAATATCAGTGGAAATGTTTTTCCCCTCAATGAGAAAGAAAAACCTGAGTAATTTAATAAAAAGACCAATTTGTAAAACAAATTGGTCTTTTTTTTTGGTTTTTTTTAATTATGTTGAGTTTCTGAAGGAGTTTGGGAATTATCATCTTTTTTGAATTTTTTAGTTACTGCTTTGATAACTTTACTTACCTTATCCATATCACCGATACCTTCCATCATTTGTGAAAAATCAGCTCCTGTTTCAGCGTTCATTGGTACACCTAATAAACTGGCACCTTTGCCAGAACTAACAATTTTAATATTTGCGTTACTAGCAACTTTACCATAGGCTTCCCATTGTGCTTTTTGGATTTCGATCCAGGCTCTGATTTTTTCAATATTAGTCGCAGCGTCATTAAATCGTTGCATGGCTTCAGCCATTTTTTCTTTAGCTACAGCTTCAGCTTGTCCTTTAGCTTGAATAGCTCTACCTTCAGCTTCACCTTTAAGCTGGATAACATTAGCTTCTTTTTCACCGGTAATTCTAACAGCTTCAGCTTCACCAGTAGCTTGAGCAATAGTAGCTTGCTTGATAACATCAGCTTCACCAACTTCTTTTGTTCTGAGAGCTTCGATTTTTTGTCTATTAGCTTCTTCTTCTTGTCTAGCAATTTCTTTTTCTTTATCTTGAGCCATGATCCCTACATTTTTATCTTTTTCAATTTGTCGTTTAGTAAATAGTTCTTCAGCAATTGCTTTGGCTATCTCAGCTTTTTGTCTGTTATCTTGTTCGATTTCAACAGCTTCTCTGTCTCTTATTGATACTTCTTGTCTCGCCTTAGAATTAATCTGAGCTTTACGAATACTTTCATAGTCAGAAATCACATTGGATTCTTTTGTTGAATCGTCTCTGATGTCATTAACTTCAAGGTTAATTAATTCAATACCCCAAGAATTCAATACTCCGTCAACTTCATTACTTACAGATAGAGAAAAAGTTTTTCTGTCCCGCATAATATCAAGAACTTCTTGTTTCATGGCAACTGCTCTGGCAACTGCTTGCACAATATTAACCAAATCTTCTCGTAAAGAACTAAAAGTATCTTTACTACTTAAATCCAATCTTTCTGCAGCTTTGATAGGATCATCAATATGTATCCAGGTAATCACATCACAAACAAAAGGCGCTACTTGAATATCATTAAGATGAATATCAGGTATATCCATTTTTACATTTGTTAATGGCATGATAAATCGTTTCATCAATAGGGGAATGTAAAAGTAGGCTGTTTTTGCTTTTGCGTCAGCAGTTAATTTTGGTGCGTAAATTTTTCTACCTCGGCTCATAAAAACTACGACATGAGCAACATTAGGATCAACAACTTTATAAGTTGCAATGAAAAAGAGAACAAAAAGTATTACTAGAACAATGATGATCATTGTAATTGAAATTGTTGTAAGCATAATTTTTAGCTAATTTATTATATGTCAACCTTAATATATTTTGAAACGATTGTCTAGGGACAAAACAAAAAACAGGCTATTATAACCCGATTTTTTTTGTGCGGGGACTGGCCTGCCTGTTGCCTGTCCGCTTCTGGCAGGGAACTATTTCGTTTCAATAATTTCTTCAAGTAACCCTGGGATAATACCTTCATTTTTACCAAAATGTTTTTTATCTTTAAAGGTAATAAATTTTGCTTTTAAGCCTTTTGCATTTTCTTGACCATGCGCAAAAGGAACCCAGGGATCATCTTTTGAATGAAAAGCTACAAAATTATCACAATGTGATTTGATCTTAGTAAAATTATAACCTTTTTTAGTATAAAATCCGATATTACCTTCAGTTGGGATTGGCATATATTTAGCTGAACCTGAATTAGCAGCTAATAAAATTACTTTTTTAATCTTTGCTCCTTTAGGTAGTTTTTCCAAATATCTTAAGACAGCAACGCCTCCCCGTGAATGACCCAGTAAAATAGTGTTTTTATCCGGATGTAAATCAGTAAGAATAGATAACCATTCTTCTAGGTTTGGGTTTGAAGGGGACGGTAAAACAGGAATATGGACTTCTAGCCCTTTTTCCTCTAGTTCTTTTTTGAACCAAGGATACCATTTATCATCTGGAGTAGCATCCTTGCCATGCATTAATATTACTTTCATATAAATAGTATATCACAAAACCGAGCATTTTTGCCCGGTTTTTTATAGATATTTAAATCTTTTATTAAGAAGACAATTCAATATTAACCTTTTTAGCTATTTTTGTTATCCAATCTTCCAAACGGTTAATTTTAGATCTTAAAGCAGCTAATTCCTGGAAGTATGTATCAGCTTTTTTTTGCATAATTATCTACTGAAGTTTGTAATACATCAAATTTTTGATCTAATTCAGCAAGGTCTAATTTTGAAACAATTTCATCTCTAGTTGCAAAAACTTTTATTAATTTTTGTATATCTTGATCTTCAAGCATAATTGAATTTAATAATAATACTATAATTACATTATAACAGTATCCAAAAGATTGTCAAAACAAAAATATACGATAATATAACTCTTGTCAAATTTAAAGTTTAATGCTATAATGTTTTCACAAGGATCTATTCCTTTTTTATTTTGACAATTTCAATATTTGTTATTTGGAATTTGGTCATTGGTTATTAATTCCTTGGGGGCGTAGCTCAGTTGGTTAGAGCGCT
>JAUVKC010000098.1 GCA_030592165.1 Candidatus Buchananbacteria bacterium | reverse complement strand
CATCGAGTTTTAACTCATATGCAAAAGGTGAATTTAATGATGATGAACAAATTAGATTGAGAGATTTTTGTTCTAAACTTGAAAAGCAAGGACACAAATGGATGCTAAGTAATTCCGATGTCAAAGGAAAAAATCCTAAGGATAATTTCTTTGATAAACTTTATTCTGAATTTTCTATTGTTAGAGTAAAAGCTAAAAGAAGCATAAATGCTAATCCGGAAAAAAGAGGAGAATTAAATGAACTATTAATTACAAACTACAACTATGAACAAGCTTTGCAATCTACTTAATCTTAAAAATGAAGATGGGTTTTTTCATAAAATAACGTAAAGCTTCAAAAAAAATATCACTTTAAAATAAATAAAACCGATGGCGAGACTTATAAAAAATCTCAAAAACGACAGACAGGTAATTTTTGATACCGGAAATTTTGACGACTGGTGTGTATATGTAGTTGAAAGTAATGGAACAAAAAAGGCGCCATATGATGTTACATATTTTGAAGACTTATTGAATATTTCGCAACATTACGAGGAAGATAAAGTCTACAATGATTTTGTTGAAATTTATAATAAAACGAGTAAAAGCATCGACCAAAATATTTTAAGTTTGATAGATAAATTGGTTTCGACTTACAAGGAAGAACACCAGGTATTAATTGAACAATGGTTTTCAGTAATATACGCAGGAATGATTGCTGAAGAAAATAAACAATATGCAATACTTAAAAAAAGAATTAAACGCTTAGGTATGCACCAAACATTAAAGTTAGGATATGAACCAAAAGTTGCAGCGAATTTTAGCAAAGAAAAAAAATGGCGCGACCTTGATGCAATAATGAAACCATACGGTTTTTAAATAAAACCTTTTTTTAACTCAACTGACAGTGGTTTCAATCTTCTTCACAGAGACATTATGGAACTGTTGCCTCAATTTGACTTTCTTATATAATAGATGTAATTTTATTACTCATTAAAACTATTTCAGCTATGACCAGAATAAAAATCCTTACTTATGTTGCCACAGCATTTTTTCTATTTAGTAATTTCTCCTTGTTTGCTGAAGAATATATAAAACTTTCTAAAGATGGTGTTAATATAAGATTTAGCCCCAATACTAATTCAATCGTGGTTGCAAAAGGGATGAAAGGCGATGTGTTTACACTTAAAAAAACTGAGGGGAATTGGTGTGTTATCTCTATGTTTAGTGGGGAATACAGGTATATACATACATCATTAGCCAAGAAGGTTGCAACAGTAGCTCCGCTAACATCCTCAGCAGATATTAAGAAAAAAGCCTTTAGAGAATTAGTTAAAGCTCAGGACAAGGCAGTATCAGAATCAAATGCTACTTACCCTAATGATATTTATAAACAAATTGACTTGGAGCGAATATTATATGATAAATATGAACTTCCAATTTTTAGAAAATACTCAATTCCTCCACCTTGGAATAGTAAATTAGTTCTAGAAGGTGTTAAAAATGGTTGGATTTAGTCATAAATTATTTATAAACTTTATAAATTAGTGCCTAATAATTAAAAGTATTTGCTTTTTTATTATTATTGTGGTATATTTATACTACAAACCTATTAAACGAGTGGACAAATTATGAAAACATTTGGTGAATATATCAAAAATCTGAGAATTCAAAAAGAGCTTACTCTTAGAGAATTTTGCAGGAAAGTCGATCTTGACCCAAGTAATTGGAGTAAAACTGAAAGAGGTATCAACCCTCCACCTAAGAGTCAATATGTATTAAATACTATTGCTGAAATTTTAGGTCTAAACTTAAATTCTGAAGAATACAAAACACTTATCGATTTAGCAGCTATTTCTCATATCCCAACTGAATTAATATCGGACAATGATATATTAGAAAAACTGCCTGTTTTTTTTAGAACTGTAAGAGGTGAAGCACCAACAAAGAAAGAGTTAGATGATCTAATTAATCTAATTAAAAAAGGATGATCAACTTTAAACCTCCTAGGCTAAGATGGGATACTATTAGAGACAAGGCTGACGATTTTAGGAAAAATTATGTAAATCCTATTAATAAAATACCAGTTCCTGTCGAAGAAATAATAGAATTTAAACTTGGAATTGAGATAGTACCATTAATAGGACTTAAGCAATTGATTGACATGGAAGGTTTTCTTTTTAGTGATCTAAAAACTATTTGTGTTGATAATGCCTCATACCAAGATGAAAGGTTTTATAAAAGAATTAGATTCACACTAGCACATGAACTAGGACATTTAATTTTACATTCAGAAGAGATTAAAAATGCTTCATTAAATTCTATTGAAGACTGGATAAATATTATTCAAAATATGGATCAGGATGATTTAGACTGGTTTGAAAGGCAAGCCAATGAATTTGCTGGAAGATTATTAGTTCCAGTTGGCAAGTTAAAAGAATTAATAGAAAAAGATCAGGAAAAAATTGAATCTTTTTACCAAAATTCCCCAAACAATGAAGTTGAAGAAGCGGCAATAACGGCTTTTTCTAAAATTAATTCTGAAAAATTTGGTGTATCATATAGTGTTATAAAAACTAGAATCTATAAAGAAAGAATATGGCAGAAATTTGATTTTTCTGCTAAATGAAACTAGCTTTCTAACACAAAGTGTATACAAATGTGTGTATAAATTAAAAAAACCTGTAAAAATAAATTCACAAAGACCTATGTTTTAATGTGGAGCATAGCGGAATCGAACCGCTGACCTCTTGACTGCCAGTCAAACGCTCTAGCCAACTGAGCTAATGCCCCAAGTAAATTAAACTTGCCTGCTGCAAACAGGGATTTTCAGAAATTCGGGACCAACTGAGCCCTGCCTAGCATGCCAAAGGCAGCTTAACCGGCAGGCAGGTAATGCCCCAAAAGTAAAATCAT
>JAUVKC010000099.1 GCA_030592165.1 Candidatus Buchananbacteria bacterium | reverse complement strand
TATATATTATGATTGATTATGTGTTTTTCAATAATTTGATTAGGCAGCTTATATTAAATTTAATTTTAATGTCATTGTTTTTTCTTATAGCTAGAGCAACGATAAAAAAATTAAACTTATCATTACTAATAAAAAAATGAGTAAAGCAAGTATTCAAAGAAATTACAGGAACGCTCATAACTTTGATGAGGATTTTTTTTGTGACAATAATTCTTCTAAAAATTTGGAGAATGATAAAATTTCAGGGGATGACCAGTTTTTAGGTAGATATTTATCAGATAAAAAAATCACTATATTGTTTCTTGTCATTATATTTAGTTTATCCATACTTTTTGCCAGAGTTTTTCAATTACAGATATTGAAAGGGACTTATTATTCTCAGTTAGCTGAAATTAACAGAACAAGAGAAAAACCAATAATTTCTGCTAGAGGTTTGATTTATGACAAAAATCACAAGCCATTAGTTAAGAATTTACCGATTTTTGATGCTTTGATAATCCCCAGAGATTTGTCTTTGGATAAAGAAAAAAGAAATCTTCAAATTGAGGGAATTTCTAATATTATTTCAGTCTCGGTGGCAGACGTTTCAAGTATTTTAGCTGAAAAACCAAAAAATTATAAATATTTTATTACCATAAGAGAGGACATTGTATACGAAGAAGCTATTCAATTAAAGATAGCGGCTCAAAATATGAATGGTTTATATATTGAAACCAGAAATAAACGAGAATATTTAAATGAAGTAGAGTTTTCTCATATTCTTGGTTATTTGGGGAAAATTACTGAAGAAGAATTAAATAACCGAGGGAATAATGATGATTATTTATTAAATGATTATTTGGGAAAAACTGGATTAGAATTAAGGTACGAAGAAGTTTTGCGTGGTAAGTATGGATTGGAAAGAGTTGAAGTAGATGCGATAGGCTAGGAAAGTAAAGTTCTTGATTTAAAAGAACCACAAAGTGGTAAGGGTATAGTCTTGAGTATAGATAGTCAAGTGCAAAAAAAGGTAAGGGAAATACTGAACAATTATTTGGTTCGTTTAAACAAAAAAAGAGCTTCTGTGGTTATGCTTGATCCAAGTACCGGTGAAATTATTTCCATGGTAAGTTTACCTGATTTTGATAATAATAAATTTGCTCAAGGTATTTCAATTGAAGATTATAATAATTTAATTGAAGATGAGAATATGCCACTATTTAACCGTTCAATCAAAGGGGAATATCCTTCAGGCTCAACAATAAAGACTATAGTTGCTGCTGGAGCGTTAGAAGATGGGTTAATAACTGATAAAACAGGTTTTATGAGCACTGGTGGTCTTTTGCTTTATGATAGATGGTTTTTTCCTGATTGGTCTGCTGGTGGTCATGGTTGGACAAATGTTTATAGAGCTATTTCCTGGTCAGTTAATACTTTTTTTTATATAATTGGTGGTGGTTATGAAGATTTTGAAGGTTTAGGTGTTGAAGGTTTAAAAAAATATTATAATTTATTCGGTTTAGGAGAAAGAACAGGTTTAGATTTATTAGGAGAAAAGTCAGGTCTTGTGCCTGATCCGGCTTGGAAAATGAAATATAAAAATGAGCAATGGTATATCGGAGATACTTATCATATGGCAATTGGGCAGGGCGATGTTTTGGTTACGCCGCTGCAAGTCGCAAATTTTACGTCAGTTTTTGCAAATGGAGGTCAACTTTTAAAACCACATTTAGTTAAAGAAATAATATCAAATGATGGAACAAAAGAATTTGTTGACCCAACTCTAATCAGAGAAAAATTTATTAGTTCGGAAAATATTAATATAGTCAGAACAGGTATGAGACAGGCAGTTACTGACGGAAGTGCCCAATATTTGGCAAATTTAGCAATTCCTGTAGCTGGTAAAACCGGGACAGCTCAATGGCGAAGTGATAAAGAAAACCATGCTTGGTTTACAGGTTTTGCCCCCTATAATAATCCGGAAGTTGTGATTACTGTTTTAGTTGAAGAGGGAGGAGAGGGAAGTCAGGTAAGTGTACCAATTACTCATGATATTTTAAATTGGTATTTTAATATTTATAAAACAGATAATGGTCAATAGCTATTTGTAATTAGGGCTATGTTTTGCTAAAATTAAGATAATTGTAATATTGAGCATCTGAAGGTCTGATTATTTTTTAAATATAAACTACTAATTATAAATTATTAATTACTAATAACTTGTTTAATATATGACTGAAAAATATTTAACAAAAGATGGTTTAGCGAAAATGGAAAAAGAAATTGAATATTTGAAAAAAGATAAAAGAATTGAAATTAGAAATAGGATTGCTGAAGCAATAAAACTAGGTGATCTTTCAGAAAATGCAGAGTATCATGATTCTAAGGACTCTCAAGGATTAAATGAGGCAAAGATTCGTGAACTTGACGACATTATTAAAAACGTTGTAATAATTGAAGATAGCAAAAACAAAGAAACTATTGATGTTGGTTGTACTATAAAAGTAGAATTAAATGGGCAGGAAAGTGAATTTACCATAGTTGGACCTTCAGAAGCAGATCCTTCTTCAGGGATAATTTCTAATGAATCTCCTTTAGGACAAGCTTTTCTTGGGAAAAAAATAGGGGATAAAGTTGAAGTTGAAGTTCCTGCTGGCAAGATAGTTTATAAAATTAAATCAGTTCAATAATAATAAACAAAATTTTATGGCGCAAGATGAACGTAAAAATCGTTTAGAAAAACTAAAGAGAATCAAAGAGCAGGGGATTGATCCATATGTTAGTAATTTTGATAAGAAAAATGATTTGGCTCAGGCTCTAAAACTTAAGCTAGGCTCAAAAGTAAAAGTAGCTGGCAGATTGATGACCAAAAGAGACATGGGCAAGCTTTGT
>JAUVKC010000092.1 GCA_030592165.1 Candidatus Buchananbacteria bacterium | reverse complement strand
GAAAGTCTTTGATTTTATCTGGGAACGGGTCTTCATAACCTATAGCCGCAGGTCGAGGTCAAATGCTATTACCATGAGATTTCCAGTTAGCGGCCATTTCAAGTTGCTAATGATTCGTTGAGACAAAACGTCCAGTAATTTTTGCACAAATTTTTCAATACGCCATATTGTGTGTTATCAAGAAATGAGTTACAAGGTATTGAGGGTATTCTTTAGAAATAGACTAAAATGGGGTATAACTAATCAGAACTAGTCAACAAATTGTTAAAGGTGTCGGAGAAAATCAATCACTCCGTCACCTTTATTCATTAAAATCATGTAATCTACATTTCCATTCTTAAATTGAAAAATTATGCTCCCCACGACATTACTAGGCACAGCTAACATTCCCAATAACGGCGGAGAACTGAGATTAACTCAGCGCGGTGATGAGTTTTCTATTCATCTAAAAGGTGTAGGCGGCATATTAATGACCAGTCGTGTACATGGCTCCGAGGTAGCACTGGCTGAGTTAGGTTGCGCGCATATTCAAGGCAAGGAGAATACTAAGGTATTAGTTGGAGGTATGGGGATGGGCTTCACTCTGGCTGCTGCACTTAAAGCCATATCAAAAAGTTCTAAGGTGGTGGTTGCTGAATTGGTGCCCGAAGTGATTGAATGGAATAAAGGCCCATTGGGCGAATGCGCAGACAGGCCGCTTAATGATCATAGAGTTGTGGTGAATCTTGGTGATGTAGCTGAACTTTTCAAAACAAAGCAGGCCACTTATGACGCTGTATTGTTAGATGTTGATAACGGCCCCGAGAGCTTTACACATGCCGACAATAACAAACTGTATTCAAGTGAAAGTCTACAAGCTATTCAGAAAACACTTAAACCAGGTGGCGTGTTAGCGATATGGTCAGCCTGGCATGATCCAAAATTTTCTCTACATCTGAAAAAAGTCCGCTTTAAGGTTGAAACTAAAACCGTTAGGGCACATAAAGGTAAAGGTAGTCGTCATACTATTTATTTGGCCAGAAAAATATAAGACGTTAAATAGTTAAAGGTACCGGAGGGTTGTGTCACTGCAAAAGTAGATCAATTATTCATGCCTGCCCACGCTCACCGACTAGTTCTCATTTAATACAAAACTGTGTAAATAAAAATGCCGTTATTCTTTCAACCAGTTATAACCTTCATCCATTGTTTTGAATAACATTGTTTGATTCTCTTTAAATAATACATCTTTAGAATTATTAAATGAATCTATGGTAACTTGGTCATCTGCAATGCAGGCAACCTTATTAAAAAGGTGTTTAGAATTTATTTTTATATAATCTGCTGCATCAGAAGAATAAATATTTTCTTTATCACGTGTGCAAAGAATATTCAATGGTGTGTCATAATTTTTAATAATATTATGGTAAATATCTTTAATGTCAGAATCTGATAACTCACCTCCATAATAGATATCAATTTTATTAATATTTTCTTTTATATCACCATAGTTATTTATTATTGCTTTCCCGGTATCGACCATAGATTGCCTCTCTTATTAAAAATTAATGCCATATAATTATACGTTGTTATAACAATAATTTGTTAAAATTGTCACCATCATGGTGACAATGTCACTTACCTGATGAGTAACTGCTTTTTCTTACTGGTATATATCAGTATTATATTTACCTGTTAAATTACTTCAGCCAGGTTTTCCCCAGGCTCAATCATTAAAAGCTATTGGTATAAAAAAATCACACTGACGGGGTGAATAGCCGTTTACGGAGGGTTTCGAATCTCTTATATTTAAAATACAAGAGGTGGCTCAGGATTAATTGTTCCTGTAATATTTTATTGATATACTAATTTCATAAATATTAAGAGCAATATAATGACATATAAAAATTATAACCTTCTTAACATATCCATATTATTTCTTTGTTTATCTATTTTGTTCTTTGTAAAAGATGTTTATTGTGAAGGACTTCAGTTTTATAGTAGTAATAATTTAACGACAAATGATATAAATTCAATAGGGACGATGGATCCCGTTGAGCTTTATGAACTTGCTATAATATTTGAGAATGGAGACGGGCAATGGCGGGGTAAAAAGCTAAAAAAAGATTCTCAGATATCACTAGAACTTATTATTAAATCTGCTCAAAAAGGGTATTTCAAAGCACAATTCAAACTGGCTATGATGTATTATAATGCCGAAAATATTAAACATAACTATGCTATTACCAGAATGTATTTACCCAAAGCAGCTGAACAAAATCATCCTGAAGCTCAGTTTATGATGGGTTTACTATATAATCAGGGTATTGTTTTTAAAAAAAATGAGCAATTATCAATACAATGGATGATAAAATCTGCTGAAAATAATTATGCTCAGGCTCAGCATTATCTTGCCCGCCGCTATTTTAATAAAAATAACTTCAAATCAACTCTTTTCTGGTTGGAAAAATCGGCTGAACAAAACTATCAGCCTGCCATGGTTGATCTGGGTAACCTTTACTATCATGGCAAAGGTACAAAAAAGGATTATTCTAAAGCAGTTAAATTATTACAATCACCAGCACAAGATAAAATAATACTCGCTCAATATTTAATGGGAAAAATTTATTATAGCGGAGGTTATGGTATTGTACAAAATCAGGAAAAAGCGGAAAAATGGTATAAGGAAGCAGCTGCATTAGGCAGTGATGATGCAATAAGAGATTTGAAAAGTATTACAAAATTAAAAATAAAAACCCCAGACAAGAAAAAAACATCTCCTTCTTCTAAGACATTATCACTAGATAATAATAACTTTGAAAAATTTCATGATGATCATTATGTGATACAGATTATACTAGCAAAAAAACTCCAGAGCATTCAAAAATTTATTGAACAGCACAAAAATTTTCAATTATCTATTTGTAAAATTAGTCAAAATAATCAACTCTTTTATGTTGTGACCTCCGGTTATTTTAGTCACTATTCTGATGCAAAACTAAGATTAGAAGAGTTATCCGGACATGATCTATTTAATAAACTGAACATTTGGATAATCCCTGTTAATAAAATTAAATCTTTGCTAATACTTTAAACCTGAAAAAACAGAACATTAACGGGCAATTCGACATCTTTATAAGGCAGTTGTAATTTTCAATCAAAAAAGATGAAGTATGTGCTGCAGGCCATGAAAAAATAGCAAAAGTTTTCTCATATACAGAAGTTATCTGCCCAAATAAAGGGTATGCTAGTGTCATAAATGGAGACCCATTTAGTATTGTTGACAAACATTTGTACGGCACTCAATAAAACAGAGCCCCTAACCAGAGTTTCGAATGCAGTTGGTATTTATAATCGTTAATATGTTATTGAATTGCCTATCCTTCTGCAATGGGTACTGATCTT
>JAUVKC010000080.1 GCA_030592165.1 Candidatus Buchananbacteria bacterium | reverse complement strand
GCGTTTTTGAATATTTGGTTAAGTTTAACTGCGTTATATTATTTATGGAAAATTAAAAAATAGTTATACTGATTTATTTAATAATTACTTTACAATATTTATTTTTAATTGTTGTTGTCGCAACTTTGATTTATTTGGTTTTTGTAATGATCAGTTTTAAAAATATTGTTCCTTATGTACCTAGTCCAAGAAAAGCAGTAAAGAAAATGATTGAACTTGCTAAAATAAAAAGTGGTGATGAGGTAGCTGATCTTGGCTCAGGGAATGGTAAGATTTTAATTGCTGCAGCCAAAAAACATAAAAAAAATTTATTTATAGGAATTGAAAAATCATTTTTTCTAAGGACAATAACAAAGGTTAAATTGTTTTTTTATCCTGTTTTGAAAAAAAGAATTCAAATAGTTAATCATGATTTTTTTAATTTTGAACTTAGTCAATTTGAAGTAATTTTTTGCTTTTTGACTCCGGAAGCTTTAAGAATTTTAACTCCACGATTTCGAGCTTTGAGACGGGGAGCAAAAATTATTTCGTATATGTTTCATCTAGATACTAATGAAGGTTTTCATGAAGAAATTATTCACCTTACAGCAAAAGATAGTATTTATGTGTATACAAAGAAGTGATGAACCACTAATTAATTATCACCTGCCTGCAGGAAGGTAACATTATGAATTTAGACAAAAAATTAGAAAATTTAGGACTTAATCAGAAAGAAAGCAAAGTTTATATTGCTTTACTTGAACTTGGGCAGGCAAGTGCTCAGGAAGTTTCTTCAAAAACAGCTTTAAACAGAGCAACAACTTATGTTATTTTAGAAAGTTTAATAAAAAAAGAACTGGTCAGGAATTTAATTAGAAAGAAGAAAACATTTTTTACGGTAGAATCACCTTTGCAAATTATTGAAATGCTCAATGACAAACAAAAAGATATTTCCAGTAAATTGGATGTAGCCAAGGAAATTATGCCTGAGCTGGAGATGCTTTGTAGAGTAACAAGTCAAAAAGCTAAAGTTAAATTTTATGAAGGTAAAGAAGGCGTTTTGATGATTCAGAAAGATTTATTCAAAGAAAAACCGCGTATTGTTGAAGAAATTTTTAATTTAAATAATACCTTGGATGTATTTCCACCTAGCCCAGCTGATCATCGAAAAAAATCAGATAAGAAGAAAATTAAAGTAAGATCAATTGCTATTTATGATCCTAAAAAGATTGTTCCAAAGTTACCTTTACTTTATAAAGAAGAAAGGAAATATTTACCGTATAATAAGTTTCCCTTTAATGCTGATTTTTCTATATATAAAAATAAAGTCGTCTTACTCTCATGGAGGAAAAAGATAATGGGAATTGTTATTGAAAATAAAGATATAGCTGATGCTATGAGATCTTTATTTACTTTGGCTTGGTCAGGTGCTGAGAAATATATTGTTTTGAAAAAGGAAAAATAAATTTTTAGATAATTTTTTCAAAGAAAAAACCCTAAGATAAATTTTAGGGTTTTTTTTATAAAATAGAAAAGAGGTGTTTTCATCTTGTGATTAATTGATAATTCAATATTTTCACCTAAGAAGTCTTTCACTTGGTATGAATAAACCTTTTTCTATCCGAAATATTGACCTAGAAACGTTTCCATTTTGGCTAAGCTTTTTTTTCTCAATCTGAAAGATTGATTAAAAAAAATTACTTATTATGGAATGCCATTATTAAATCATAAAGTTCGTGCTTATTGCGAACATAAGCTATGTTGTGTTTTTTTAAATAATTAACTAAAGTTTCCCCACGAAAATTTTAGAAAATTATAAAGCTAGCCACCAGACGGGCAATGTGCCACTGGTCTGATGTGCCAAGATCTCTTGGCTGCAAAGGAGACTACAAAATTCTCTGAAACATTTAAAATATTTAAGTCTGTACCTTTGCGATTCATGTTCATCACCTCCCATCTCTATAATTTAAAGGAACGTCTTCCTTACATATATTATACCATATAACTTAAATTACGTGTCAATATTGGGTGTTAATAAGTTGTTAATTTAGTTATTTTTTAGTATAATATAATTACTGTTTTTAATATGAAATAATCTAAATGTCAGAAGACAAATCTTTTTTTACCAGCCTAGATGAATTGAAAGAAAATTTAGAAGGCGGTCATGATGACCAGCATGTTTTGAATTTGTCACAAAAATCAAGTCTAAAAAATCCGGATGAAGAAAAATGGTTTACTGAAGATTATGAAGGCGAGTTGTCAGTTGATGTTTATCAGACCAAAACTAATATTATTGTCAAAGCAACGATTGCCGGGGTCAAACCAGAAGATTTGGAAATTTATATTCATAATGACTTATTAACTATCAGAGGTAAAAGAGAACAAGAAAAAGAAGAAAGGGATGCCGATTATTTTTATAAAGAATGTTACTGGGGTGGCTTTTCTCGTTCAATTATTTTACCAGTAGAAGTTGTGGCTGATAAAGTTGAAGCTAATTTTAAAAATGGAGTTTTGAAAATAGTTATGCCAAAATCACAAAAATCAAAAATTATTAATGTGATCGTTAAGGAAGACTAAATATGGAAATAAAACTAACAATTGATAGGATTGAAGAAAATAAAGTGGTTATGATTGCTGAAACTGGTCAAGAAATTGTAATAAATAAGGAATTAATATCGTTTGATATAAAAGAAGGAGAAGTGCTTTATTTAGATTTGAAAAAGAACAAAAAAGAATATGAAGCTAAAGAAAATTTAGCAAAAAACTTATTAAATCAAATTTTAGCAAAAAAAGATGGATAAATTTATCAAAAAAATTACAGGATTAATTGGTGAAGTGAAATCTGTGATTAAAAAAGAAAAAGAGGAAAAACAAAAAAGAAGGTTAATAGTAGTATTAACCGTTTTTATTGTGGCTTTATTGTTTTTTGCTTTAATTGCTGTGCCGATTTACGCTTATGAAACAATTTATCAAATTAAAGTTTATCCAGGGGTCTATGTCGAAGGTATAAATATTTCTGGATTAACTAAAGAACAGGCAATTGATAAATTAAACCAACATGTAGATAATCTTAAAGATAGGGGGCTTAATTTTAGATATAAAAATCAAAAATTGAATGTTGGATTGACAGTCGTTTCTCCTGAAGATCCTGATTTAGCTTTCCCTATTTTGGCTTTTAATAATGAGAAAATGGTGGAAGCTGCATTTAGTGTTGGTAGAGATAATAATTTAGGAATTAATTTATTTAATCAACTTCATGCGTTATTAAATAAAAAAGAAATTAAGCTTGATTATAAACTAAATGAACCGGAATTAATAAAAGTTTTAAAGGATCGCTATCAAGAATTTGAAGAGCCATCAGAAAATGCACAAATAAATTTTGCGCCAGATGGTAAGATTATAATTACGCAGGAAAAAAATGGGTTTGAAATAAATTATGATAAAGGTATTAAGGAATTAAAAGAGAATTTGAATTTAATTTCTATAAATTCAATTGATTTTGAAACTGTACGTTCAATTGCTAAAGTTACAAAGCCTGAAGCTGAATCTCAGCAAGCTTTGATTACTCAAGCTTTGCAAACACCCATGATTACTTTACTTTATGATGATAAAAAGTGGGAAATTAAAAATGAAGAATTTAAAAATTGGTTAGGTTTTTCTAAAGAAAATGGTAATATGGTTTTGGAATTTACTGAAGAAAAAATTCAGCCTAAGTTTGATGAACTTGGTCAGGAAATAAATTTTATTGCTCAAAACGCTAAATTTGTTTTTGCAGATGGTAAAGTAACAGAGTTTCAGCCAGGTAAAATTGGTTTGGAATTAAATACGCAAACAAGCAGAATAAAAATCAATCAAGAGTTTTTTAATAGTCAGCAAGTTGAAATTCAATTAAATGTAGATGAGACTGAACCACTGGTAAAAACCGCAGATGTAAATGATATGGGTATTAAGGAATTGATCGGTGTAGGTCAATCTGATTTTGCAGGTAGTAGTAACAATAGAGTGAAAAATATAAAAAACGCAGCTAATCATTTAAACGGCACCTTAATTAAACCAGGAGAAGAGTTTTCATTGGTTGAGTCAATCGGTGATGTGACTGCAGCTACAGGTTATTTCCCGGAATATGTAATTAAAGGTGACAGGACGATTCAAGAATATGGTGGTGGTCTTTGTCAGATAGCAACAACAGTTTTTCGGGCAGCACTTTATTCTGGATTATCAATTACAGAAAGAAAAAATCATTCATATATGGTTTCATATTATTATCCTAATGGGATGGACGCAACAATTTATGGACCACATCCTGATTTAAGGTTTGTAAATGATACGGGTCATAATATTTTGGTGCAAACAAGAATCGAAGGTACATATATATATTTTGAATTTTGGGGGACAAGTGACGGTCGACAAGTAGAAATTACAGATCCGGAAACATATAATTGGCGTGGGGCGGGAGAACCAAGATATATTGAAAATCCAAATTTAGCTCCTGGAG
>JAUVKC010000006.1 GCA_030592165.1 Candidatus Buchananbacteria bacterium | reverse complement strand
TTAAAATCTTTCATTATTTTTGCCTTTTTATCTGCTTTGAGTTTGCCGTGCAAAAGACCAATTTTAATATCCGGAAAAATATCTTTATCAAGTTTCTTATACTCTTCATTTACAGATTTAAAACCGAAATTATCAGACGGGTCAACTAAAGGACAAACAACAAAAACCTGGTGACCATTTTTAACATCTTGTCGTATAAAATCATAAGCTTTATCTCTTTGTTTTTCAGCAACAAATTCTGTGATTATTTTCTTTCTACCTTTAGGCATTTCCTTGATTATTGATAAATCCAAATCACCATATAATATCAAAGCCAAAGATCGTGGAATAGGTGTTGCTGTCATGGATAAAAAATGTGGTAATGTTTTAGCTAAATTTTTTGATTTTAATTTTTTGCGTTGCTCCACGCCAAAACGATGTTGTTCATCAATTATTACTAAACCTAAATTTTTAAATTTTATATCATCATGAATAAGACTATGTGTCCCGATTGTCAAATTTATTTCACCTGATTTTAACAAATCAATATATTCTTGTTTATTTAATTCTTGTTTAGTAAACAATTTCTCACTTCTTGTCATTAAACCTATATTGACATCAAAACCAGCTAAAAGCTTGTTTAAAGACAAATAATGCTGTTTGGCTAATATTTCTGTTGGAGCCATTAAAACTGTCTGAAAACCGCCATGAGTAACGTTTAAAGCAGCTAAAACAGCAACAATTGTCTTTCCAGAGCCAACATCACCCTCAAGTAACCTATTCATAGGTTTAGTGCTTTCCAAGTCCTGAAAAATCTGCCAAGCTGATCTTTTTTGGTCACCTGTTAGGCTAAATGGGAGTTTTTTTATAAATGAAACAATCTTGTCTTGATCAAATTTTATTTTCGGAGCCTTCCCTAAACTCAAATATTTCTTATTTAATTGACTTTGCATTTGAATCAAAAAAAGCTCATCAAATTTTAAGCGATACTTAGCTTTTTCCATACTTTCATTTGATTCTGGAAAATGTATTTGTTTAATTGCTTGATTTAAAGAAATTAACTTATTTTTTTTAATTATTTCTTGGGGTAACCAGTCTTTGATTAATTTAACTGATTGCAAAGAAAAATTAACTAAAAATCTTAATTGTTTTTGAGTTAATCTGGCAGTTAAAGGATAAACCGGGACAATTTTACCTGTATTTACATTATCCATACCAGTTACTTTTTCATAAACCGGGGAAGTGAACTGCATTTCCAAACCTTCAAGAACGGGTGTACCTGATATATATATATCGTCACCTGATCGTAAATTCTTGGTTAAATATGGCTGATTAAACCAAATAATTTTTATACTACCTGTTCCATCTTCTAAGAAAGCTTCTGTAATATGTAATCTGCGACTTCTTGCTCTTTTATTATGAATAGATATTAATTTTCCTCTAATAGTAAAATTTTTATTTAATTCAAGTTGAGCTATAGTTACTAAGCTAGAATAATCATCATAGCGAAAAGGCCAATAATAAAGTAAATCTTGTAAATTAAAAACTCCCACCTTATTTAAATAACTGGCGATTGTTTTTCCAACATTGGTTAATTCTTCAATTGGAGTTTCTAAAGAATACATAATAATTGTGCTCCCAGTAGGAATCGAACCTACATTACAAGATCCGCAATCTTGCGTTCTATCCATTAAACTATGAGAGCAAAGAAGGAAACTAATAAAGGAGATATTAAATATCTCCCCAAAACAAATAAAGCTTATAGTAATTTACAATTTTAAAAATGTGTCTAACTGGTCTTCAAGTGTCTCATTTTCTTTTTCCAAATCTTCTTCCAGGTAATCCAAAAGAGCTTCTCTAACTAACAAAGGATTCAAATTTTTTAAAGGCACCGACATATCAGGACCAAAACTTTTCACTGTAAAATACAGTTTTTTAGTAAACGGAGGATCATATATTAGATAAAACGCTGTAATATCCTTATATTCATAAAATTCCTGACCCAACATAATACCACTTTCATAAATAGAAAACTTAAAATTTCTATTTGGAGAATAAGTTTTCAAAAAAACTATAAAAACAGTTAAAATGATGATTAAGGCGAACAAAAAATTAGCTGTAACAATACTTATTACCATTAAAACAACTGCCACACTTATCATTAATAAATACCAAACAAAACCTCTTTGTCTTTCTTCAAATTCAGGCACTTCCCAAGAGTATAAGGTATCACCAAAATTATAATTTATTTGCTTTAATTTTTCAGTATTTTGTGGCATATTTTTGATTAATTTATCTTAATTTAAAGTTGACATTTATTGTAATTTAAGCTAAAATATTACTTAAGTATTGGACTGGAGAGGTGCCTGAGCGGTCGAAAGGGGCACCCTGCTAAGGTGTTGTACCTTCATTGGTACCGAGGGTTCGAATCCCTCCCTCTCCGCCTTCGCTTGTCGTCATTTTAATATGGGTAAGCCGGTTAATTTTATCACTGCGACAAGCTTCGGCGGATGTGAATCCGCCAGGGGGTCATAATTATTCATTACCCATTACTATATTTTGGAGAGGTGACAGAGTGGTCGAATGTACCAGTCTTGAAAACTGGAGTCTCGGAAACGGGACCGTGGGTTCGAATCCCACCCTCTCCGCCTTCGCTTGTCGTCATTTTAAAATTGGTGAATTGTCTAGTGTAATTACTTCGACAAGCTTCGGCGGATATGGCTCCGCCATTGTGATAAAAATTTTAAAATTGGTAAATTGTCTAGTATAATTACTGCGACAAGCTTCGGCGGATGTGAATCCGCCATGGGCTAAATTACCCATTACCAAGTACCTTATTCAATATCTCTTTGAGCTACAACAAGGGCATATACATTTTCAAAACCAGATTTTTTTAAAACTACGGTACATTCATTTAAAGTACTTCCTGTGGTAACTACATCATCTATTAATATGATGTTTTTTTGTTTATCAATTTCTTGTTCATTTATTATTTCAAAAGCATTTTTCAAATTAATTAAACGCTCTTGCCTGTTCATACTTACCTGTGTTTCTGTATTTTTATTTCTTTTTAATAATTGTTTAACTGGAACAAATAATTCTTTAGCTAGCTCATCGGCAATTAGCTTACTTTGATTAAAACCTCTTTGTAAATATCTTTTTTTATGTAAAGGTATGGGTACAAAAATAGTTTTTATCGGATCAAAGTTTAAAACATTTTTTGAATTATTTTGCTTAATAAATTCTTTCAAGATATTAGCTAAAACACCGCCTATTTCTTCAGTATATTTATATTTCAAATTATGTAGTAAATCTTGAATTGTTGGTTGATTATAATCAGTTGCTACTAAAACTTGTTTCAAACCAATATTTTCACACTTACTACACGGTTTAAAATCTAATAATTCTCTTTTACAAAAAATACAATAATTTTTATCATTTAGTTTTATTTTATTAAAACAATTAGCACATAAATAACTTCCTTCAACTCCACAATCCAAGCATTGCTTTGGAAATATCAGATCAAGAAAGTATTGCCAAATATTTATTATTATTGCCAAAAAGCTCCTTTGACTTTCCATTGATTGTCAATTTTAACTAAATCTAAAATTATATCCTGATAAATAACCTTTGAATTATTAGGCGAATTTTCAAATTCTTGTCTTTGTGTTTTAATCAAAATATTTGCTGTACCAGCTTCATCATCCATTGAATTTATTTGAGTAGAAATTGCTTCAGTATTGATCGCATAATATATATTAAAATCAGGATTTTCTAATTGTAATTGTTTTTTGTATGTAGGTATCCAGTTTTTCATATTTTCTGTCATAAATATTTCAAGATCATCTAAATTTGTGTAATCGCTTTGATTTGAATAACTACCAAATCTTTCAACAAAAGCTGTTGAAACCAATAATATTCCATTTTCTTTAACTGGTTCAGATACCTCGCCATTTTCAGCTTCAATATCTAATAAAATTGATGAACTAGGTTGATTAAACTCATCAATTCCAGGAGGTATAATTTCAGGCACAGGAACTGTTTGATTTAAATTGATATCATCTTCCTGTGGAGCCTGGTAATAATTTAAAACTAAATAAATAATTGCTGCAATTATAAATAAAAATAAAATTAATAAAATTAACCAAAGCAATCTTTTACTTTTTTTATTTTGTACTTGTAAAGTTTCAGCCATAATATTTTATTAAATTTAATTAAATTTCTAATTCTTCTTTTTCTTTAGATTTTGGCGGTTTTTTTTCTGCTGTTTCACCTTTTTCAGCTTGTCCTTCTGAGTCATCTTCACCTGCAAATTCTTTTTTGGCTGCTTCAATTTCTAAAAGTTGTTTTGGATCAGTGGTTATCACCTGATCTTCCCCATATGAAGCAACGACTTGGATAGCTACATGTTTATTCCCAGCAAAAAATATTCCCTGACCAACATCACCTTCTAACAAAAGATATTTTTCTCCTTCGGTTAATAAAAATACTTTTTGAATTGTATCAATAGCCGCTTTTGATTGTTTTAATAGCAACTGAATAGCTGAATTTGTCACAATAGCTCTACCACGAGGATGATCTAAAAAGTCATTTACATCCTGAGTTATTGTTGTTACTCCAAGATAATATTTACGACAACGCTTTACCAACGCATGAACAAAAGCTGCTGAATCTTCATGTTGCATCAACCACCAAGCTTCATCAATCACCAAAATCCTTCTCTTGGGCTCTGAACGAACAACATTCCAGATATAAGTCACAATACTATAAATAGCAATCGGTCTTAATTCATCTTCAAGGTCACGAACACTAAAAACAACTAACTGATTTTTCATATCAACATTAGTTGGTTTATTAAATAAACCAGAAAAGGTTCCAGTTGTATATTTTTGTAATCGTAAACTTAATTTCTCAGCACCTTCCATTCCAGCTAAAATATTTTGTAGATCTTGCATGACCGGAGGTTCAATAGTTGTCAAATCTGCATCAGGAGTAACATCTTTTGAGGCATATGTTTCAATCAAAGCTCTGTCCAAAACTGCATCTTCCTCAACAGTAATTTTACCAAACATTAATTTTAAAAGTCCTTTAACAATAATTACACCTACCCTAATAATTTCTTCAGTATTCATATCATCTACTTTTGGTGGTAAATCAAAAGGATTTATTCTTTCTTTTGAAGTTAATGAAATATTCACATAAGTACCCCCAACAGCTTCCGATAAATGAACATATTCTTTTTCCGGATCAATAATAATCACATCAGCTCCCATCATCATACTTCTTAAAACTTCAAGTTTAATCGCATAACTTTTACCGGCACCAGAAGTCGCAAAAACAACAAAGTTTGCATTTTGTAAAGAAAACCGATCAAATAATATCAAACTATTATTATGCCTGTTAATGCCATATAAGATACCGTTATCTGAAGTTAATTCAGAAGAAATAAAAGGAAAAGAGGAAGCTACCGGAGAAGTATTCATATTAAATGAGATCATCAATTCATCATTACCTAATGGTAAGGTTGAATTAAAACCTTGCTCAGCCTGATATAATACCTTTTTACTATAAATTAATTTACCACCAAAAATTGATTCTATTTCAGAAGTTAATTGTTCTAATTCGTCTTCATCTTTGGCATAAATTGTTGTATATAAAGCAAACTGAAAAAATCTTTCAATCCCTTGGGTTAAATCATCTCTTAATTTTTCTATATCTCGTAAAGCTGTTTCCAAGATCGGATCACGAGGAGCTCCTTTTTCAATATCTGACATTAATTGGGCTTGTAAATTACCAACCCTCTTTTTTAATTGTTTTAAAATAATTTCAGATTTAACAGGATAAAAAAACATACCAACATCCAGAGTTTTGCTCATATTGACGATAGGTGTAAACCAACCTACACCAATATAACGGGGATAATTTAAAACAAAAAACGTTCTAACATAACTATCACCTAATATTAAATATGAAGGTTTTACCTCAAAAGCTGCTGGAGCAATTAAATCTTTAATATTAACAACCCCTTTTTGGTAAATTCTTTCCTCTTCCAAAGTAATAGCTTCTTGCTTAATAGAAGCCTGCTCTTGCTCTTTACGTTGTTTGGCAGATAATTTTGCTGCATCAACTTGAGGAGGTGTTTTTTCTTGATTTGTAGGTATTTCTAATGCCATAAATTATGTTTCAAGATTTAATTTATCGATTTCTTTTAATTTCTGAGATTGACTTGTTTTTGGATTATAAACATTATAATAAAGCTCAATTAAACCTTGTGTATCTAATTGAACTGCATCAAGACCCATGGAATTTAAACCACTTAAAATATTATTAATTCTTAATTGCATTTTATTACGGTACTCTTCAAATTTACTTTTTTTGATTGAAATAGATCTACCAGAAGAAAAAAGTGATTTAAAGCGTGGCCAAAAACCTCTTGATTTATCACCTAAAGGATCATACGGGACAACTACAAAAAATCTCTTAGTCATTATTTCACCAAGTTCAATTAATTGCTGGACATAGGCCATATAATCAATAATTTGAGCTTTTAATAACTCATTTGTTTGTTTTTTTTGAGCTTCTCTTAATCGAGTGATATAACCTTCAATATCAAGTTTTCTTGACTGAACAACTATCTGCAAAGGATGATCTAAAGCATTCAAAAATTGCATATAACCACTAATTTTGGCCTGCTGTTCATCTTCAGATAATAAAGAAAAATTTATACTTGAACAAATAATAACAGATCTTAAAGTTCCGTCCTTAAGCACAACTAAATTTTCTTTAATTTCCGATATATCCAAATATTTTTGTGTTGATGGTTTTTTTGCCATAATATATGTGTTATTTGAAACACTAATCATTTATCACTAATTTTAGTATCATTCGTGATTATATTTTAATGGTTCAGATTTCTAATTATTTATCTTCTTTATAAGCTCCACCAGTATTAACAGTTAAAGCTAGTTTTGCTAGACTACTACCTTCAATTCCTTGTTTAGGAATAAATTCTTTTTTAATTTCTTTTTTTTCTTCCTTTTTTTCAAGTATAATTTCCTTTGTTTTATCCCAAACCCGTAATTTTGGCTTTTGAAAAGTTTGCACTAAATTCAAGAAAAAAAAGTGAAAAGGCATACCGTTTATCCTAGCAAAAGCAATAATCCCAAAAATAGTAGTAATAAATAACCCGACAATTATAAAAGTATTTATATATAATAACTTATATAAAATAAAATCAAGCATACCGGCAATCATCATAATCAAAAACTGACGAGTTGTTATTGGCCCGATAATTTTAGTTTCTATCTCAATAAATTGTGGGACTAAAAATTGTTCCATTTTTAATATTGTAATTGTTTATTTAATGTCATTATAGCTTTAAATTCTTCGATTGTCATTAAGGGATCAGCTTCAATTATTTGAGTAAAAGACTTCCCTTGCGTAATTGCTTTACTCATTATTTCAGAATAAATTTTATATAATGGACTTAGCTTTAAAGCTTTTATTCCATCAACTTTTTTCGTAATAGATTCATCTTCCAAAAGATCAAGTTTAGCTGTAATTTTATTTATTGCTTCGTTAGGATCTTTTGATAATCTACGCAAATCAGTAATTTTAAATGAAGCTAATTCTTCAATTGGACCATAAAGCTGGGGAGAAAATTTTACATCATCCATAGTCGGTCTTTGTCCTGTAATTTCTGGCTGTTTAATAATTGATGGCTGTTTTATGTCTGACCGGACTTGAGGAATTTCTTGCTTAATAACTGTTGGTTGCGTTGTTGGTTCAATTTCTTGTGCTTCATGAGGTAATTGTGGTTCTGGCAAATCCTCTTCACCTCTGATTGTTGCTAATATTTGAGCCTCTTTTGCTTCTACATCCTGGTGATTTGTTTTGATCTGAACTGGTTGTTCTTCTGTTTCAAACTCAAAATTATTAAAATCTTTAGCAGACATACTGCCTTTAGGTGCAACCAGAGCCGGAGATGGTGGAGCTAATTCTTCCCTACTTTCCAAAAATTCTTCTTTAGCTTCAATTTCTTGCACCAAATCTCCCGATGGTTGATTTGGCTTAGCTATATCTGCATGTTTAACACCTTTAACTTCCAGTAATTTACCAATTGTAAGATCATCACCAGTAATATTTTCTTGAGGTTCAAATTTTGCTTTAGCTGGACCATTATCAATATCAATTTGAATTTCTTTTTCCTGAGACTCAGTAAACCCACTTTTTTCTTCCAATTCCCCCTCATTTTCATTTATAATTTGTGCTAAATCTATTTGCTCCTTAGTTATCTCTTCTTTTTTTTGTTCTAAAAGTTCTATAATCTGTACTGCCAGTTCATCTTCCATTTCAAGTCCACCTACTTTGGCTGCTTTGATCAAAATATCTTTTAATTCATCATTATCTCTAATACCTTTTATCCAGCTCAAAACCGCTTGATAAAATCTATGTTCATGAGGCTCTGTTTCAAATTTCAAATTCAACTTTGCTTTTATTTCCTGAGCTATTAAATTCGGATTATCTTTTGTCCAATACTTATTCGTTAAACTCCCCTTAAAAACTTCCAGCTCAAGTTTTTTATCAATAATTTCTTTTTTTAGTTTATAAGCAAGACCAGAATAAGTTGCAAAATCAAAATTTAATTCTTTACCAAGAATAATAGCTAAATCAACATCACGTATCTGATCAAATAAAACTTGTTTCAAATGCTCAAAAACTTGTTCCTTTTTTTCATCAAGCTGATATGATGAAACTATTTGCTTAAAAATATCCTCAAATTTACCTAAATCTGTAATTTTAAATTCTTCATATTTCATAATTTATTTTTTTCGGGTTTGTTTTTTTACCTCGCCCTTAATGATATTTTTAATTTCATCTTGATATCTACGCCACTGATTTTGAACAGTTCTATTATTGCCTTCAACATCTTTAAGCTGTGCTCTTATTTTTTTCTTCATATTTTCATCTGTAGTAGCCTCAATAGATTTTCTTAAAGTTACACTTTGTGCATCATAATCACTTTGAGATTCCATAACATTTTCCATTTTATCACGCATATTTTCCAATTTAATTTTAATATCTTCAATTTTAAAATCTTTATCTCGCAAGCCAGAAGATTTTATTTGTTCATTATATTTATCTGTTAAAATCTTTATCTGGAAATTAATCTCGCCCTGATCAACCCTGCTAGGATCACCAGAGGCTACAGCAGAATTCATACCCTGGATAACTGCATCATAATCAGGAGTAAGATTACTTCTTAAACTAGCACCGTCTTTACTTCTCTTCTCAAAATCTTTTTCTAGTTTCATGATATTGTCTGTAATTTCACCTGAATCAGCAGATGAACCTTCATTATCAAGAATATTTTGAACCTCAGTTTGAATAGCATCTTTTCTTGTTTCTTTATCCATGCCTTTTGTTGCCTTAAGCATATCTGCTCCTCGATTATCTATTACATCAACAACTGTTGGTCTGACATCAGTTAGGTTTTCATTTAATTTACCTGTAACACCCTCGGATTCTCTTCTTTTATTTATTTCTAATTTTAATGATTCACTTATTTCGCCATCATCCTCACGACGACCATCAACATCATAGGTAGCACTAGTAGCTTCAATATATTTTTGAGATTTTTCCATATCATCAAGTGTCATATTAGATTTCTTTTTATCAAGTTTCTGGACAATTGTAGCATTACCTAATTCATCAGCAGTAATATCATCAATACTCTTACCACCATTAGCATCTTCGATTTGCTTTATTTCACCTTTAAATGAACCCTTATTATCTTTCAAAACTGCTAATCTTTCATCATTATCACCCAACATAAATCTAGCTTTGGTATTACCATTTTTTAAACCTTTTTCTTCAAGACCTGAAACATTTTTAACATTACGAACTGCACCAGTTAATTGGTCAAAAGCAATATCTTCACCATGCTCACCAGCACTCATTGCACTGGTAGTATTATGAAAATTCTTTGATTGTTGCATATTGGCAGTTTGAATACCCTGAATTCTTTCAGTTGAACGTTTATTTTTTATTTCTGTTGACCGAGAAATCCTGTGAAAGTCATGCTCAAATCTTTCAGGATCATCAACACCAACTTCAGATTTATATGTTTTATATTTTCCTTCAGATAGTGCAATGGCAGCAATAACTGATTTCTTATCACCTGTTGCACTAGTAAATTCTTTACTTTTTGTATCTATTTCAAAAGTACCATCTTCGTTTGTTTTCATTAATTTTGTCATATCAATATTATCCAGTTCTTCATTTATAACATCTTGAGACAAGCCACTATCTGCTGCCAAATTAGCTACAGCTGATTTTTTACCATTTTCCAGTGCAGTAATATCCTCAACTTCATTAGTAGCTGGATTATAAATATAATTTGAGAATGAAGGACGATAACCTGTTTTTTCTTGAACTGAATTTTCTAATTCTTCATCCAAAAGAATCTGTTCAAGAGGATCCCTATCCTGCATAAAACCAAATTTATCTTTTATATCATTTAAATATTCTGGTTCAGTTAATTTACCACCCTTGGCCAAAGCCCGAACAGCACCTTCCATCATCTGAGGGTTATAATTTCTTTTACCATCTTTCACATCATCAACATAAGATTTTACTTTATCCATATTTTGTGGGTCAATGCCTTCCATAGCAAAAATCTCATCTGACCTTTTGGCTTCAGCTGCTCTTCGTTCTTTAAAGTCACCTGAAACATACCCAGACATTGCAGTCCTAGTTTGTTCTCTTTCAAATTCTCTTTGTTTAGCTGTTAAAGGTATTTTAAATGGCGCAGCAGCAACAGCAACACCTCCTTTTGCACCTTTTCTTGAATATTCCATTGATTTACCTATTACTCCACCCTCAGCTTCTTTTTTCTGCCATGCTTCCTTGGCTTTTGTCCCCAACTCACCTGGTGCTTCACCGGTTTTTCTCATTGCCTTACCAATCCCAGCAAGTACACCTTTTTCTTGCGTACCATCAGAACGACCTCTTGTTCCGGCTCTTTCTAGTCCCTTTCCAGCCTTTCTTAAAGCTGCCGTTGGCATTTTAGCTAATTGTCCAGCTGCTCCGGCAAGCCCGCCTCTAGTCTGCCATCGCTTACCAATACCTTCAGCAGAACCTCTTAGTGTCGGAGCTATTTTCTGACCATAATATCCTTTAGCTGCTCTGCCCATAAGACTTTGGGTGCCACGACCCAATTTTGACATTTGTTTATTACCCCAACCAGCACCAGCAACTGCAAAATCAGCAGAAAATTTAAGTCCTGCCACAAGCATTATAATACCCATTAAAAAACCAATCATATTATCCATTGAACTGGCTTTTGAGGGCAAAGCTTGATCAGTTCTTTCCGCTTTAGAATACTGTTCCTCTGGAACCATTTGATCGATATTTAAATTAGCCATTGTTAAAACTGATAACCATAAGAAAAAAGCCAAAAACGGACCAATCAAACAATAATTAAAAAATTCTTTCCACCATCTTGAACCTAACTTACCGACCTGACCACCAACATCACCAAAAACCCATGTAAAAAATGCTAAAGGTGAAAAAACTATTAAAAGCCATAAAGCTACTATTCTAAAAGCTAAAATTACACAAAAAATCATAATAACCAAACAAGAAATAACTGAAAAAATAAGGGCCAGGATAGTTGATGCAAAAGCTTCAGCACCTTCTGCACCAGAAATAGATTCGGTTGCATTAAACCAATCTGTAATAGCTAATCCCTGAAAAATATTACCGGCCGTAATATCACGATAAGAGGCTACAAAAGTAATCATAATAACCTGAAAAAAATCAATAATTACACCCGTAATTGTTTTACTAAAATTTACCAATATCGCCATAACTAATAATTTGCCTAAGAGTTTATTCCAGGAATATTTTTCTATTTTCAAAACCGTCACAAAAGCTATAAAAAGTAATCCAAGAATAAAAAACATATTAACTAAATCACGCATAATCACCCACCCTTCATTAACATATGGATTATCAATAAACCGGTTATAAAGACTAAGCCAAACAACCACTTTCATTAAAATAATCAGAAGTTTACCAAACAATATTATTAGCATTTTTGGAATAAATGTAACTACTTCCATCAAGGCATTTCTAATCTGTCCTGCTAGGCCTACTTCTGCAGTTGAACCACCTGATGAAGCACCTTCAGCAGAAGTTCCCCCAGTTCCCCCAGCTGCTTTTTTGTCGGCTGCTGCTTTATCTTCAACTGTTTTTTTATCACTAGCAACCTTTTCTTCAGCAGGCGGTGCTGAAGGACCAATAAGATCACCAGACGGCGGATCATCAACAGCTCCAACAATTTGCCCACCAAAAAAACTAATCGTAACCAACAGGATCAAAATTATCTTTAGAATTGTTTTTTTGTTAATTCTATTCATTATTAGGATATAAATCTATTATAAATGGATAATAAGTTAAACAAGCATATGGCTGATATTCTGGACCGCCCCAAACACGACTAGGATTTTCTACTGTCTCACAACCAGCCTGAGTATCAAAAATTTCTGAACTACAAGACTTAAAAACATCTTTATAGACATCAGCATAAACAGAGTTTAAAATATCAAATTCCAAACACATACCTTCAAGACCGTGGATTGTTTTAATAGTTGCCACAGATTCAGCTTGTTCAGCGGTACAATTATCACCAGAACGAACAGCACCTTTAACATTTGCAGGTGCCATACAAATATTAGCACCCTTGTCAATTCCATTGATTGGGAAATAAGTAATTACAGATCCAGCATCGACTTTTTCATAACTACACATATTACCAAGCGTTCCTGAATT
This sequence comes from Candidatus Buchananbacteria bacterium, assembly GCA_030592165.1. Lineage (GTDB taxonomy): Bacteria > Patescibacteriota > Patescibacteriia > CAIXNZ01 > CAIXNZ01 > JAUVKC01. The sequence continues at coordinate 12,630 of JAUVKC010000006.1, read as the reverse complement.
ATTTTTATAAGTAGGGCTATAAATATTTTGAATATTAGAATACTGCTGTTTTAAAGATAAATCATATGGTAATGGAGAATTTTTATTTGGGAAAATTTTACAAGTTGGCTCGATATAACGATAATCTTCTACCTTGGAAAATTCTTCAGTTGAATCCAGATCGACCTGATGTTCATACTGAGAAAAACCTTTAACTAGCTCGCTTTCAAGAGGATACCTTTGAGCTAAGGTATATCCAGAATAATCACCAGCACGCCATTGATTAATATCATTAAATGCGCCAGCACCATAACGATAGATATAACCCTTTTGCGTATTAAAATCACTTATTCTATTAACAATTAATGGCTCACTATCCAAATCGTAACGGACATTATCTTTTTTAGCTGAAAATGCCACACATTCGCCCCCAAGATCTTTTTTACACAAATCAATGTTAAGACATTCACCATCATCATTTGTTTGCGTACAAACTGCCCATTCTGCACAATTACGATCCTTATCAACTTTTATTAATTCATTTTGATCAGACAAAGTATTAGTAAACTGAACACAACCACTGTCCCAATCAACTGAAGTACAACTATTACGATCAATGTCATTACCTGTATCCAAAAGATAATATTTGTCTTCAGTATTTTCTTTTATTTCTACCTGATCATAAACTATAAATGATTTAGGACAATTATTAAGATCTAAGGTTTCATTTTCATTTCTTGGAGCATAAATAACCAGTTCGTAATTTTGCAATTCAGCAAAACTTGTCCATATATTTGCTGCATCAGCCTGACAATCAGTCTTGGTTAATAAAGTATCATCAGAACACTCACCATGAGGAACGGTAAACAAATATTCTACTTTTTTCCAACCTGTTTCAGCATCATAAGTAATCACTTCACCTTCTGCTTTTTGATTACCTGATAAATCAATGTATCTATTTAATTGAACTGAAGCCTGAGGTAACGGACACTCTTCACCAATACCTAAAGCATCTTCCGGAATATTATAATAAAATGACAATTTATAACTCTTGCCTTTTTCCAAAAGAGATATACCCTGAGAAATAGCATAAGGATCTGCTTCACCACAAGCAGGAGAAACAACGGTTGATGGGCAAACCTGATCTGTACGTTTAATTAATTTTATAGATTTACGCCCTAATTTAACTATATTATTTTCAATCAAATTAGTTCCAGACTGAGCTGCTTTAGTTGTCCAGTTACTTAAACCAAATTCATTTGTAAATTCAAAACTACCATTGGTTACAAAATTTGGATTAATATCAATAAACTCAGTACAACCGCTCCAAGCCGCAGAGCATTGACCAACATAACCTTTATATTTATTTGCTTCAAAAACTTTATAAATAGTAAAAGGTGAAGCTAAACATTTTGAATCACTCCATTCACCATCCTGCAATTGACATGTCTTTTGGTCAAAAACATCATTCAAGACAGGTGTACATTGATTAAATAAAGAACTCCAAACACCTCCAATATCATTACAGTCTTGATTTGAAGTAGCTTCAATAGACCCACAACCAAGATATTGACTTCCCGTCTTAAACCAACCATTTACCACAAAACCATTAACACTTTCTTTTTTAAAATCACATAGTTTGTCTTTTTCAATTTTATAATATGCCGGACTACCTCGGTCAGACAATAACTCTGTACAACCCAATTCATCATTATTACACATAATAGCATTTGGCACATCATAATATTTATCAGGATTATTTTTTATATAAACATCACCATACACTATCCCTTCAATATTTTTTTCACCTATGCGTTGACAACCTTTATCAGCCCGACTACAAGTATAATTATTATCTAAAACATAAGTAACTAAATTATCTCGTTCAACAGTATAATCATCTTTCTGGCTTTCATTATCATTATTATAAACTACTTTATTACCATTGATTGAATTTTTAGTATCAATCAAAAGTTCGCAACCAACAACACTTTCTCGACATAAATTACTAAAAGATTTCAAATTATGCCGTTGTTCAAAAGTATTATTGTAAGCCTGACAACCTAGCATACCTAGCGGTTCAGAATTGCCATAAATATCTTCATTACAAGATGAAGGGGTCGTCCAGGAATCTTTAACCACATAAACTGTATCTCTAACTGATTTAAGTAATATATTATCCAAATATATAGCACCATCAATTTCATCAAAAACCAAACTATTACCTGAAGTATCTGACCAAGAAACATAGACAGGGCCTAAACTATAATTTTGCCACTCAGATGATAACTCAATTTGATTCAAAGTACTGGCAAAGTCTTCTTGGGTTGAATCATTATTATCAGACAAAGCTGAGCTAAATCTTACTGTCAGTTTTTCTCCATTAGCAGCAGCCTTAGCCCAAAATGATAAAGTATATAAGTTACCGGAATTAATTTCTGTTGACTTATTAATAGAATTAATAGCACCTTCCACAAACAATGAATGTCCGCCAGCTTGAATAGATTCACCTGTCAAAGCTAAACCGCCGTCAGTACTTTCCCAATCATGAATACTTGTTTCAAAATTATCAAATATTTGCACAAAAACATTATTGCCCTGATTACCTATATACGACCGACAATTATTTGCTGCTGCTCGACAAGCAATCGCTTCCTGAGGAATAGCATCATAAATACAAGCACTAATATCACCTTGCCAACGACCATTTGTTTGAGCACAGTTATCTTCAGTTGACTCAGTTTTTCTGTATGGCAAACAACTATCAGAAACTGAAATTGTTTTTTTAATATCTCGATAATACTCAGATCCTTGATTATCAAAGAAATTTATACAATTTAAATTATTTTCACCTATAGTTAAACGGCAATCACCTTCATCATTTATGGTTCTTGGAGCACCAGTGGTTAAATTTGCTTCAAATTCATATTTATTTAATTGAGGAGATCCGGTTGCTGAGCCTTGCCAATTAAAAAACGTTTTCTCTCCAAGACCTAAATTAGGTTTAATACACTGCCTTAAATATGTAAAATATTCAACACCCTCACCACCTTGAGAAACTTCATCTAAATTCGTAAACTGGGAACAACCGACCTCTTCCAAGCTACATTGAAATGCTGTCTGGGGTATAAAATAATTAAACAAATTTTCTGGTTCAGGTTCATAAAGGGTTCCTTCTTGTTTGTATGTTTCAAATCCTACACAGTCAGCCGGACAATAATCTGTTGCACTAACTACTCCTGGAATTGATGGGTCACCATCCAAAGGAGTATAAAGCTGACAGCCAACCTCTTCAGGCTGACAAACTTTCATATAATTTGAGCAAATATCTAAATCAGGTTCATAAATATAACAATCAGCCACATCTCTATAAACTAATTCATCATCCCAGTAGCCATTCTTTTCAGAACAAAGTATTCTACCAAAGATTTTATTACCTTGTTCATCTCTTCTCAAAGGAGCTGGATCACCAAAACTATAACCATTACAGGTTAAATTTTCTGGCGATATTTTATAATAAATTTTATTATTCACTTCATAGTCGCTGTATGGTGTATGAAAACTAAAATTTCTCAATTGACCAATAGTATTTAAATACAAGCTAAGATCATCAAAAGAAACAATAGTTCCAGGATCTCCGCCAGGCAATGTAAAAATAAGATCTAATTCGTTACCTGGTTTTGAGGTAATCAAAGTAGTAGTTACCTGATCATATATTTGTCCTGGATCAAATACGGTACTATTAACTTCATTATCAGGATTAAAAGGACTATTATTAATTTTGGCTAAATTCATGGTAATTGGCTCTGACAAAAATTGATTAGTTGCAATATAAGCTGAAGAAGTATAAACATCGCCACCCTTTGTTAATAAATTATTTTCATCATCAAATTTAATTTTATAAACTAACTGAAATTCAGCATCTGCTGGTAATACTCCTGTATCAATATCTAATCTACTCAAACCACTTTTTACATTTTCATTAAACTTTGTAATACGAGCAAACTTACTAAACGGACCTTCACCAAGCCACTCACCTAAAACTTGGGTACATTCTTGCTTATTTTGTGGATTATTCTGAATTGAATCAGAACCATACAAAACAGCGCCCTCACATCTTTGCAACCAAGTACCTTGATTTATGTCAATCTCACAATCTGCTTGGGTAGCTAATTCAGTTCTAACAACTCCGTCTTTTTCACATTCTTCTATCCACAAACCACTATTTATTACACATTGTTCTGAAGCAGTTTCTTCGCTATTAATGAATTGGGGGTTATCACAACGATCATATTGTAAAAGACTTGTATTACAAAATCTATTAAATTCATGACCATCATTCAAACAATCTATTTCTAAAATATTATTATTATAAATTCCATCAATTAAACAACTTTCAGTATAGATACCTTCACCACATTCGGCCTTATCATAAATAATTGTTTTTAAACGAAAATCCCAACTTTGAGGAAAATAACCTTCCTTTGTATATTCAAAACTTGAATCAAAAATTAAATTATTATTAGGGTTTCGAAATGCTGAAAATTCATTACAACCTTCACTTTTTCTTGCACATTCTTGAGCATAACGATTCAAATAAATTCTTTCTGACTGAGCCTCATCAGTATCAGCGAAATCAACCCAAGCCCCATTAACTTTCTTGGTAGCATACCATTCACAACCTGCATTTGCAGCGCTACAAATATCACTACCGCTTAAAGTATTTTTCAAATAAGAAACCGACGACGATTCCTCATCACCAGTCACCTTAAAAGTTGTACAACTATTAAATTCAGATGGACAAGAATCAACCCCAAATTGCCATTCATTTTTTTCTTTAACACAAAAACCATAATTTTCACCCACACAACCACCTCTGGCATCTTCCTGCAAACAACTTGCCAGGTCAGGACAGCTTGAATATCTTTGCCCAATGTCATTTGTGACAAGTAATTCATTATAAGGCTCTAAATCTGTCTGAACAGAACACTGTGTAGCAGGCAGTTTCAAAACCCAGTTCGGATCAACCAGATTACAAAAAGGTGATTCCTCAATATCAAAAGAACCGCAAAATTCAGAACCATGCCTAGCAAAACCATTAACTACATCTGCCAAAGTAGCATTTAAAACTAAATTCATTTTTTGTTTATTAATATTCCTGACATCCTCCAGGCTCAAAAGTTCATCGTCATCATCACCATCTCCGTCAAGACCAGAATAAGGTTTAAATAAACAATTTCTCAAACGTTGAGTTTTATACGGATGATTAGCATAATCATCAAATCCATACAAATTATTTTGACTAATATCCACAAAATCAGGAGCTTCTGATTTTCTATAATTACAATCTCTTATTAATTCAACTGCTAATTCTAAGCCCAAAGGTACAACCCTAGCTTTTCTAAGCTTTTTAATATTTGCCAAATGATAAGTACCTGCTTCAGCATCTTCATCCCAAGAAAATTTAAAATCACCAATTAATTTATTTTGATTTATTGCCTCGGCAATAGTTAATTTATCATTTATAGCAATGGCAAGGTTTGAATCAATAACATTATTATATAAATTAGGATTTACTTGACCATCAATCTTTAATTGAAAATCAGCTAATAGATTCAAAGCTTTAAAAGTATAATTAACAGTATATTTTTTTACTAATGTTTCAACATAACGCTCTACTCCTTTTTGAGAAATTATTTCCTGTTCAAAAGGATTATAAATATTTGAAACTTGAAGGTCAAAAGCTGATGACTGCTCTTGCAAAACTTTTGTAGAATAAGATTCATGAGAAGGTCCTGCTAAACCTTCCAAAAGTCTTTGGATTAATTGGTTCCATAAAGTTTCCATAAAAACACCCAAAGCATCAGCAGCCACACTCTTTGTATATTCTTTAGCTGTACCTTTTGACTTAATTACATCTTCTACGGATTTTTCACTAATCATATTAGCTGGAGTTCTTATTGTATCACCGATCCTATCTGTAGCAGCTTTCCAGCCTTTACCAATCCCAGCTTGTAAATTCTGGTTTAAATAAGCAGAAAGACCTTGAGCAGCAATTTGTCTTGAAAGTTGTTCATAGGCATTGAATTCATTAGCTTCAGGATTAAAAAGATCTTTAGCTAAAGCTGTATTATAGGCAGCACTACCCTCAAAAAATTCTGGGGTAAATTGCTGACTTACCTGATTTTTTAAATATTCAAAACCACTATTCAATGAATTTCCAGCACTTTCAATATAATTAATTTTTTCTCGCCAACCTTGTTCAAAAACATTGGACAATAACACTGCATCTTCAGATCCAGAAGTAGCAGCTGTAGGCGGAGAAGCAACATTTAAATTCACTAAAGCAGGTTCACATTTCTTTGCCCTTACACTAAGCTCTGTTGCTGATTTATTTTTACAACCTGAAAAAACAGCTACTAGCTTATTTATTGCTTCTATCTTGGGATTTAATTTATCAAGCCAAGCTTTTTTAATTATATTAATATTTTCTGGAACTATTTTAAAACTTCCAACACTTAATTTGATTGCATTATCCTGCAAAGCATTTGAAAGCATTAGATTCACATCGCTTTCCAAGATTGCTGTTTCTTTATCTAAATCAGCTGCTAATTTAGCCAAATTTTTATAAGCATCATTCTGTGGACAAATTACATCTTTACCAGGTCTTCTTTCCGGGCAATTTGTAGGCAAACCATTACCCAATAAAGCAATATCCCAAACCATTAAAGTTTCATCTGCAACGATGGAATTACTCATTAATTCAGTACTTTCAGCAAATTGGCCTCCTTGACCAATCCCAAAATCAGCAGAAATAAAATCGGTTAAACTTTTTTGACCAATTTTCTCCCAATGACTTCTCAATGTTTGCCAATCACAACTTGGTTTATAGCCGGACCATTCAGGGAAAGTTGGAATATTAATAGCTAAATCAATAGAAATACTCGGATCAAGAGTACAAATATTAATACCTGTTAAATCTTGAATAACCGTTGCTACAAAATCTGTTACTGCTGCTTCAGCATAACCAGTAATAAAACCTTCGAAATCAGTAATAAACTGAGGAGCTTCACCCGCACCACCACTGGCAACATAAACCGCTGCCTGCTGAGCAAGCAAATTAGAGAGATTGCCTAAAACATTTTTAAAAAATACTGCTTTGATCTCATCCCAAATTTTTGTTGTAATTCTCTCAGTTACATCACCTGCAACAGACCCACCATGAAGCGCAACCTGTATCGAATCAATAACTGGTATGGTAGCTTCGGCCTTATTCACTTGCCAAAAAAGCAAAAAGTAAAAATTTGAAAAAATAAAAATCACAGTAATAATACTTATTATTACTTTCTTATTATTTGATTTAAAATTGATCCCCATTTAAATCTAAATTATTTTTTTAATTTAAAAACTCTCTAAAGTATCTATAAAAACTTGTTTTAAAGTTTTATCATCAATTTGTTCCAAAAGTGCTGCATCTATACCCCTATCAATCAATTCCTGACGAATTTCGTCCGGAGTCATTTCTTTTAAATTATCAGCAACAGCAGCTTTATCATCTTCTTCAATCGCACTAAATTCCTGATCCTGAATTTGCTTGACTTGATCAAGCATAGCTTCCAATTGCGGATCCTGAATACCTAATTCTTGCAAAGTAATCTCACCTGTTAATAATTGTTCTTGTAAAGTCAGAAAATCAACCCCATTCAAATCAAAATTACCAAGAGTATCATTAACCAGTTGATCTGTCTGAGTCCCAAAACCTGAATTATTATCGTCTGAAGTACAGACTTGACCTTCCGGACATTTTGGATCTTTACCCTCTAATATTTCCTGTTTATCGGAGATACCATCAGAATCAGTATCTTCTAAATAAGCACTTGTCTGGTATAAATATAGTTCAGCATAATCACTAAGTCCATCCAAATCACTATCTTGATTTTGCAATTTCGCAACATCCTGAGCTTGAATATTTACATTTATATTTTCAATACTATATTTTTCTCTTAATTCACCCCTTTTTTCTCTTAAATAACTTGAATACATAGGGCTTTCAATATTTTTTTTCATTTGCAAATAACCCAAGACCAAAGCTGAAACAGTAATAATAATCAAAAAAAATACAAAAAACTTCTCCATCGGAGTTCTCTCTATTTTTTGTGAAATATCTTCTGTTTTTTCTTCTAAATAATCTTTAATTCTTTCTTGATGTCCTGGCATTTATTTGTTTTTATTATATCACAAATATTAGGAATATCAGATAAAAATAAACCTAATTTCCTTTAGCCTAATTATAGCACAAAAAAGGCTACTCACCTACTACTTGTTGATAAAGTTCTAACCAATTTTTCAGGCTTAATTTTTCTGGCCTAATATCATAACTTAAGTCAGCCTTATTCAATATTTTTTTCACATCTTCGGTCTTAATTTTATAACCTGAGCTAATATTGTTATGCAGTTGTTTACGCCGAGAGCTAAAGCCGATTTTAACTAATTGCCAAAATTTCTTTTCCTCAAATTTACTAATTTTAGCTAAATATTTTTTCAGATGAGACTGATCCACTTTTATATTCAAAATAGCGCTATCAACCTTTGGCTGAGGATAAAAAGCTGTTTTACTAACATAGCCAATGATTTGGGGCTGACCATAAAATTTCACTGATAAACTTAAAACGCTTTCCTTCCCATCATTAGCAATTATTTTATCAGCCACTTCTTTTTGGATTAAAACCGTTATTTGACTTGGCTTTGGATCATAGCTTAAAAATTTTCTAAAAATTGGCTTGGTAATATTATAAGGGACATTGGCAACTAATTTATAATTTTTATTTTTTAAAAACTTAGCAATTTCTTCATTTTTTATTGTCAAAATATCCTTTTCGATAAGTTGTAAATTAGGCTGATCTTTAAATTTTTTTTGTAAATAAAAAACCAGACCTTTATCTAGCTCAACACTTAAAACTTTTTTTACTTTTACAATTAATTGTTGAGTCAAAACACCAAGCCCAGGACCTATTTCCAAAACATGATCATTTGGTTGTAAATCAGCTGCTTTAATAATTTTATTTAGAACAGTTTCATCCATTAAAAAATTCTGGCCTTTTGATTTGCTAGCTTTTAGACCATATTGATTCAAAATTAATTTTAATTGAGACTGATTCATTATTCTAAAACATTAATAAATAAAGAAATTACTGCCGCTAAAATAAAAGCAACATAAACATCAAAAATATATATTAACAAAGCAACAACAGCTAACATTAACACTCTACCAATACATAAAGAAATCTCTCTTAAAACAGTATATTCATCAACATAATGCCCCTGATCAGCAGCTTTTTCATACATCAAAGCATCAAAAGGAATTCTTCTAAAAATTGAGGTTAAATTATGATAAGTACTCACTATAAAAATTTGAAAAGCTGTATTAACAAATATCTTGATTAACCAACCAATAGCGTAAAAAATAGAACTATATTTAATAATATGTTTTTTATCAACTTTTTCAGATACACCACCCATCACTAAATCTAAAATCACTGTCATACCAACAATAATTGATGAAACAGCACCAACTGCCAAATATTCACCATTTAAAATCCCAAAAATAAAAATTGGCCAAATAACACCCCCAACTATTGTTTCTGCCCCATCTGACATATAGGCAAAAAACATTTTGCGATGTTTTTTATCAAATAAAATCTTATAAGTTTCTAAATATTTATAGCTATATTTTTCAGTATTCTTTTTAATAAAAAATAAAGGCAAAATAGAAGCTAAAGTAATCACCATTGAAATAATGAATAATACAGAATAATTATAATAGCTCAAAATCAAACCAGCCATTATTGGCACAATAATTCCAAAAAGATCATTGGTTAGTCTAAAAACACTATATTTAAGTCCAAGATGTTTTTTTTGAGTAAATTTTATAAAATCAGTATGAAAAGGAACCCAGTACAAAACCCGCCAACAATTTATTGACACAAGAAAAATTATTAATAAATAAAACCAGCCATAATTTTCAAACAGATAAAAACTAAAATAGTAAATTACCAGAAAAAAAGTAGCTACTATCATTGATTTTTTAATGGTAATTTTTGACATAACCATTGCTCCAAAAGGTAAAGCAAAAATTGTTATAAGAAAAGAAAAGAAAAAATAAATAATAACCGGATAATAGCTGTAATCAAATTTTACAAATAAAAAAATGGGCAAAAACAACCCCATTAGTCCACTACCAACTAAATGAAAAATTCTATTAAAAAATAACAACCACAAAGATTTCGAAAAATTGTAACTACCAAAATCACTATTAAACATTTTTTTATATAATTAATTATTTTTTTCTTCTTTATCCAAAGATACTTTACGAACAATTTTTGTAATATCTTTTTCGATTTTATCTATTTTAACTAAAAGTCGAAAAACTAAATAAAACAACATCAAAACTGAAATGTAAATAACAAGATCAACTCCCCTACCCACGCCAACAAGATTTGCAACAAAAGAAGTGCTTGCAGGAAAAATAACTACAAAACCAACCATGAACCAAAATACAGTCCACAAAACTAATTCTTGTAAAGAAATTATTTTATCTTTGTAGCGTAAAGCGACTTTACTGACTGCAAAAATTATAAAAAGTATTAAAAAGATTTGAATAATCATAAAAGTAAATTAGATTATTAGAAACTAGAAATTAGGGAATGGTATTATTAAATAAAAACTTCATCTCCCCAATTTCTAATATCTAATTTCAAATATCTATTTCTTGAAAATTTTAGCCATAAATAAATCTCGTAATATTTTAAATCCGCCACGAAATCTCTGACCATATTCTTTGTATAAAATTTCGACTGACACCTCTTTATGTTTCAAATTATTAATTCGTATTTGATCTAATATTTCTGTAGCGTGAGCCATGCCATCTTGAGTGATTTTAATTTTTTGAGCAGCAGTCTTTGACAACGCCCGAAACCCACAATGAGCATCACTAAGTTTCAATCCTGTGAAAAAGCAATGGAAAATCAAAGCCGGTTTTAAAATAAACCATTTCTTTGTCCAGGGTACTTTTGATTTATTATCAATAAAACGTGAGCCAAGGCAAATATCAACTTGATTATTCAAAATAGGTTCAACCATTTTATAAATATCTTTTACCTGCATCTGACCATCTGCATCAAAATGAATAATAATTTCTGCTCCTTGACTTAACGCAAAATCTGTTCCGGTTTGTAACGCTGCCCCTTGTCCTCTATTTATAATATGCTCTAGACTATGCACTGGTAATGATTTTAAAATTTCAAAAGTCTTATCCTGAGAACAATCATCAACAACTACAATATTAGAACTTACTTCAAGTAACTTCTTAATAACCTGTTCAATATTTTTTTCTTCATTATAAGCTGGAATAACAATCCAGACTTTTTCATTTAACATAATTATAGTTAAAAGTTTATAAAGTATAAAGTTAAAAAGACAGGGGATAAAAACTTTCAAACATTCTACTTTCTAACTTTTCAACTTAAGATATGCTTCTACGAAACCATCTAATTCCCCGTCCAAAACAGGCTGAAATTCTTTCTCCTCGTAATTTGTCCGGTGATCTTTAACAAGCTGATAAGGCTGCATAACATATGATCTTATTTGATTACCCCAAACAGCCTCTGAGAATTCACCTCGTAACTGTTTTTTTTCTTCTTCTAATTTTGCTTCATCAAGTTTTTGTAATTTTGATTTTAATAAATTCAAACATCTTTCTTTGTTTTGCAATTGTGATCTTTCACTTTGACATGAAACAACTATTTTACTTGGTAAATGAGTAATTCTAACTGCAGAATCTGTCTTATTTACACTTTGACCACCATGACCTGAAGCGCGAAAAGTATCAATTTTCAAATCTTCAGTTTTGATTTCCAGTTCAGTTGACTCGTCTATCTCTGGAATTACTTCAACCAAAGCAAACGAAGTATGTCTCATCCCTTCTGCATCAAAAGGAGAAATCCTGACTAGTCGATGAACACCATTTTCTGATTTTAAATTACCATAAGCATAGGCACCTTCGATAGCAATAACAGCTGACTTGATACCAGCTTCTGCAGCAACATTTTTATCTACAATTTTAGCTTTGAAACCCTTTTTATCACAAAATCTCATATACATCCGTAACAAAATCTCTGCCCAGTCCTGAGCATCTACTCCTCCAGTCCCAGCATGAATAGCAATAATAGCATTGTTACGATCATTCTTATCTCTAAAAAGTAAAAAAAATTCTAAATCAGTAAAATTTTTAGCTAATTCAAAATATTTTTTTTCAACTTCTTCCCTTAAATTAACTTTTTCATCCTTTTGATCCATTTTTGCTAATGCAAAAAGATCACCAACTTCAATTTTAATTTTTGACCAGGTATCAATTTCTTCATTTAATTCACTAGCCTTTTGACTGATTAATTTAGCTTTAGCCTGATTTTGCCAAAAACTTTCCTGACTCATTTCTTTTTCCAATTTTTTGACTTCTTTAATTTTATTATCAATTTCAAGAAACTGACAGGATTCATTTATCTTGATTGCCAATTCCTGAAGTTTTTAAACTAATTCTTGTTCTTTCATATACTAAGTTAAAAGTTTATAAAGTTGAAAGTTCATAAAGTTTTT
>JAUVKC010000014.1 GCA_030592165.1 Candidatus Buchananbacteria bacterium | reverse complement strand
TTTAGAGAAATATGACTTAGGAATTTTAGTTTTAGTGCGTAAAGATGGCACAACTTTATATGGGATTAAAGATATTCCTTTGGGTATGAAAAAATTTAAAAAATACAAACTTGATAAAAGTATCTACGTGGTTGATAACAGGCAAAGTCAATATTTAAAGCAGATTTTTAAAATACTTGAATTAATGAGTTTTAAAAAAGAAATGATTCATGTCGCCTATGAATTTGTTCAGTTAAAAAGTGGAATCATAGCTTCAAGGACAGGAAATGTTATTACTTATGATGAGGTTAAGCGAGCTGCTATGGACAAAGTAAGTAAAGAAACAAAAAAGCGTCATTCTGATTGGAGTGATAAAAAAGTTAATGAGGTAAGTTTGAAAATTGTTTTAGCTGCTTTGAAATTTGGTATGTTGAAATCAAATAATAATAAGATTATTACTTTTGATATTGAAGAAGCTTTGGACGTTAATGGTTTTACTGGTCCGTATTTACAGTATACAATGGCTAGAATAAATTCGATTCAAAAAAAGGCTGGTAAGGTTTCAGCTAAAATTGATTATAATGCTTTAGAAACTAATATTGAAAAACAGTTAATTAAAGATATTTTAAATTATCCGCAAGCTATTGAAGATGCTTTAAAAATAAATGATCCGTCAGTTATGATTCAATATATTTTTAATTTAGCTCAAGATTTTAATACTTTTTATCACGACTTACCAATTTTGAAAGCTTCAGCAAATATTCAGATTGCTCGTTTAGCTTTAATGAATTCAGTGAGACAAGTTTTAGGTAATGGTATGGATTTACTTGGTTTGCCGATTTTAGACGAAATGTAATTTAAATAAAAAACAACCCCATTGTTGAAGTCATTTCGATCGTAGTTGAGAAATCCCTTAATAACTAAGGGATACCTCCACTCCGGTCGGTATGTCAAAGGGGTTGTTTTTTTATTTTAATTTTAATTTTTTGATTAATTTTTGGAGAGATTATCCCCATGAATTATTTTTTTTGTTAATAAATTGTAACAGTTTTTTAAAGCTTAAAATTACTTTTATTGGGGATAAAATGTAATTATTTGCTTACTAAAATTTAACCCAAATATTGATTGACCTATGATCCTTGCTTGTTAAAATTAAGTTAAGAATTGCTTGTGGTAAGCACATTGAAAATTAAAAACCCGTAACCAAGAAAGGAGGACAAAGCAAGAGTTTAAATGTTGGATGTTAACCATTAACCTGACAGCTCGGTTCTTCAAAGAAGAATCGAGCTGTCAAAAATTTTAATTAAAAGGAGAAAAAAGTGAAGACTTTGAGAATGATAGTAGTGATAATGGCGGTCATGGTGTTTCTTAATTCGGAAGTTTGGGCTCATCAACCTGATTTTAAGAAAAACCCGACCAATGAAAACGGAATCGAATTTGGGATTGAAAATGCTATTGGTTTTGATCGCTGGCGAGCCTATGTTAATACCGGATCAGATTTTGACTGCGGTGATAATATCGGCTGGAAAAACAGTGGCAATGGTTGGTGGTATTATGATCTTGATTCTATTAGCCAAAGAGTTATGTGGAGATTAAACGGCATGACAGATCGGTCATTTCTCGTTACCTATTGGGTGTATCGTTCAGACGGTACCTGGGAATACGGTCCTCAGGTAAATGTGATCAGTGATCAGATTTTACCAGTTGTCTGGTTTGATAATCTGGATAATGGTCAAAATATTGATAAGGATTATTACAATATGCAGGTTTCAAGTTATGACGGCTTGAGTGGTGTAGATGCTATTAGGATCTACGCAATTGTACCGTCAGGTGAGACTTTGCAAAATTGGACGCCATCTGGAATAACTAACCAGTACTATATGGAGTTTGATTTTGAGATGTTTGTTCACCAGTTTAATTTTCCTGCACAAGGTGATTATACATTCACGCTATGGGTCAAAGACAAGGCAGGCAACATAACTTATGAACCTGGCGGTCAGATAAATATCGCAGTTGATTTGGGACAGGTAACTCCGCCCCCAATTGACCCACCTCCTGTGGATCCGCCACCTGTTGACCCTCCCCCTCTTGATCTGACATATGCTTACAGTTTTGTTTACCCGATGGATTGTGAAATTATTTATCGGACAGAATCAACTGATTCGATCCCGATAGGCGCGTGTTATGATTATCAACCGTATGGTTCATTGTTTGGGTATTTGATTAAACTTCATCTGGGTCATGATATAAATCTACGAGGAATAAATGATCTGGGTGCGCCAGTTTATTCAATTGCCAACGGATTGATTTGGGATGTTGGCTGGACATCAGGCTGGGGTAATTATCTGATTATTGAGTATAAGGCTCAGCCAGGTGATCCATTTAGACTGCCTGATGGTAGCACTGAAACAACTATTTATGCGTTGTATGCTCATCTTGATGATGTTTTTATCATTAAAGATAATGGTGAGGAAATAAATTACGATTCCATTATTGAAAAACAGACCCAAGTTGCTAAAGGTTGGCAAATCGGTACTGTTGGTGATGGTAATGGTATTTACAGCCCGCATTTGCATTTTGAAGTCAGGAAAAGCGGTTACAGTCAGCTTGGTTATGGTTACTGGCCGATCAATGATTTATCTTATCTGGATTATTTTGTGGATGGGATAGAGTTTATTGATAATAACAGGGCAAGCGATGATAATCCAACTCTTTCAGTCTATGTTCATGGTTATGATCTTGACCCTGGTAGGAATTCTTATCTGGAATTGAATTCTAGTCAATGGACAAGGCAGGGCAGAGTCAAAAATTGGCCGTTAGAATCAGTTGGTTGGGCAAATCATCTCTGGTTGACCAGCTCGAGTAATGATTATAATGCGATTTGGCATTTTACTTTGCCACAAAGCGGTACCTGGTCTGTTTATGCTATTATCCCGCGTTATTATGCGCAGGCTAATGGTGTGAAATATAATGTTTGGCACGGAGATATCTCAGCTCCTAATCCCAAACAAATAATTTTAGATCAAGAAAATGATGATCAGAATATTAAAGCACCTTTAGGGACATATTATTTTGAACAAGGATTTCCCTATATGGTTGATGTTTCAAGTTTGACCAATGATTATCCGGCAAAGAATGTCGGCATTGATACTTTGATCCTAGTTTATGAAGGTGATCAAGGAGCAGGAGGGAATTTGCCTTCTGAGGATGATATGGTCACTGTATTTACAGAAGGTGATATTAGCTTTACTTATAATGGACCATATAATGAACCTAAGCTTTTCTGTCAAGGTGCTGGAATGAGTTGGGGTGAATTGTATTTATCAAATGGTAATAAAGAAGGGTCAGTCAATGTCTCATGGTCAGAAGAAGTCATCTGCAATATCCAATTTGAGGATAATTCATGGATGACTGACTGGCAAGGAATAAGGACTGGCCATTATTTGTATGTTGATGGGTTGAAAATTACGGCTGTTAAAGATAATGGTATTGGCGGCACAAATTTAGTTTTTAATGTTCAATTGACTGGGACTGATAATAATGAAGATGAAAACACTTCAAAAAGTGTAGGTGGAAAGTCATCTTCTGGTTCTGGAGGTTGTACAATTGTTTATGGACATAATACTAGTGGATTAATTAACCTGCTGGTTATAATGTTACCTGCGCTGATCATAATGATCGGTCGTAGACATTTTAAAACCTTGTCATCATGATAAGAAAATAAGCCCTTGCTGTTTCAGCAAGGGCTTTCTTTAAAAAAGATAAATTAAATTTATGATAAAAACAAAAACTAAAAATTATAATAGTAGAAAATTAAATCGTTGGCCAGGGTTTAATTATTCATGTCCAGGATATTATTTTGTGACAATTTGTTCAAAGAATATGGAGAAAATGTTTGGGGATATTAAGAATTATAAAATTGTTTTGAATGAAGTTGGGGAGATAGTGAAAAAACAATGGCTATGGTTGTCTGACAATTTTGAATATATAAATTTGGATGCCTGGGTGATAATGCCTAATCATCTGCATGGGGTAATTGAAATAAAGGAAAACGATAAATCTGCAGTGGTAGGGACAGGTCTCGATTGTAAAATTTTTGAGGAAAATCATAACGTTGTAGGGAACGTTCTAGAACGTTCCCTACAAAATCAGAATGATCAAAAAATTTTACCATTATATCGCATTATCGGTGCATTTAAAACAACATCATCAAAATTAATTCATCAACGCCAAAATAATTTATATTTCAAATGGCAAAGATCATTTCATGATCGCGTGATCAGAAATGAGCAAGAATTATCCAGAATACGCATCTATATTGCCAATAATCCAATAAACTGGCAAACTAACAGTACCAGTAAATAATATTACAATTTACTATTAATTAATTATTTATGAAAATTTTTAAAACAATTTCACTTTTATTAGTAATTTCTGTGGTTATTTCAGGATGTGATTTGAAAATTAATATTAACCCAGATGAAAAGGATGTCGATGTTAGTGTTACTGAACAAGAAAAAACAGAACCAAATACTGATTTTGAAGATGTATCACTGGAACCAGTAGCTCTTAAAATTGAAAAAGACGAGGAATCAATGTTGTTGAGTTTAACTTATGGTGACGTCATGTTTAAAGATTTTGAGTTTTTATGTGGTCAGCCAATGATGTTATTTGCACAACCACAAGAGCTTGAATCAGTTATTCTAAATCCGTTAAGTCCAGGATCAGACCAACCAGTCAAAAAAATATATAAATTTGATTTAACTAGTGGTAATTGTCAGGAAATGGAAATTTCACAAATTCTAGCTGATTTTGGTGTACGTGTTTTATCACCTGATCAGAAATTTTTAGCAGTATCATTGGAAACTGATGAAGCCAAAGAATTACAATTACTTGACTTGGTTAATGATAAATCCTCAATTTTAGTTGAGCTAGAGGAAAACGAAACTTTAAACGGTGGTTACGGAGCGTTAGCTAATCATTTTGATATTCAATGGATTGATAACCAGAAAATACAATATACAGTATTTGAAGATACAATCAAAAATTACAGCTCAAAAGCTACTGAGAAAATTGAAGATGTGTTGCAAGTACGAGTTATTGATATTGAATAGAATTTAAAAAAAATACTAAAATGACCGCTGATAATACTTTAGTGGTCATTTTATTTAAATAATTAGTAAATATGTAATTTTTAGTTGACAATATGAGTTTTCTATGTTAAGATAATAAATTAAATCAAGGAGGTGATGAAAATTGACAAAACAAAAAATTGAAATATTGGCTGAAAAACTTGTTTACTGTACTACAGTAATAATTCCACTTGTTTTTGTGCCACAGATAGTTTTACTTGTCCAAACTCAGTCAAGTGACGGATTATCACTACTGATGCTATTACTTTCAGCTTTAGTCCAGTCAATCTTTTTGTTCAAATCAATTGTTATTAAAGAAAAAGCCATGATTTTATCAATGTTATCAAGCTTGATACCATTAACCATGGTTATCGGTCTGGTACTATACTATCGCTTTTTCTTAATAAACGTTTCGTAATTCTACGAGACGTTTTTTTATTGAAATAAAAAAAACAGCCTCGGTTTTAGCCGGGGCTGTTTATTAAATTATTTTTGCTTGTAAGTCGAGAGAAAATCTCTCAATCTTAGCAACGCATTTTTCAGATCTTCCTCATGAGGCAGGAAGACGAGTCTGAAGTGATCGGGCTGCTGCCAGTTAAAGCCTTTGCCTGGAACAAACAGCACATGTTTTTCCCGTAGAAAATCTAGTAGAAATTGTTCATCACTTGTGATGTTAAATTTCTTGATGTTGATTTTTGGGAAAAAGTAAAGTGCACTTTGCGGTTTGACACAGGTAATACCGTCAATGTCAGTGAGCAGTTTATAGCCCAGTTCTCGTTGTTTATGCAAACGACCGTCGGGTTTTGTCAGATCATAGATTTATTGATATCCGCCTAGAGACGTTTGAATAGCCAGTTGGCCGACCACATTACTGCAAAGACGCATATTGCAGAGCAGGTTAATGCCCTCAATATAACTTTTGGCGATTTTGGTATTGCCTGAAAGCACCATCCAGCCTGAACGGAATCCAGGTAGGCGATAATTTTTCGACAAGCCGTTAAAAGTAGCAATGAGAATGTCGTCTGCCATAGAAGCAATGGAAAGACTTTCAGCATCATCATAGAGAATTTTGTCATATATCTCATCACTGTAAATGATAAGATTATGCTCCTGAGCAATTTTGATAATCTGCTCAAGTATTTCTCTGGGGTAAACTGCTCCGGTTGGATTATTAAAGGGAATAATGACAATGCCTTTAGTTTTATTAGTGATTTTCTTTTTGATATCATCGATGTCAGGCAGCCAGTCTGACTGTTCATCGCAGATATAATGAACTGGTTTCCCACCGGCAAATTTGACCGCGGCAGTCCATAACGGGTAGTCAGGCATAGGGATCAGTATTTCGTCGCTTGTATTGAGCAGAGCGTTCATACTGATACGTATCAGGTCAGAAACTCCGTCACCCAAAAAAATGTTTTCAATAACTACTTTGAGAAATTTTTTTGTTTGGCAAAGATGCATGATGGCTTTCCGGGCAGAAAATATTCCCCTGGAAATGCTATAACCTTCTGCGGCGCGTAAATTTGCGATGACATCAGTGATGATTTCATCAGGAGCATTAAAACCAAAAGGTTTGGTGTTACCAACGTTGAGTTTAAGGATTGTTATTCCTTGTGCTTCGAGTCGTTCAGCCTCTTCGAGAAGAGGACCGCGAATATCATAACCAACGCCTTCGAATTTAGCTGATTTCTCAATAATTTTTTTAGACATGAGATCCTCCTTTTATTTTTTGTATTTTGTTTTCAAGGTAATTAATAAATATTATCAGAAATTTTATTAAAAGTCAAGGGGAAGAGGTTGACTTTTAAGTGTTATTTTGTTAAGCTAAGTTATTCTAAACTAGAACTTTGACAATCCTACGCTAAAGCTTCGGATTGCAAGAAAAAGGAGAAAAAATGAAAAGTATAGTGTTGTTTGTGTTTATGGTTTTGATTTTTTCTTCAAGCTTAAATGCAGAAGAAAAAATTTCTTATCAGGGATATCTTGAGCTTAATAATTATTACTATTTTGAACAAGATGAATCATATGTACCAGAAGCAGTTTTGAGTTTCAAATTAAAGATATTGCTGTCAGAAAAATGTCAGTTCAAAACAGAACTTAAAGCTAGATACAATTATCTTGAATTAGAAAAAGGTGTTTTTCTGGAAGATAGTGAGTATCGCCCATTTCTAAGTGTTGAGGAATCGTATTTGACGTATTCCTGGCAAAAGGCTGATTTTTATGCGGGTATAAGAAAAATTAACTGGGGAATTACTGATCGTTTCAATCCAATTGATTTGATTAATCCAGTTGATAGTACTGATTTGATTAATGATCGTAAGATCGGCTTGCCTTTAGTGGCGGTCAATTATTATCTTGGTGATTTTCGTCTTGAAACAGTTGTCGCGCCTTACTTTATTCCAAACAGATTGCCTCCAGCTGAAAGTTATTTTTTCTTTGGTAGTGATTTACCGGAGGAAAAAGAGTTGCCAGCGTTTAGCTTGGAAAATGTTCAAGCTGGAATTTTACTTGCTTGGGAGTACGAAAATTTGGAACTAACAGGGATGGGGTATCATGGTTATGATCATTTACCTTTTGTTGAATTACAATTTTTGAGTCCAATAGCCATGCAGGTAAATTATTCGTATGAAAAAATGATGGCTTTTGGTGGAGGATTTGAATTTGCGATTCAACAGGTTGTTTTACGAGGTGAAGGTGCTCATTACCATTATCCAAATTTAGTAAATCAAGACTATACCCAATATGTTGTTGGTTTGGATTATAGTTTCGGCCAGATAGTCGATACTTATAATCTTTACTTAACACTGCAATATATCGGCGAGACACCTACAGTAGAAGATATCTTCTGGGTAAGACATCTTCTGACTGATGCTGGTTCAGTTAAAGTCATTTTTGGTAATGAATTTTTGGAAGCAGGTCTTGAATCAGTCTATAATTTTCCAAATAGTGGGTTGATTCTGATCCCAAGTGTAAATTATAATTTCAAAAATAATATTTCTTTGCATGGAGAGTATAATTACTTTAGTGGAGAAAAAGAAAGTTTTTGGGAGTATAATCAAAAAAATCAACGGTTGATTTTTACTGTGAAATATTCTTTTTAACTAACAAAGTTAAAATTTAAAAGAGGTTTGAAAAAACCTCTTTTTTTTCGTTTAAATAAGATATTTATTGACAAACCCTTGAAATAGTGCTAAGTTTAATAGAATTCGAACTTTGAAAAAATAAACTTTTGAAACAAATTATAAGGGAGGAAATCATGGAAAAGTTTTTTGATTTAGTTGCGCAACATAAGAAAAAAGTGATAGCTTTTTGCTTGATCTTAAGTATTGTTCTTGGTTTTGGTATGTCTCGGTTGGAGATTCGTTCCATCCTTGAGGGTGAACTTCCGGATGATGATTTTATTATCAAAACTAACAATCAATTCAAAGAAGTTTTTGGTGACAAGAGTTATATTGTTTTTGCTTTTGAAAACCAAAACAAAGTGATGAATACTGACAGCTTAGCTAAGCTGAAATCTTTTTCTCATGATTTGAGAAGTTTTCCTGGAATTGATAAAGAAAAAATTCTTAGCTTAGCAACCTTTACTCAGGTCGAAGATTCACAAGACGGTTTGATTATTGAACCACTTTTAGAATCAGTACCTGCTACAAAGTTGCAAATTGCTGAATTCACAAAAATGCTTAAAAGTAATGAACTTGTTTGGGAGCGTTTAATTTCTGTTGATTTAACTACTGTTTTGGTTACAGCTCCGATTGATAAAACAGTTTCGGAAATTGAAGTTTATCAAGCTGCAGTTGATTTAGCCAATAAGTATCAGGATCCGGAAGAGCTCCATTATTACAGTTTTCAGATTATTGATCAGGCTATTGATCAGGGAATAAACGCTGATCTTGGACTGTTGTTCCCATTGGCAATAATAATTATTGCGGTGTTACTGTATTTTTGTTTCTCAAACTTACGGGCAGTAATCTTACCGTTACTGGTGATGATTATGGCAGTGGTTTCAACTATGGGAGTAATGGGTTGGTTGTCTTTTAAAGTTAGTACTGTTACTTCGATAATTCCTGTTCTTATCATTGCTCTAGGTTCGTCATACAGTATACATTTGCTGGAAAGATATTTCTCAGTTGAGAAACATTTAAAAACTAAGGCTTTAAGTCTTGTTGCCAGACCAATAATTTTGGCAGGGATGACTTCAGCAATTGGTTTTAGTACCTTAGTGGTATTTGAAATAATTTCTCTGCGTGAATTCGGTATTTTTTCAGCTTTAGGTATAATCTTTACGATATTTTACAACCTGTTGTTTTGTCCAGCTATGCTGGCTTTACTGCCACAAAAGAAATATTACAATGGTAGTATGTTTCTTTTTGGTCTTAGCGAACTAACTGATTATTTTTTGCAAAAGATAAGTAAGATTATCCAAAAACCACGGTTAGTTTTGCTGATAGCCATTACTTTGTTGATTATTTCTATTGTGGGTGCGAGTCAGTTACAAGTTGGTTCAAATCCGACTAAGTTTTTCCCTAAAGATCACCAGATCCGTTTAACTTCTGAACTGTTTAATGAAAAGTTTGGAGGTACAGGGGTGATTGAAGTCATGTTTGAAACTGATGAAACTATTTTACATCCTGAAACATTGCAGCAGGTTTGGCAGTTTCAGCAATTTTGTGAAAATCTCGAAGCAGTTGGTAACACAAATTCAGTAGTCAACATTCTTCGTTATATGCACAAATCACTTAACAAAACTGAAACCGTTCCTCACACTGATCGTTTGATCGAACAATATTTAATGCTCTACTCAATGGATAGTTCAGTTGACCTGGATACATTTTTAGACCATTCACGTCAGCGACTCAAAGTTACGATTTGGATGGATATTGATGATTCTCAGGTCATTGAACAAACTTACCAGCAAATGAGGGATTATTTGGAGATGGTTTTACCATCAACTATAAATTTCAAATTTGGTGGTGAAAACATGGAATGGATAGCTCAAAACAATTACATTGTAACTGGTAAAATAATTAATATTGTCGCTTCGATAATAATTATTTTCCTGATTTGTACAGTTGTCTTTCGATCCTTACGCTTAGGTTTAATTGCTATTGTGCCATTAGTTTTTTCAACAATGTTGATTTTTGGCATGATGGGGTTTCTCGGCATAAGGCTTGATTTAGCCAGCTGTATTTTGACCGGAGTAACTGTCGGCGTGGGAGTTGATTTCGCAATCCATTATCTCAGCAGGTTCATAGAACACGAGGAGAGTTATAAATTCTTGTGTGCCTTAGAGAAAACTAACCTTGAAGCTGGTAAACCTATTCTCTATGATGTCTACTCAAACGTTTTAGGATTTTCCGTGCTGATGTTTTCCAGTTTTACTCCAATACGTGATTTTGGTGTTTTGATAGTTTTCAGTATGATAACTTGCTCTTTAGCAACGTTATTATTCCTGCCAATCTTATGCGAAAAATTTTTCATTAGAGGAGAAGAAGAATGAAACTCAAACTTGTAATTTTCATTTGCTTGCTGGCAACAACTGTTTTGGCAGCTACCCAAAGCGGTGAGCAAATAATGACAGAAGAAGAATCACGCTATAATGCTCCGACTGAAAAATTCACCATAACCATGTCCCTAATCAAGGGGTTGGATATTGAGCAGGGAGCAAAAAGAGTGATTGTTATGGACATGTGGTTAGAAAATAAAGACGGATTACAAAGCAGTATGATCAAGATCACGTCTCCTGCGAACCTGAAGGGGCTGGGAGTTTTGACAGTCCAGTCAACTGCTACTCAAACTGATCAATGGCTTTATTTACCTGATTTGGGTCGGTCACGTAAAATTGCTTCAAGTAAGAAAAGTGACAAGTTTATGGGTTCTGATATCACATTTGGTGATTTTGAACCTGAAGTTCTTGAACGCTGGAATTACTCAGATACTGAACAAGATAACCTTGAAACTGAAGCAATTTATCGGATAGTTGCAGAATTACGAAATCCGGCTGAAGCAAAAAACTACGGTTACACGTCAAGAGTGATTACCCTTGAAAAGGAGACCTTTTTTGTTAAGCAGATTGAATATTTTGACTTGGAACACGTAAAATCAAAAGTTCAGCTGAATCTGGAAGTAGTCATGATTGATAAGTATTGGCGAGCCAATAAGGTGATAGTCAAAAACCTTCTTGCCAGACATATAACAGTTCTTGAATTTACCAACAGGCAGATCAATCCTGATCTGCCTGAAGATTTTTTTTCCAAGCGATATTTGGAAAAATAAATATAAAAGCATCTCGTAAGAGATGCTTTTTTCTTTATGTTACAATTTTATAGACAATATCCTCTGGGGATTAATTTGTTATTAACTTTTAACACATTTATATTAGTAATTTAATCAAGAATATTGTTAAAAGTGGATAATTATTAAAAAATAATTGACTTTTTTTATTTCTCAATGCTCTTGTCAGAATTTATGTATGTTTTATAATTAAATTAGTACATTAAAATTAAAAGGAGGAAAGAATGAGAAAAAAGACATTTGTGGTCGTTTGTTTATTGTGGCTTGTGAGTATTTTTTACTTATATAGTCAAAACAGTAATTCATTTATTAATGAAAAAGTGAATGGTGATTTAAGTGACGTGCAGTCTTGTGAAATTTTTTTTCAACATTTAGAATGGCAAAGACATCATGTCTATTGTCAGGACATAAATTTTTGTCCTGAACCATGTTGGGAGTATTATGAAAAAACTATTAGTGATTGCTTAGAACTGAGAGGAGAAATAGTTACTGAAGACATGATCAAATCATTTTTGATTGTTTTCCCCTCACCATTATTTTTTGATGAATCGCGACAATTATGTTTGACCTGGGCAAAAACAAAAGAAGAACAAGAACAATGTTTGAAAAATTATAATTCATCTTGTTTCTAAGTTTTAAGTTTTTTCCCATTTTAAATACCCCCATGGGGGTATTTTTTATTGACATAATGTAAAATTCGTGATATGATAAATTATTAAATTTAAGTGTGTTGATTGGATTAATGTTTTTTGAAAATTTCACTGTCTAAAGTGAAAGGAGTGATAGAATGAGTCAGAAAAAACAAAAAGAATTGCGTCGAAAGAATCGAATATCAAAGAAATCAAGTGCATTTCACTTCAGAGTTGGTCAAAGAATTTTATCTTTAGTTGTTATTGTGGTAATTTTATTTTTCATTTCCTGTTTTTGGGGCGTGGCAACAACCTTTTCTCAGCCTGATCAATTAGAAAAGACTGATTTTGTGATAGGTTATGCCATGGGAACCTCTAAAATCAATTACTCTGGTGTTCCGCTTGAGAAAGCTAAAGAAATTTTTGTCAGAATGATTAATATTTTTCCTGATCAAAAAGTAAGAAGAAATCTTATTTCATTAATTCAATCAGGAGAATGGAAGGTTGTGTATCTGCCCATAGGACTGTTTGCCATAGATGCACTTGAACAAGAAATATTTGTTAATCCAACCGCATTGCTTAAAAAGCAGCATCAGTTGGGTTACTTGAATTCATTTTTGTTTCATGAATATTATCATTGGCAGGATTTTATGGGTACTTATGGTGATAGTTCTAATTATAAAGAATGTGAACTTGATCATTATCAGTCCCAGGAATGTCAATTGGAATGGTGGGATGCCGAGTGGCGAGCGCTTAGAGCTCAGGCAATTTTTATGCGCGATTATGACTATGTTAAAGAAATGAGTCCAGGACCAGAAGTCAACAATCAAGCCATTTTTGCACAAAATAATCCTGAAAACGCTGCCTTAGAATACATTCGAATCAATTATTATATTGGTGGAATAGTAATGGATTTTGAATTAAGGCGAGTATTTCCTGAATTTTACCGAAAAAAAATTTTGAAAATTAGTTAGTCTTAGTTTTTTCAAGCGATATTTGGAAAAATAAAAATAAAAGCATCTCGCAAGAGATGCTTTTTTCTTTACGTTACAATCAAAGGAAAATTGTTATTAGATAATATATAATTATAGACGCAACGGAAACTGAAGGAGAGATTGGCCAATCTCTCCTTCAGTTTCCGTTAGCGTTAAAGTTGCAAGTAATAACGGAACGCTTTCTTCTCCAATTGTCATTCTGAGTATGCGAAGAATCTGTTTTATGGTGTAACAGATACTTCATTCTTCAGTATGACAATTGGAGAGAAACGCTTTCTTCTCAGGGCAGGTATTATACCTGTCCTGTTTTTATTTTCTGATTTTTTAATTTATTCCTTGCGGTTAAATAAATTAGAGGAAGGGACAGGAGAATAAATCCAGAAAGAATAAGAGCCTGAGCTTCTGAAATAAATCCTAGTAAAAAGCCTGCTATTGGAACTCCTATTATTGAAGCTAAAGCTTCTGTTATAGATTTCAAGGATAAAATAGAGGCTCTTTTTTGTGAATCAATAAATTGATTTGTCAAAGCTTCTTCTATTGGTAGAAATATTTCATCAATTGAGCTGAATAAGACAAAGATAAAGGCAATTAATAAAGCTGAACTTATTTTACCGGCAATAATAAGTAAAGTAGCATAGGCAATAGCGGAAGAAAACAGAATGAATAATTTACTTTTTTTCTTAAGTAACCATTGGGTAAATATTGGTAAGATTATACCTATAATAGCAATAATGGAGAAAAGATAACCGATCATAGCCAGATTAAAGCCGCTTTTTTCAATATACGGAGTCCAGACTAAAGAAGTGATTTCATCGACAAAATAGAAAATGAAAATTCCCAAGAACAATAAAATAATAAATTTATTTTTCAGGGTATATCTAATCGTCTGCCAGCAATCTTTGATAATATTATCAATTTGCAATTTTACCGAAGATATTTTTTCTTTGGGAATAGTTATTTCTTTGGCAAAAGAAAGTATAATCGTTGATAATAAAATACCTGTTGCGAAAATAAACCACAAATATTTCATAGAATAAAACGTAACAATATAACTTGCTACTAACGGTGCGATAACCATGCCAATATTACGAAAAAATCTGATTTTAATAAAATATTTATCTAGTAATGATTTGTCATGGTTTTCTATTAAGTCCACAGCCCAGGCTTGATCTGCACCGCTAACAAATGTTTCAAAAAGTGCATCAAAAGCAAAAATTATGGCAACAATAATAAAACTATCCCATATAGGCACAAGAGCTAAAGAAATAGCAGTTAAAATGTAACCTAAAATTACACTAAATTTACGGCTATACCGGTCTGCAATTACTCCCGTTGGTATTTCGAAAATCAGGGAAACTATACTACGAACCCCGCTTATCAGAGCTATTTGAAAAAAAGTAAAACCAATAGATAGGAAATAAAGGACATAAAAAGGCATGATAACTTTTGATAAGCTAAACAATAAGGAGTGAGCATAAAAAGGATATAGAATTTTTAATTCATTTTTTTGAAACATAAAAAATGTTTAATAGTTTTTTAAGTTTATCATTTCTTGAGTGAAATTTCTAGTTAGACGCAATGAAACAGAAGGAATCGTTCCTTCTGTTTCCGTTAGAGTGTAAATACGGAAAATAAAGAAGGTTTTGAAAATGTTTGTAGATATCTATATTTAAATATTGTTTTCACAAAAAGAAAAGCACCTCGTAACACGAGATGCTTTTTTAATTAATTTTTTTTGCCAAAGATGGCATAAATTACGATTGTTGCTATTATACAGCAAGCCATTAAATATGCTGTCTGAGGTCCAAATGATAAGTAAAGAACAGGGATAACACCTGAACCTACTGCATAACCTGCCTGCATGCATGTTACAACAAGACCATTTCCTAATGCCAGGTTTTTTGTTGGCAGATTTTCCAGAGTCATCAATTCTATTGTTGAAAGAGAGACTCCAAGAGTTATACCAACAAAGAAAAAAAGAATAAAGGCAAGTGGATTGATCCAGTTAGTGACAAGGGGGATTAATATAAGGATTACTGCAAATAAGGCAGCACTACCCCAGGTCGCCAGCTTTAAGTTTTTTACCAGCCGGCTACCAATCCCAATCCCATTTTGTATGACCATGCCTAGAGCAACCATGACCAACAAGGCACTGTTGAACAATGGAGATTTTCCCAAAAATTCCTGAACATGCAATGTTACGAGCAAGTTAGTGCCTTGTGTTGCAAAAGCAATTACGAAATTTAGGAGCATTCCCCAAATAATAATCTTTACCAGTCCGCTTATTCGCTGGGTGAACGTATTAGTATCAGGTGTTTCATCAGCTTCTCTTTTGACTGGTTCGAGTTGATTGATTTTTTGATAAGCCACAAAGGCGATCAGGGCAAAAGCAGTTCCAAACAAAAAGAAATAACGCCAGCTAACACCGGAAAACAGTCCTCCGACAATGGGACCGATTATGATACCAACCCCAATTCCAATAACTGCTATTTCCACTATTCGTCTGGGTTCCTGCCAGTATTTGATAATGATTACAAATTCGACAGTGAACATGCCAGCAGCGAAAATCCCTTTAATGAACCGAAACATAAGCAATGTTTCAAAATTTGGTGCTATAGCACACAAAAGTGATGATAAGGCAAATCCAAGGATGCACCATTTCAACACTTTCTCTGGACTACCAGATCGATCAGCATACCAGCCAATCGGTACCATGAAAACCGTAAAGGAAATCAAGTAGGCATCCAGAATAAATCCGGCCATTTCTGGCGGGGTCTGGAAAAATTTTTGTAAAGTAGGCACCATTACAGTGACACCACTTGTATCAACTGCTGCTAGTAACTCCATTAGTAAAAGTCCTGCCAAAACCCAGATTTTGTTTCTCTCTTGAGCCATTTTTTCCTCCTTATATGTTTTTAGGGTTAAATTTTCAAAGAATATTTAATTATAGCGTATATGAGGGTAAATGTCAATGATGAATGATGTACATTTAACTATATTCATTAAATTAATTTTTTTAGTTATCAAAAATATCATCACTATATTTTTTACTTATGAATTGATATAATTAAATATATGATAAAAAAGATATCAATTAAAAATTTACGTCAAAAATTTAATTATTATCGTGATCATCAGAGATATACTCAGGGAATTTTAATTTTAAGAGAGTGTTTAGAAAATAATAAAGAAGATAAAGATGTTTGTTCGATGTTGGCAGAGTTTTTAGATAAACGTGGGATTAAAAATAAAAATCAGGCAGATCTAAAAGAATCGGAAGCTATTTATAATAAATTAATTAAAAATTACCCGGAGGATAACAGTGGGTATTTTGGTAAGATTCGATTTTTATTAAGAAGAAAAGATAAAAAAGCATTTTTACTGGCGAAGAAGTATGTTAAAATTTCAGGTGATAAGGCTTATAACATGTATATTGGTCATTGTTATAAAGATATTAATGATTTTAAAAATGCAGAAAAATATTATTTATTAGCGTATAACCATATTAAAAATCATTACGGACCTGATTATGCTTTAGCAACTTTATATTATAAATTTGGTGATTATATAAAAGCAAAAGAATATGCAGTTAAAGGTGTTGCAAAGTTTAAAAAAATGCCACATAGGTATCACCAGAGTAGTTTGACGAAAAAATTTATTTTAGAACTTAAAAAGATAATTAAACAAAATAGAAAAACGGAAGCCTAGTGGCTTCCGTTTTTGATAAGTAAGTCTGCTATAGCTTTACTTATCGGTATTTTAGTGAGGATTTCAATCCAGGCCCATTGACCGTTAGGATTTATTTCTAAAAAAATGTGTTGATTGTCAGGTGTTACCAGAAAATCAATGCCTGCGAATTGTAGATTGTAATATTTGAGCATTTTTCTGATTTTGTTTTCTAATTCATCTGGTAGTTTGATGGGAGTGTGTTTTAAGGATTTGATACTACCGTTTCTCCAGTCTTCTTTTGAATCGTTATTGTCCTGGCTGTCTAGTCGGCAGGAAAAAATCTTTTCTCCTATGCATGTAGTTCTTACCTCATACTTTTTGGGGATGTATTCTTGAATAATAACTGGAGAAAGGTTAAATCCATCAAGAGCCATCAAATTATCGTATGATAATTTTTTTGTGTACATGTATCTGTCTTCATCTGCAGCTACAACAACCTGATCAATAACTTTTAAGGCGATTGTTTGATGTTTTTTTGCGAAATTCAGGGCTGCTTGTTTATCGTTAGTGAAAATAGTTTCAGGAACAATAAACCCTATTTTTTTTGCTATCTGGATTTGGTGAAGTTTTGCGTTGGTAAACGTGTTAGCTGGTACAGGATTTACCCAAAACTTTTTTTGCAGACAGACGTATAGTGATCGTAAAAACATTTGCCATTCTCTGGCAATAAACTGATCAATATTTGTCTCCCCGGTTTGCGCGTCTATTGGTTTTGGCTTCCTATACCAGATTGAAGACGCTGATTGTAAAAATGCTGATTCTGATTCAATGTTGGCAATTAGCTGATCAGGACTTAGAGTAAAAAGAGTTTTGTCGATTATTTCATCTGTAAAAAGACAAGTTACTTTTTCACTAGCTAAGTGGTGTAGTACTAAGGGAATGTGCTTATCCCTTGAATTACTGATAATTAATATCATTTGTTACCTCCTATTCTGTGGAAAATAAAAAAGGAGGAGGTTTCCCTCCTCCTCAAATTGATTTTCGTCGTCTTAGTACTCGACAGTCTAGTTGATCCTATCTGTCGATTGATTAGTCATCTTGTGTTTTAAAAAATAATTTCTTGTTCGTTCAGAGATTAGTTGTCTTGGTGTTCGTTCGTTTCCCAAGCTTTAGTACTCGACAGTCTAGTTTGATCCTATCTGCCGATTGATTTTGTCGATCAGTCTTGGTCTTCGAGTGTTTCCCAAGTCGTCATGCTGGCAATTTCAGTTCCATCTTCTGTGACGTTCTTGTTTGAGTCACGGATAGTGGAAATCTGAAGCGCAACTGGGACTTGGTTGTCTTTTATTTTTGACATGATTAACCTCCTTTTTAGAACTCATCGAAAATATTTCGATTGTAATTTAATTATAAATAAGCTCTAAATATTTGTCAAGTTATTCAGATATTTT
>JAUVKC010000076.1 GCA_030592165.1 Candidatus Buchananbacteria bacterium | reverse complement strand
GTCATAAAAAAAGTTTTTTTTAAAAATCGGAATTTTTTATAGGCAGGTATTGACCGGCACAATATGTGGTGTTATAATTAAGTCAGGAGATACTAGATATAGTGTTTTAAAAAATAAGCAAAAAATATATTTTTTTGCATCAAGGTTTTTACTGCTCAAAAAATTATGAAATGTCCAGTTTGTAACTATAAAGAGACAAAAGTTGCTGATTCAAGAGTAACGTCTGATGAAATTACTATTAGAAGACGACGTGAATGTTTGAAATGTGGTTTTCGTTTCAGCACCTATGAACAAGTTGAGCTTTTAGAATTAATGGTTATCAAAAGAGATGATCGAAAAGAAAGTTATTCAAGAGAAAAATTAGAAAAAGGCTTAAAAAAAGCTTTTGAGAAAAGACCAAGTACGGAAGAAGATTTGAGGATTTTAGTTAATAAGATCGAAAGAAGTATCCAGTCCAAGAAAAAAAGTGAAATAACAACTACAGAGCTAGGTGAGATTATCATGAAAGAAATAAAAAAACGTGACCCGGTCGCTTATATCAGATTCGCTTCAGTTTATCGGGCCTTTGAAGATTTGGAAACATTTCAAAAAGAAATAAACGCAGTTTTTAAAAAGAAGAAGAAAAAGAAGTAATCAGCATCGTTAATAACAAGAAAATTAAAAAAAACTTTAAACTTTAATAACTTTATACTTTATAACTAGATAACTAGTAATATAACTAAATATTAAAATAAACCCATGGGTAAGATACAAAAAATCATGAAACGTGATGATCGAATAGTTGATTTCGATTTGGCAAAAATAGAAAAGGCTATTTATAAAGCAATGGAAGCCATTGATGATCCTAGTAAGAAAAAAGCCAAGAAATTAGCTAGTTCAGTTGAAAAAGATCTTAATAAAAAATTTCATGAACGATCAATCCCAGCGGTTGAAGAACTTCAGGATATAGTTGAAGAAGTTTTGATTAAAAATAAAGAAATAAAGACAGCTAAGGCGTATATTTTGTATCGTGATCAGCACGCAAGAATTAGAGATTTACAATCAATGATTGATTCTGATTCTTTGATGGAAGGTTATTTGGTGCAAACTGATTGGCGGGTTAAAGAAAATTCAAACATGGCTTATTCTTTACAAGGTTTGAATAATCATGTTGCTTCTGGAGTGTCATCACATTATTGGTTAAACAAGGTTTATCCGCAAGAAGTTCGTGATGCCCATGCTAATGCTGATATCCATATTCATGATTTACAACTTTTAGCAGCTTATTGTTGTGGTTGGGATTTGCGGGATATATTAATGAAAGGGTTTGGCGGTGTTTCTGGTAAAGTTACTTCAAAAGCACCAAAACATTTTCGTTCAGCTTTGGGACAATTAGTTAATTTTTATTATACATTACAAGGTGAAACAGCTGGAGCTCAGGCAGTTTCAAGCTTTGATACATATTTGGCTCCTTTTATCGCCTATGATAATTTAGAATATACGGAAGTCAAACAAGCTATGCAGGAATTTATTTTCAATATGAATGTTCCGACCAGAGTTGGTTTTCAAACACCTTTTACAAATATCACTTTAGATTTAGTAGTTCCTAATATGATGAAAGATGAGCCGGTTATTATTGGTGGTAAGTTTCAGGAAAAAACTTATAAAGAGTTTCAGAAAGAAATTGATATGATTAATTTGGCTTTTACTGAAATCATGACAGCAGGTGATGCCAATGGACGTGTTTTTACTTTCCCAATTCCTACTTATAATGTTACTCCTGACTTTGATTGGGATAGTGAGGTTTCAAATAAGATAATGGAAATGACAGCAAAATATGGTATTCCTTATTTTTCAAATTTTATTAATTCAGATATGAAACCTGAAGATGCCAGAAGTATGTGTTGTCGATTACGTTTGGATAACCGTGAATTAAGAAAAAGAGGCGGTGGGCTTTTTGCAGCCAACCCTTTGACAGGCTCTATTGGTGTAGTGACAATTAATCTGCCAAAAATAGGTTATGAAGCCAAGACAAAAGAAGAATTTTTCGATAGTTTAGAAAAAAGAATGCTTATTGCCAAAACAAGTCTTGATTTGAAAAGAAAAGTAATTGAGAAATTTACAGAACAAGGTCTTTATCCATATTCAAGATATTATTTGGAAGATATAAAATCAAAATTTGGTGAATATTGGAAAAACCATTTTAATACCATTGGAATTAATGGCATGAATGAAGCAGCTCTTAATTTTGTAGGATCAGATATTACCCAAACGGAAGGTCTTGAATTTGCTAATGAAGTTTTAGATTTTATGCGTGAAAAATTAATGGATTATCAAAACGAAACAAATAATCTTTACAATTTAGAAGCAACACCAGCTGAAGGTACGGCTTATCGTTTCGCTAGGGCAGATAAGAAAAAATATTCGGATATTATTGTGGCTAATGAAAAAGATTATCGAGAAAGCGGTGCGGAACCTTATTATACAAACTCTTCTCAGCTACCAGTTGGTTATACTGATGATATTTTTGAAGCTTTGGACTTGCAGGACGGCTTGCAAACAAAGTATACTGGAGGTACAGTTCTTCACGGCTTTGTTGGAGAGAAAATGCCGTCAATTGAAGGTACGAAAAAATTAATTAAAACTATTGCCGAAAATTACCGATTGCCTTACTTTACAATCACCCCGACATTTTCTGTTTGTCCAACACATGGCTATATTGAAGGTGAGCATTTTTTCTGTCCAAAATGTGATGCAGAAATTGGCTACATAGAAAAAGGTCAAAGCGACAAGGAACAAATTGCTAATTAATATTTAAATATTCCGTCCACTTTTTTACAAGAGGATCGGAAGTAGGGGATTTTATGAACACAAAGCAAGAACGCACTCAATGTGAGGTGTACTCAAGAGTTGTTGGCTATATTCGCCCTGTTAATCAATGGAACAAAGGCAAGAGAGCTGAGTATTCTGACAGGCAAGAATTTAACAAGCAATTGTCTCAGTAGTTCTTTAATAAGTCCATTTCTAAAGTTTAAAACTTTGGATGGCAACGAGTAAAACAAAAATTTATGTGTTCTTTAAATTTAACCAGCCTCAAGGCATTTAGTAGGGTATAGTTAACCCAAAAGAAGATCAATTTATTGGTAAATTTCTGAGTTAACTATACTTTTGGCTTGCAGAGGCTGGTTTTTTAATTAATAAAAAGAGGTTGATTAGTATATTGGTGGGTTTGTCACTAAGTGATTACAAGTATAATATGAAAAATAATTATTAGTACTAGTGATCGCTTTGTGATATATTTGTGAAAGGTATACTAAACTTAAATAAAAAATTATACTCGGCAAAATGCCCACTAAAGTGGGGTATAAATAAAATTAATTAACTAGTTTACTAATAAACAAATACA
Organism: Candidatus Buchananbacteria bacterium; assembly: GCA_030592165.1. Lineage (GTDB taxonomy): Bacteria > Patescibacteriota > Patescibacteriia > CAIXNZ01 > CAIXNZ01 > JAUVKC01. Next base: position 1,403 of record JAUVKC010000076.1, on the reverse strand, counting down.
CTAATATACATTTTTCTATGTTAAAAATCGGTGGATTACAAAAAGTTACTTTGTTGGATTACCCTGACAAGCTCGCTGCAACCATTTTTACGCAAGGTTGTAATTTTCGTTGTGGTTTTTGTCATAATCCAGAACTTATTGAAATAAATGCAGATACTAAAACTTTGACAGAAGAAGAAGTTTTACGATTTTTGGATAAAAGAAAAAATGTTTTAGAAGGAGTTTGTTTTACCGGGGGAGAACCATTACTTTATAAAGATGATTTATCAAAGTTTATAGAAAAAATAAAAACACTAGGTTATTTAATCAAACTAGATACTAATGGTACTGACCCGCAAATTTTAAAGCAATTAATTGATCAAAAATTAATTGATTTTATTGCCATGGATGTAAAAACAAGCTTGGATAATTATGAGGAAGTTGTGGCAACCAAGTTTGATGTAAGTACAATTAAAGCCAGTATAGATATAATTATGGCTTCAGGACTTGAATATGAGTTTCGGACAACTGTCATGCCAAGGTATCATTCCTTGGAAACTATTGAAAAAATTGCTAAACTAATAAAAGGAGCAAATAAGTATTATTTACAGAATTTTAGAAATACTAAAACTTTAAATAAAGATTTTCAAAACGATCTTGGATTGACAGAACAGGAATTAGAAAAAATGAAAAATATAGCTTTAAAATATGTTAAAGATTGTCAAATAAGAAAATAACATGGCTAAAGAAAAGAATGACATTGAGTCATTATTAAAACAAAATAATAAAAAAATTGATAAATTAACTAAAAAGATTGATTTGTTAGAGCATAATTTGAAAAGAATTCAAATAATGAATTTTTTAAGATTTGCAATTGTTGTTGTGCCAGTTATAATGGCATTATTATGGTTAATTCCGATTTTTCGTGAGTTTTTGAGCCTTTATGAACCATTGTTAGAAATGTTGCAAAATTTAAAAGGATTTTAAGTTTTTGCAAAAAATGTGAAAATTAGGTTCTAGGGCTTGCAAAATTTTGAAAATTAATGCAAAATGATTTTATATTAACTAATACAGGAAATCACTGTTTATTAGTTATTTTTAGACTTTAATTAAATTTAAGTAATTTATCTAAAACCTGTTAAGGTTTTAGTTAGTAAGGAAATTTATATGAAAAAATGTAAAAAATGTGGAGCACCATTAGAAGGTTTCATGTACAATACAATCGGTAAATTAATGGGAGTCAAACCATCAGAAAATGATCCAGAAACATGTAATAAATGTGCAGCAAAACCAGCAACAGAAGAAACTGCTGAAGCTACTCCAGCTCCTGAAGTATCAACTCAAGAATCAGAAGCTCCAGCTGAAGAAGCTACACCAGCTCCTGAACCAGTTGTTGAAGAAGAAGCTACTCCTGAAGAAAGTTC
>JAUVKC010000026.1 GCA_030592165.1 Candidatus Buchananbacteria bacterium | reverse complement strand
CTGATTTTAAACTGGTCGAATTTGACCAGTTTTGGAAAGAAGCTGGTGTAAACTCTTTTGTCCTCTCTCCAAATAAATGGATACGCACAACAAAAGCCATCGGACTGATTTCAAAATCTGGAAGAAATGGAGGAACTTTTGCTCACAAAGATATTGCTTTTGAGTTTGCTTCATGGATTTCTGCTGAATTTAAACTTTATATAATCAAAGAATTTCAAAGATTAAAAGAAGAAGAAAACGAACGATTATTGCTTGGCTGGGATGCAAAAAGAATGTTAACAAAAATAAATTATCAAATTCATACAGATGCAATAAGAGAACATATTATTCCTCATTTACTTACAAAAGAAGAAATAAAATTTGTTTATTCTAGAGAGGCTGATGTTTTAAATATGGCCTTATTCGGCATGACAGCAAAGGAGTGGCGAGAGAAACATAAAACTAAAAAAGGTAATATTCGTGATTATGCCGATGTTAGTCAGTTGGTTTGTTTGGCAAATTTAGAAAGTATGAATGCGGAACTTATCAGACAAGGAATTTTACAATCTAAAAGATTAAAGCAACTTAATGCTGTGGCTATTGCACAAATGAAATCGCTTATTGAAAATAAAACTGTTAAAAAACTTTCTTCTAATAAAAAATGACCATGCTTAATTCAGAAACAAAACGAAAAATTGACTCCGCCAGAAATATCCTTGTCGGGAAAGTAACCAATCCTATCGCGCAAGTGGATCAAATCACCAATGCGTTGATTTATAAATTTATGGACGAGATGGATCAGGAAAATCTGGAAGTGAATTTGAAACCGCAGTTTTTTGTCGGCGAATACGCGCAATATTCGTGGACGAAACTTTTGGACAAAAAGCTTTCCGGGCAAGAGCGGTTTAATCTTTACGAGGAAGCGACCAAAAAAATGTCTTTAAACAAAAACATTCCCCAACTTTTTCGTAATATTTTCAAAGACGCTCGTTTGCCATACAACGACCCACGCGTGCTGTCTCTTTTCTTGAAAGAAATAAATGAATTTTCTTACGGGCATAGCGAGGAGCTGGGTAACGCTTTTGAATATCTGCTTTCTATCCTCGGCTCACAGGGTGATGCTGGAATGTTTCGCACACCGCGACACATTATTGATTTTATTGCCGAAGTTGTTGATCCAAAGAAAAACGAAACGATTCTTGACCCGGCTTGTGGCACGGCTGGATTTTTGATTTCTGCTTATAAACATATTCTAAAAAATCATGATGGACTAGATAACAAAACAGGCAAGTCAACAAATAAAGAAGCTCTTCTTACACCAGATGAAAAAACAAAATTAATGAATAATATTTCTGGTTACGATATTTCTGATGAAATGGTGAAGCTGTCTTTAGTAAATATGTTTTTACATGGTTTTCAAGATCCAAATATCTTTGTTTACGATACACTTTCCAGTGAGAAGCGATGGGACGAGCAATTTGATGTTATTATGGCAAATCCACCGTTTATGACACCGAAAGGCGGAATCAAGCCGCACAAAAGATTTTCAATTCAAGCCAATCGCGCCGAAGTGCTTTTTGTAGATTACATTATGGAGCATTTGAGCATTAATGGTCGTGCGGGAATTATTGTACCAGAGGGCATTATTTTCAAAGGCGACAAAGCATACAAAGCACTTCGCAAAAAACTGGTAGAAGACGGACTTTTTGCGGTGGTAAGTTTGCCTGCTGGAGTTTTTCAGCCGTATTCGGGCGTAAAGACTTCTGTTTTATTTTTTGATAATCAAGTTGCGAAAAAAACGAATGATATTTTATTTATTAAAGTAGAAAATGAAGGTTTTGATCTCGGCACACAACGCCGACCAATTGAGAAAAATGATTTACCAAGGGCAATAGATATAATAACAAAATATAAAAATAGCTTTGACAATAAAGATGTATTTTTAACAAGGCGTGATGTCCGTGATAATTTCGCATTGCTTGTTAGGAAAGATGAAATCGCTAAAAGCGGTGATTATAATTTAACGGGAGATAGATATAAAAAAGATCCGTTGGAATGTTTACAAAATATTATAAATATTAAAGATATTGAAAAAAATTTACAACCAGCAATTGCCTCTGTAAATGCTTTTTTAAATTCCTCCGCTTTTTTGCAATTGCAAGAAAATTTTAAAAAAATGGCTGAGCAATATCAGACCTTGCTTAAAAATAGCCAAATAAAACAAGTTATTGCATTACAAAAAAAGTTTTCAGAAGAATTAAAAAAGCGACAAAAATGGGAAATTGTAAAATTGGGGGAAATAATTAAAATTATCACACCACCTAAAAAAATAAAAAAGAGTAATTTTAATAAAAATGGTAAATTTCCAATTATTGATCAATCACAAAAATATATAGCAGGTTATACAGACGATAAGAATGCGGTAATTAAAATTAAAAAACCATTAGTAATTTTTGGTGATCACACTTGTGTTATTAAGCTGGTCAGACAAGATTTTGCACAAGGAGCAGATGGAATAAAAATTCTTGAGTCAAAAGAAAAAATAAGCTCAGAATTTTTATATTATTATTTACGAGTAAATTCTGTTGATGATGGAGAATATAAAAGACATTTTACAAAATTAAAGGAAGTCAAAATCCCTCTCCCACCACTTTCCATCCAAAAAGAAATCGTGGAGCAGATTGAAGTCAAACAAAATACCATCAACCACGCCCGCGAAATTATAAAAAATCTAGAGAGAGAGAGAGACGATATTTTGGTCAAGAGCTTAGAAAGTTAGAAGGGGTTGAGATGGTGGAGCTGGGGGAGGTTTGTAGTGTTCAAAGTGGTGGCACTCCAAAAAGAAATGTAGAAAAATATTGGAACGGCAATATTCCATGGTTAGGTTCTGCGATTTGTAAAGATAAAGAAGTATATGAAGCAAAAGAATTTATAACAGAAAAAGGATTAAAAGATTCTTCTGCAAAATTATTTAAAATCAATACAACTTTACTTGCTCTAGTTGGAGCAACAATTGGCAAAACTGCATTATTGAAATTTGAAGCAACTACAAATCAAAATATTGCTGGATTATACCCAAAAAATGAAAATCAAATTAGTACGAATTATTTATTTTTAGCAGTTCAATCACAATACCAAAAGTTTTTAGATTTAGGGGATGGTAAATTTAAAATGGCAAATCTATCGTTTGTAAAAAAACTTAAAATCCCACTCCCGCCCCTCGCCATCCAAAAACAACTCGTCGCTGAAGTTAAAAAAGAAGAAGAAATAATAACCGCCAACAAAAAATTAATTAAAATTATGGAACGGAAGATTGGGAAGGTGATTGAGGAGATTTAATTTTAACAGATTATGATTACTAAAATTTATATAAAAAATACTGCAAGTTATGGAGAAAATCCAGCTGTTTTAGAAACTCAGAAAAAAGTAAATTTAATTTATGGGATAAATGGAGCAGGAAAAACTGTTTTTTCTAATTTTTTAGCGAATAAAGACGGTGATGGTTTTTCAAATTGTTTAATCGAAGGCTTAAATGATGAAAAAATATTGGTTTATAATCAAAATTTTATTGAAGAAAATTTTTATCAAAAAGACATTCAAAAAGGAATTTTTACACTTTCATCAGAAAATAAAGAAGCGGAAGAAAAAATAGAAAAAACAACAAAAAAAATAAAAGAACTAAATTTGGAAATAAACAATGAAGAAAAAAATACAGGTTTTAAATTTGATTTAGAAGAAAAACAAACTAAAATTAATGATCTATCAGAAAAATCAAAAGAAAAGACTTGGGAAATTAAAACAAAATATTCCGGTGGAGATAGAATCCTAGAATTTTGCTTAGAAGGGAAAAAAGGAAGTCAAGATTTATTATTTGATCATATTAAAAAAATTCAAAAAACAGAAGAAAAGACAAAAAAAACAATCGAAGAATTAAAAAAAGAAGCAGAAGCTACACAAGGGGAAAATGCAAAAATATACAACGAAAAGGAAATTGAAAAAATTGAATTTTATTTTTTAGGAATTGAAGAAAATAATATTTTTTCAGAAATGATTGTTGGAAATGAAAATTTGCAAATTGCAAATTTAATAAAGCGATTAGATAATGGGGATTGGATAAAACAAGGAATAAATTATTTAAAAGAAGATTCTGATGAATGCCCTTTTTGTCAAAATAAAACAATTACAAAAGAGTTAAGGCAAGAAATCGAAGATTACTTTGATGAAAGTTATCAAAAAAAAATTACTGATTTAAAAGAACTTGATTCCAAATATTGGAATGCTTGGCAGGAAATTAAAAATAATGAATCTGAATTATTAAAAAATGATCTTATAAAAAATAAAGAAGTAGAATTTAAATTGCTTTATAAAAACTTTACTGGAAAACTAAATTCTAATTGGTCAAAAATAAATGAAAAAATAAAAACACCAAGTAAAGTTGCTAATTTAGAATCTACAATTCTAGAAAAAGAGGCTTTAAATGTTTTTTTTGAAAAAATAATTCAAGAAATAAAGACTCATAATTTAAAAATTAGAAATAAAGAAAAAACGAAAAACGAAATTATTGAAAATTTCTGGAAAATCATGAGGTGGGATTATGATCAAACAATAGAAAACTATAATTCCCAAAATAAAATTTTTGCACAAGAAAAAGAAAAAATTGAAAATAAAATTTCTGAATTAAATTTAGAAATAAATAAGCAAAAAGAAATTATCAAATCAGCTCAAAAAGAAATTATTAATATTGATGAAGCTATTAATAATATTAATAGTGAGCTAAAATTTTTAGGAGCAGAAGGGTTCAAAATTGAAAAAGAAGGAGAAGATTCTTATAAAATTAAAAGAAGTAATAAAAATAGTGCTCAATTTAAAACATTGAGTGAGGGTGAAAAAACAATTATTAGTTTTTTGTATTTTTTAGAATTATGCAAAGGAAAAGAAAGTAAAGATGAGGCAATTGTAGAAAAAATAATTGTGATAGATGATCCAATTTCTAGCTTGTCCCACATTTATATTTTTAATATTGCGCATTTAATCAGAAAAAACTTTTTTACAGATGAATATAAACAAGTTTTTGTTTTAACTCATAGTTTATATTTTTTTCATGAACTTCTTTTTAGGTCGAAACAGTTAGATAAAAAAATATTTAGAATTACTAAAGACAATAGTAATAAGTCTGATATTTTTGAAATGGAACAAAATGAAATTCAAAATGATTATCAAGCATATTGGCAAGTTTTAAAAGATCATAATAATGGAAAATCATCAAATGCACTACTTGCAAATTCTATGAGAAATATTTTAGAGCATTTTTTTGGATTTATAAACAATGATACATTTCAAAAAATAACTGAAAACATCGAACGGGAAGAAAAATATATTTTTTTTATAAGATATATAAATAAAGAATCTCATTCTGACTTAAATACGATTTCTGACACAAAAGAAATTGATCCTGGTATTTTTAAAGAAGCATTTAAAAAAATATTTAAAGATTCAGGATATGAAGCACATTATAATCAAATGATAAAATAAGAAATCTAAGCCGTCGTGCTCACTTTACGAGCGTGGAAGCAATAGGACAAAAATGAAAGGGGGCTGGGGGAGGAAAATTTTACCATTTTGCAATTTAGATTAGAGCGTTTCAGGACTCCGAGCAAAACAAAAATAAGCCCTTAATAGGGTTTATTTTTGTTTTGTGCTAGAATGTTAATATAAATGGCGATCGCCAATTTTTTTTATATGCCAATAAAATTCTCAAAACAAGCCGAAAAAGTTATTGATACTATTGAAAAAACAAATAGTAATGTTTTTGTTACTGGTAAAGCGGGAACAGGGAAGTCTACATTACTTGAACATATAAGATTACATTCAAAAAAGAAAATTATTGTTTTAGCCCCTACTGGAATTTCTGCAATCAATGTAAATGGAGAAACTATTCATTCTTTTTTCACCCTTAAACCAGGGTTTGAACTTGATGAGGCAAAATCAATGACCATTAATGATAAAAAACGTAAAAAATTTCTTCGAATAAAAACTATTGCCATTGATGAGATCTCCATGGTTCGAGCTGACTTGCTTGATGCTGTTGATACTGTTTTGAAAAGAGCCAGAAAAAATGACGAGCCATTTGGAGGTGTACAAATGATTTTCTTTGGTGATTTATATCAATTACCACCAGTAGTGACTAACACGGATAAAGATAAATTTTATTCTGAATATAATTCACCATATTTTTTTGACGCCAATGTTTTTACAGCCAAATCACAGGGTAATTTATTTACTGACGGTTTTGAATTAGAAATAATCCAATTAACTGAAATATACCGTCAAAAAGATGAAAAATTCATAGAAGTTTTAAACGCTGTAAGAGATGGTCAAGTCACAGATATGCACTTACAAACTCTAAATGCTAGATTTTTACCCCAATTTATACCAAATGAAAATGATAAATATATATATTTAATGACTACAAACGCTGCAGCTGGTGGGATTAATTCGTCAGAAATGAAAAAACTAGACAATAAAGAACATCTTTTTAGAGCTGAAAAATCAGGAAAAATTGCCAAAAATCTCTATCCAAACGATGAAGAGGTTACACTATGTCTTGGTGCTCAAATCATGTTTATTTGTAATGATAGCGACCGAAGATGGGTAAATGGAACAATTGGGAAAATAACTGATATTCATGAAACAATTGATAGTGAAACAGGCGAAACCGAAACCATTGTTCTTGTAGAAAAAAAAGATGGCGAAATAGTTAAAGTAAAAAAACACACCTGGGAAATATCACGGTATATTTTTGAAAATAATGAATTTAAACGAGATATCATGGGTTCATATACCCAAATACCTATTAAATTAGCCTGGGCAATTACTATTCATAAAAGTCAGGGCAAAACCTTTGATAAAGTCATTATTGACCTAGGAACTGGTACATTTGTCCATGGACAAACTTATGTCGCCTTAAGTCGATGTACTTCACTTGAAGGTATTGTTTTGAAAAAAATGTTTTATAGATCAAGTATAATTATGGATCAACGGGTAAAGAAGTTTGGCTAAATTCGAGAATACACGATTAGAACTGTTGAACTGAATAAAATTAAATAAAAACACCGCTTAAAAAATAAGCAGCGTCTTTATTGTGATTGCCTTCAACTTAGGAAATCCTTTAGTTGAACGGGGCTCTCGCCCACAAGCACATACTAAATATACTATATATACATAATTCTATCAATATAGTTATACACTTTAGTTTGTGTTATTTGACAAAGAATATTTTTTATGATATACTTTGCATTATTATAAGCTTAGTGAAATTATTCTAAGCGACTCGAATCTTTTTGCGTCATAGTGTGACCTTCAAGAATACCGGGTTACACATTATTTATAAAAAATTTATGACAAAAAAAGAACAACCTACTGGTCGTTTTAGCGACCTTGGGATAGGCAAAAACATACTCTCTGTCCTAACTCAAAAAAAATTTATTACTCCAACACCTATTCAACAGCAGGTAATCCCTGGTGCACTTGAAGGTAAAGATGTTGTTGGGATTGCTCAAACAGGGACAGGTAAAACCCTTGCTTTTGGTATTCCAATGATTCAACGTATTGCTGCTTCTAAGCATCAAGGTCTTATTTTAGTTCCCACACGTGAACTGGCTATTCAAGTAGAAGACGCACTTAGACAAATTGGTGCTCCATTAGGATTACGAACAGTTGTTATTATTGGTGGGACTTCACAACATCCACAAGTTAACGCGCTTAAACGTAACCCTCATATTGTTATAGCAACACCTGGACGTTTAGTTGATTTAATGAACCAAGGTATTTATAAACTTGATCGGGTAAAAAATATAACTCTTGATGAAGCAGATCGAATGCTTGATGTCGGATTTTTACCAGAAATTAAACGAATATTGAAAACAATGCCCAAGGATCGCCAAACAATGTTATTTTCAGCAACCATGCCAAACTCTATTTCATCACTAGCCAGTGAATTCATGAAAATACCACTTAGAATTGAAATTGCTCCACAAGGAACATCAGCTGAAAATATTAAACAACAAGTATTTATTATTCCTAAAAATAATAAAACACGTTTAATGGACTCTTTATTACAACAATACAAAGAAGATAAATTCCTTATTTTTTCAAGAACTAAGCATGGTGCCAAACGTATTGCCCGTGATATTCGTAATATGGGACATACTGCAACAGAAATACATTCAAATCGAACTCAAGCTCAACGAAAAAAAGCCCTTGATGGGTTTACTAGCGGAAAATTTAGAATCATGGTAGCAACTGATATTGCTTCACGAGGTATTGATGTTAAAGATATTGGAGTAGTTCTTAATTTTGATTTACCAGAAAATTCTGAGGATTATGTCCATCGTATTGGTAGAACAGGACGTGCTGGTAAACATGGTAAAGCTATTTCATTTGTTACATCAGCTCAAACGTATGATGTTAAAAAAATTGAACGATTGATTCGCAAGACTTTACCAATATTAGCATTACCAGATCTTCCACCTGAAAGACCAAAACCAGCACGAGAAGAATTAAGACAAGAATGGTCTAGCAACCATTACTCCAGAAGAGGTCAGGGCCAGGGTCAAAAAAAACGATCAAGAAGATCGAATGGAAATAATTATTCACGTTCACGAAGATCTAGGAGTGGTAACAGTAGATCACGACAAAGATAATCAATAAGGATATAAAAACACAATGCCCTAAGCTCAAGGCTCACAGCCAAAAGCCTACATATTAAATTATAATTATTATGGAAATAAGAAATATAGCCATCATAGCTCATGTTGATCACGGTAAAACCGCCATTACTGATGCTTTGATGCGTCAAACAGGTGCTACAACAAATGAATCTGTTAGTATGGACAGTAACGACCTTGAAAAAGAGCGTGGTATTACTATTTACGCCAAAAATGCTTCCATGTTTTATAAAGATACTAAAATAAATATAGTTGATACACCTGGTCATGCAGATTTTGGTTCTGAAGTTGAACGTATTTTGCGATCAATTGATTCAGTTATTCTTGTAGTTGACGCTCAAGAAGGACCAATGCCACAAACCAAATTTGTTTTAAAAAAATCACTTGAAATTGGCCTTAAACCTTTAGTTGTTATCAATAAAATAGATAAACCAGCATCTCGTGCTGAAGAAGTTGTTGAAGAAGTTATTGAACTTTTCATGGATCTAGGTGCTAGTGATGAACAATTAAATTTTCAAACTGTTTATACAATTGGTAAGGATGGTATTGCCAAAAAGAAACTGGATCAAGACTCCAATGACATGAATCCATTACTTGATGCTATCTTAGAAAATGTTGATCCTGCACCCGCAGAGGCAGATAAACTATTACGGATGCAATCTTTTAATTTAGATTACGATAATTATCTTGGTCGTTTGGCAATTGCTCGGATCTATGAAGGTACTGTCAAAGTAAAAGATCAACTTTTTATTAAACAAACTAATGGAACAATTCAAAAGGGAACAATAACTAAATTATTTACTTTTGATGGTTTTAGCAGAAAAGAAGTTGAAAGTGCGCAGGCAGGTGACATAGTTGTAGTTGCCGGGTTTCCTGATATTTACATTGGGGATACAATGTCAACTGATGAATCAGCTGAACTTTTACCGCATATTGCAGTTGATGAGCCTACAATTTCTCTTGGTTTTATGGTTAATAGTTCACCATTTTCTGGTCACGAAGGTAAATTTGTCACAAATTCACAATTAAAAGAACGCTTAGAAAAAGAATTAGAAATAAATGTTGGTATTAAAATAAACTTTGACAGAGCAGATCAGTATACAGTTCGTGGTCGCGGAGAAATGCATATAGCGATTTTATTAGAAAACATGCGTCGTGAAGGTTTTGAAGTTCAGGTTTCACAACCTCAGGTTATTTTCAAAGAAGAAGATGGCAAGACTCTTGAACCATTTGAGGAACTTATTATTGATGTTCCAGAACCATTATCAGGCACATTAATTGAAAAAATCGCCAAACGAAAAGGAACTATGATGGAAATGAAAACTCATTACTATAACACTAGGTTAATATTTGAAATCCCAACCAGAGGCTTACTTGGTCTACGTTCAGAATTTATTATTGAAACTCGAGGTGAGGGAATTATGTCTTCACGGGTTATTGGTTTCCGTCCACATGCAGGAGAGATCAAACGTAGTGAACTTGGTTCTATGATTTCACTAGTCAAAGGCAAAGCTCTTGGTTATGCACTTTATAATTTACAAGATCGAGGAACACTATATATTGGTCCAAACATTGAAGTTTATGAAGGTATGGTTATTGGAAATGTTAGTAAAGGAACAGACATGACTGTTAATCCAACCAAAGGTAAACAACTTACCAATATGAGGGCTTCAGGGTCAGATGATGCTTTAAATTTAACCCCACCACTTAAATTGACACTTGAACGTGGCCTTGAAATTATGAGAGAAGATGAACTCTTAGAAATCACTCCAAAGTCAATTCGTTTACGAAAAAAAGAATTAAAACAATAGGGGCTTGAATTTTAAATTATAAATTTTAAATCAATGACTAAATGTTTTAATTTTTAAATCTCATAAAATCATAATTAAAATAAAAAAAACGACCTTTACGGTCTTTTTTTTGTTTTCCACCTAATACTTCCCATTGTTTTTACATCAAAATTCGGCCAGTCATTTCCTTAGGCGGTTTTATTCCTGCTACATGTAATAATGTTGGGGCAACATCTGATAAAATTCCAACAGGAGTTAATGATGATAAATCACCGTCAACAAGTGCCGGGTTTGGCTGGCCGATTAATTTTTTATTTACAACTAAAAATGGCACGGGATTAATATTATGTTCTTTATCAATTTCACCAGTAATAGGATTTATAAGT
>JAUVKC010000101.1 GCA_030592165.1 Candidatus Buchananbacteria bacterium | reverse complement strand
GTAGTTGTCGATACAACTAAAGCTATCGATATTAATGCAAGTATAATAGAAGATACAAATAATAATATTTGGTTAGGGTCTACACAAACAGGAATTCAAAAAATTGATCCATCAAATAATACAAGGCGTAGATTGACAACTGCTAACGGTTTGGTAGATGATCAGGTTTATTTAGTGTTTAAAGATGATCAAAACAAAATTTGGACTGCTACGCAAAAAGGAGTGCAAATAATAGATGCTGACGAACATAAATTGACCACTTTTACTACAGCAGAAGGCTTAGCAGCCAACGATGTTTATGATATAAACCAATATAAGGACGAATTGTTTTTGGGGACCTCAAAAGGATTTACCATTATTAAAAATATAGAAAATAAGCAAGGCAAATCTTTTTGGAAAGCAAAATCTATTGGTAAAAAACAAGGAATTAATGAACCAGATATTAGTCAAAGCAGTATCACTTTTGATAAAAATGGTAGATTATGGGCAGGTGGAGCCGGGAAGCAACTCATCGTAATGGATGAGGTTGTAGAAGATACCACAGCTTACCCAACAGTCATTACCAGTATCAATATCATGGATAAAAAAAGAGGTTTTAAAGATGTCAACCTTTTACAAGAAAAAAGAAAGAATTTAGATACCTTATGGGATAAAAATAAACCATATTCATACAATAAAACAGCCAAAGACTCCAGTTATTTAGCACTTAATAATGTTCAATGGAATACTGTAAAAGGCACCCATAATATACCTGTTGGTCTTACACTACCCTATACCCAAAACTATTTAAGCTTTAATTTTAACGGAGGGCAATTTGCAAATCCTGATAAAGTTGTTTATCGATATATTTTAGAGGGCATTGATAAAAATTGGAGCCCAATTACAACAGAAACAGAAAGTGAAAATTATAGAGATTTACCATCTGGTGACTATACTTTTAAAGTAGCCTCTAAAGGGTTTAACGGGGTTTGGAGTAAACCTACCGAGTTGCAATTTAGCATCATACCGCCATGGTGGCAAACCTGGTGGGCATACACTATTTTTGCTGCATTATTCTTAGGTCTAGGTTTGGTGATTTTACATTTACGTTCGCAATATTTAAAAAAGGAGAATAAAATTTTAGAAGAAAAAGTATCGCATCGTACGGCACAACTAGAAAAATCAATTGAAGAATTAGAAAATACACAAAGTCAATTGATACATTCTGAAAAAATGGCAAGTCTTGGAGAACTTACCGCAGGTATTGCTCACGAAATTCAAAACCCAATGAATTTTATAAATAATTTCTCGGAAGTAAGTCATGAATTAATGGATGAAATGGTAGAAGAATTGGATAAAGGAGAGTTTGAAGAAGCCAAAGAAATTACAAAGGATATCAAACAAAATCTTGAAAAAATTACACATCATGGTAAAAGAGCCAGTAGTATTGTAAAAGGAATGTTAGAACATTCAAGAAATACTTCGGGTAAAAAAGAGCTAACAGATATTAATATGTTGGCGGATGAATATTTACGATTATCATATCACGGTTTACGAGCCAAAGACAAATCTTTTAATGCCGATTTTAAAACAGATTTAGATGAAACCTTACCAAAAGTTGATGTAATACCACAAGATTTAGGAAGGGTAGTATTAAATTTAATAAACAATGCTTTTTATGCTTGTACTGAGCGCAGCCGAAGCACCACTGAGCTAAGCCAAAATACTAATAATAAAGACTATAAACCAAAGGTTACCGTTAGTACAAAAAATTTAGGAGATCAAGTATTAATTTCAGTTAAAGACAATGGCTCGGGCATATCTAAAGATATAAAAGATAAGATCTTTCAACCATTTTTCACAACAAAACCTACCGGAAAAGGTACAGGTTTAGGTTTGTCTTTAGCCTATGATATTATTACACAAGGACATGGAGGCGCATTAGAATTAAATACAGAGTCTGGTAAAGGGACAGAATTTTTAATTTATATCCCGATTAATAAAAATTAAAACTATAAACTACTAAATAAATTAAAATATGAGAATACTTGTAGTCGATGACGAAAAAGATGTTGAAATCCTATTTCGTCAAAAATTTAGAAAAGAAGTTAAAAATAAAAGTCTGGAATTGGTATTTGCCTTTTCGGGTCAAGAAGCTTTAGATATGCTTGATAAAAGTGAACCGCCAAAAGTTGTATATATTTTTTCGGACATTAATATGCCCGGTATGACGGGTTTAGAATTACTTGATAAGGTGAAATCTCGTTTTCCTCAAATCAAAGTAAGTATGATATCCGCTTATGGTGATAAGGAAAATTATGACAAAGCCATTGAATCTGGTGCTAAAGAATTTTTTACCAAACCAATTGATTTCAACTCTCTAAAGAAAGAGGTTAATGCTTTAATAAATTAAAAAAAGTAGACCATGATTACTAAAATACTTGTAGTTGACGACGAAGAAGATTTAAAAACTCTGATAAAACAAAAATTTAGACGAAAAATTCGCCAAAACAAATACGAGTTTGTTTTTGCTGAAAATGGCAGGCATGCTTTAGAGCAATTGGTAAAACATACAGATGTTGATCTGGTATTAAGCGATATCAATATGCCTGAAATGGATGGCCTTACTTTATTGACCAAAATTAAGGAGCAAAACTCTTTGCTAAAATCGATTATGGTATCCGCATATGGAGATATGGAAAACATTAGAACTGCCATGAATAGAGGCGCATTTGATTTTATAACCAAACCCATTGATTTTAAAGATTTAGAAATAACCATTGAAAAAACTATAGAACATGTATCAGCAATAAAAAAAACCTT
>JAUVKC010000100.1 GCA_030592165.1 Candidatus Buchananbacteria bacterium | reverse complement strand
ATTTTATCAATCATTTGATTACTAACTTCTTCTTTAACTTTTTCTTCAATTAATTTTTGTCTGGCTGCTTCTGCTGCAACCTCAATATTTTGTTGTTGGATGTCAACTTGTGTTCCCAAAACATTTATTTCTTTTTGAAAATCATTCAAAGCTTCATTTACTTCATCTAATTCTCGGTTTGTTTTTGGAGTATTTTCATCAGAAAAACTTTGACCAAGACTACTCTTTATACCAATAAACCAAAATCCAACAATTACTACCATTACACTGGTTATGGCAATATACATAATAATAGTTTTATGATGATGGGACATCCCCATAGATTCATCTTCAAAATCTTCTTCTGCTGGCAATTGAGCTTCTGTTTCATTAGAACTTACAAACTTAAAATCTTTAGGCAAGTAAATTTCAAACAGAAAATTATTAAAATCAGCTGCCGTATATAAAACTGGCGTAAAAAAATTATCATCTGCTACTGCCATTGGTGCTGTAACATTAATTTTAATTTTTTTACCTAATGTTTTTTTTACAATTCTTTTCTTAACCGGTTTCTTTCTGGCTACTTTTTTCTTAGCTGTCTTTCTGACTGTTTTTTTTGCCACAGCTTTCTTTTTGGCCATTTTCTTTTTGGCTGTTACTTTTTTAATAACTCTTTTCTTAACCGATTTCTTTCTAGCTACTTTTTTTCTTGCTGTCTTTCTGACTGTTTTTTTTGCCACAACTTTCTTTTTGGCTGTTGTTTTTGTTTTTTTTCTTGGCATATATATTTAAACTAAGATTTATTTAAAATAACGACTTTTGAGTCTTCTTGTGGTAAATCTTTTTTAGTTATTTTCAATTTATCAGTTTTTTCAGGATTAGATACTCCAAACTCTTTCAGAAATTTATCAACTGGATCTAATTTCATTTTAACTCCTGGAATCTTGTAATGCATTGGGATAATAATTCTAGGCTGAATCTGACTAATTATTTTGACTGCTCCTGTTCCGTCAAGAGTATCTTCACCACCGACTGGAATTAAAACAATATCAACTCCTTCTAACATACCTAATTGTCTTTCGTTTAAAGTATCCTGACCCAAATCACCCAGATGAGCAATTTTTATGCCACCTATCTCTATAACATAAATAATATTCAAGCCATGATCTTCACCCTTTTTATTATCGTGCCAAGAACGAAGACCATAAACAAAAACATTTTTCACTTCAAATTCACCAGCACCTTTTATTAAAAAAGGATCTCCTTTGATCGCTTTAATATTATTATGATCGTCATGATCGTGAGTAATCAAAAGAATATCAGCCTGAAATTTTGGCATTTTCAAACCAGTTTTATCATGAGGATCAATTGCCACCGTAACCTCTTTAGTCTGAATTTTAAAAGCTGACTGTCCCAACCATTGTATATGCATAATTAACAAAAATTAAATAAATATAAAGTAAACTAAGGACTAAGTTTTTAGCTTAATCCCTCTCACTAAATGCATTTTAACATATATAAAAAAATATTCCAAGCCTTTGAATTTTCTAGAAATTAGAGTATATTACAGATATAATCAAAATTTATGATAAAAACTAAAAATCTAGCAATCATGTTTACTGATATGAAGGGTTTTACTGAAAGAACTTCAACCCAGTCACGTGAACAATTACATCATCTTTTACAAATTCAAGATGATATTATCAAGCCAGAAATAGCCAATCACGAGGGTACAATTGTCAAAACCATTGGTGATGCTTTTTTAGTTACCTTTGAAAGTCCAACAGATGCTGTTTTATGCGGAACAGCGATTCAAAAAAATATAATTGAACATAACAATGAGGCACAACCTGATTTCAAAATGCAAGTTCGAATCGCCATTAATTCTGGTGAAGTAAATATCAAAGATGATGATGTTTTTGGCGAACCAGTAAATATAGCTTCACGTATAGAGGCTATTGCAGAACCAAATGAAATTTATTTCACTGAATCAGTTTATCTTTCTATGAATAAAAATGAAATACCCACAGCTGAAGTCGGTCATCGTAAACTAAAAGGTATTCCCGAAGAAATAAAAGTCTATAAAGTTGTTTCAGAAGATAAATTAGCCAAAGCTAACGCTGACAGACAAAAAAAAGCTCAAGCTAACGCAAATTTAGATAAACATACTGTAAATACTAATACTAGTGAGGAGAAATCAAATTTGTTACCTCAAAAGAAAATTAAAATTAAAAAAACCGGATCTTTTTGGCAAAAACATAAGAAAAAAATTGTTATTATTATCATTGTATTTTTAATTTTAGTAATTATTGGCATTGCTCAGGATAAAGAAAAAATAGAACAAGAACTATATAATGTTAAATATTCACCTCAAGAAATAAGTCAAAAATTACCTGAACTTAAAACAGAATTTGATAAAGCTATCAAAGACGAGGATCAACAAAAAATAAAAGCCTTAATCTCCCATCTTAAAGAAATCAGTCCGTCACTTGAACCAGTAACAAAAAAATCAATCAAAACATTCTTAGAGGGACAACTAGATAATCCAAATCTTTCACCGCGACACAAACAAGAAATTAGGAAAATACTTGAACTATAGGTAAACCATTTTATTAATTTTGTTTTTTTGCGTATAAAGTCTAGATAAAAACCAGTTATTCGAAATACCGCCCCGCTCCATTTTGAATAATGTGAGACATGTTTTCCAATAATTTTTTCTACAATTTAAAATTTTGTTGAAAAATTAGAAAAATGAAATTTTTATTTTTTCTAATTTAATGAGGGGGATAAAATGAAAATTAGGACAATTTTAATATACTATAAACACAAAAATACTTTTAAATCATTAAAAT
>JAUVKC010000010.1 GCA_030592165.1 Candidatus Buchananbacteria bacterium | reverse complement strand
TATATATATTTTGAATTTTGGGGGACAAGTGACGGTCGACAAGTAGAAATTACAGATCCGGAAACATATAATTGGCGTGGGGCGGGAGAACCAAGATATATTGAAAATCCAAATTTAGCTCCTGGAGCAAAACGATTACTTGAACATTCTCGTCGTGGTGCGGATGCTCATTTTTACAGATATATAACCAGACCAGGGCAAACAGAAAAAGAAGAGGAAATTTGGCGTTCTCATTATGGTGCCTGGAAAGCAATTTATGAAATAGGACCAGCAGTACTAGTTGAAGAAGAACCAACTGATGTAGTAACAGAAGAAAATATTAATCAACCAGTAGAATAAGAAGATAATACGAAAAGATATAATTGTATATGGTTTATGGCAAATAGTTTAATTTGCCATAAGCTATATCCCATTTGCCCACATTATGAATAATTTGTGGTTTAAAAAATAATATAAATTAAATATATTGTAACGACTCAAATTCCATGAGTTGTTTTTTTGTTGCTATTGACTTTTAATGAAAAACATGCTATACTTTTATATAGAACATAAGATATTACGCTAGTTTTGGCGTAAAAAATATAGATTAAAGTTTTTTTTGGACGTTAAATAGCTACTATTGAAAGGAGGCTCAAATGGGAAAATACTTAGGAATAGATTGGGGTAGGTGTATAACGATACCTACGGATCCTCTGGCGAACCATCCTTGGAGACCTGCTGGGTATCATATCGAAGATGGTGCCTATGTGGAAAGTGATGAGCTCTGTCAATTGCAAGCTGACCTTTTTGGTGAGCCGATGAATGGCATCTTTGACGAAGTTGTTTCGTCTGAATCCATGGAAGCGTTTGATGCTGATGCGAATGATCTCGAGAATAAGTTTCTTCAAGAGGATCTTGTTCCTCAGATGTTCATCACTGTCACCAATGGAGTAGTTCACGCCGGTCAGGTGATGGTACTAAAGGGTGCAGAGTTTCCTTATTGGTATCTCCAGTATGAGAATGAATACAAGTTTGAATGTGAGATTCCGGACATAAACGAAGAGGCTACCGTAGACCCGGGAACTCTTAAGAGAGAACACCATCGTCGTCTTTGTGAGATTAGAGATAACTGGACGCTTTCTAAAAAAGATCGGGGTAAAAGTTATCATAAACGTAATTGTGGTCAGAAACCACGAGGAAAATTCATGGACAAGAACAAGGCTCCCTTGAGCTTTGGAGCTATGAAGCTTTTTTCAGAAGGAATTGGTCAAAAGCCGATGAGCCCTGAACTATTTGATGATAAGGTCTTATTTACTCATGTGACCCGTTATCGTGGTTTGACGGCTGATCAATAAAAAAAATAATTCGCTTGCGACAAAGTCGCATAAGAACCCGGCGTTAAATAGGGTTCTTTTTTGTTTTCCTTGGGTTGTTTTTTGCATAGTTTTCATATGCCCCTAACTTATCAAAAAGTGCAATATGTGTGTACACATTACTGGACTTCCTTGACAAAACTTGAGAAGTTTGATATAATAGTTTTATCAAACAAAATGTAACTTAAAAATAAAAGGAGGTTCAAAGTGGGAAAATTTGAAATATTAGATAATCAAGATGTAAGGGTTCGCACGACAATTAAATCAAAAAATTTGCGGATAATGGAAAATATCATTAGTTACTTCATTCTTTTATTGTTGCTTCTTGGCGTGTATACGATTAGCAACGGAATTTGTCACACCATAGCTTTTGGTGTGAATACCTATTCTAAATTAGATCATACAGAAAAAACAGAAAAAAATTGCGTAGATCATGTTAATGAGGCAATTCAGGAATTTAAAAAGAATGAGATCGTGATCAGGTTAATAATTGCTGATGATATTGAGACTGACAACATTCCTGACGAGTATATTGCTGCCCTGATGGCTCATTCAAATAAGCAGTTTGATAGGTTATTTAGAAACAGACACGATATTGTCAAAGAAGAAATTTCAATTTTCTTTGTTGACAAAGATTACTGGGTTGGTGAAAAAATCTGTACCAGTAAAAATTCTATAGGCTGTAATTCTCATAATTCTGAAACGAATTTCCTGTACGTTTGCTTAACTCAAAATTTCAGGCGTGATTTAATGCTTTTAAACCATGAAAGAGCTCATGCTTATTTCTTGGACAAGCCAGAGATTATCGCAATTATGGTCGAGCATTTATTTGATAATAATTTTGATCTTTCTGGAAACAGCTTTACACTCTACGAAGATAAGCTCGGAAATTTGAGATTCTATTAGGGATATTCCCCAATTTTAAACAAAAAATACGCAATTAATTGCGTATTTTTTTTATTCACGTAAACCTGCAGAGAAGAAAACGTAAGTAAGGAAGAATCTAGCCGAAGCCGGATTACATCCTAGCTGACGCTCCCATGCTTATCGTCCCTGCAGATTTCCGGGAACAAATTGGAATTTCTTCCCCGAATATCGCCCAGCTGAAGCAAGACTGTTTCAGGGGGAATAAAAACAGTCATGGTTGCTTAAGTGAGCGATATATAAGTTTATCATATCGCTTGTTACTTGTCAAGAGAATGAGGTCGTTATTTGATGATTTTATCAACTAAACCGTATTTTAAGGCTTCATCTGCACTCATATAGTAGTCACGATCAGTGTCTTTTTCTACTTTAGCTTTAGTTTGTCCTGTGTGTTTGGCTAAAATTTCATTTAACCTCTCTTTAATCTTTAAAATATGCTCAGCTCTAATTTTTATGTCAGTAGCCTGTCCTTCGGCACCGCCCATTATTTGATGAATCATGACTTCTGAGTTTGGTAAAGTAAGTCTTTTGCCTTTTTCACCGGCTGCAAGTAAAACAGCACCCATTGAAGCAGCAATACCTATACAAATAGTTGAAACATCAGGTTTAATGTATTGCATGGTGTCATAAATAGCCAGGCCTGCTGTGACAGAACCTCCTGGTGAATTAATATAGAGTTTAATATCTTTTTTTGGATCTTCAGATTCTAAGAAAAGTAATTGAGCAATTACAGTATTGGCAACTGCATCATCAATTGGGGAACCAAGAAAAATTATTCTTTCTTTTAATAATCGAGAATAAATATCATAAGCTCTTTCGCCATAGCTTGATTTTTCAACTACAGTTGGGATTAGATATGAATTTCTTGGTGTTTGATTGCTTTTAGTCATATTTTTATTTATTGATTAATATAATACTAATGACACAAATACATGTGAATGTTGCGAATAATATTCGTGCCATTCGTCTGTATTCGAAAATTAGCATTAATCTTTAGATTATTATTATAACAAAAATTATTCAACTTGCCAACCCGTGGTGGTTTCAATTAATTTGCCTTTAGTTGTGAATCCGGCAGCTTTTTTATGACCACCACCACCAAAAGCATTGGCCATTTTCGCTACGTCCACGTTGTCTTTAGTAGTACGTAAACTACCCTTAATTATTTCATTTTCTTCTTCAGTTAAAACCAAAATAAAATTAACATCATTTAACATGCTTAAAAAATTAGCTAAACCGTCACGAGCTTCTTCAGCGGAAATTTTATTTTCTTGTAAGTCTTTTTGGGTTATAACTGTGTAGGCAAAATTGTATTGTTCATTTAATTGTAATCTGGCTAAAACAGTTCCCCATAGTTTTAGTGAGTTTAGATTTTTATTACCTGAAACTTGACTGATTATTTTATTTACACGCGCACCTCTTTTTAAAAGTGTGGCGGCGATTTTTAAACTATCATTATTGGTTGCTGCGTTAGAAAAATTCATTGTATCAGTAATAATACCGGTTAAAAGACTAGTGGCCATGTATTTATCGATTTTAATTTGGTGAAATTCAAAAAATTTATACATTATTTCACTAGTTGAGGAAGCATTGGTCACTACTAGGTTGTGATGACCAAAAAGGTCATTAGATTCATGGTGATCGATATTAATGATAATAGTTTTATCATTAAATAAGTTTAAATCTTCATGTATAGTCGTTCTTCTAATATCGCCACAATCCAAAGTAATAATCAGATCATGATCAGCAAGATTAATTTCTTTATAATCATTAATTACATTTTCTATTTTTGGCAAGTAATCAAAATAAGGGGCATGTTTGTCAGCACAAAAATGTTTATGGACTATTTTTTCCTTTTCCAGAAATTTAGACATAGCTAAAGATGCCCCAAGTGTATCTCCATCAGGTTTTTCATGTGAAATTAAAAGAATATGATTGGCCCCACTTATCGCAGTCAATATTTGTCGGGCGTTGGTTTTATAAGGCATGATTGGTAAATTACAAATTATAAATGACAAATCAATGATTTAATGATTAAATTTTAAATTAGTCATTTGGAATTTATAAAAGTATCAAAGTTAGCTTATTTCGTCAAGCAGTTTGTCGATCTCAGTAGCATAAGCCTGCTGATCGTCAATTAAAAATTGCAGATTAGGAGTAAATTTTGTTTTAACCTGTTTTTTTAACTGAGTATATAGAGTTTTATTATTTTTACGCAATATTGCCAAGGCTGTCCCGCGAAAATTTTCAGGAAGAACACTGATAAATATTTTAGCAACTTTAATATCAGGAGTTATTTCTACTCGAGTAATAGTAACTAGGCATTCGTTTGGGAGTTCAATTTCCCGGATAATTATCTGTCCTAGCTGATTTTTGATTAATTGATTTAGTTTTAAGACTCGTTCAGACATAATATAAATATGGTAATGAGTAATATAGTAATATGGTATTGGGCAATGAGTAATTAGTAGTGGTATTATAGCATTTTTACTCATTACCCATTACCCCTTACCGTATTATATTGTATACTATAACTTTTTTCTTGACAAGATATTCATTATTTGTTAAAATGTACGCACTAGGAATTTCCCGCTATTGATTAAAAAATAAGCACAAATTAGTGGGTCAAACAATATATCCTCAAAATTAAATACTAATTCTTTAATACAACTCGCCGGGCAAGACGGGAGGCGAGCTATTTTTTATGTCTTCCAAAAAATCAATTATTAAAGCTAACGGTAAAACAAAAGTTTTGCCGAGAAAATTTTTAACTACTTTTCATGAGGCCATGCAATTGCCGGATTTAGTTGAAGTGCAAAAGACATCATATGAATGGTTTATTAAACAAGGATTAAAAGAACTTTTTGAAGAAATTTCACCGATTAAAGATTTTGGTGGTCGTGAATTAGAATTATCTTTCAAAGATTATTATTTAGATGAGCCAAAATTTGATGAAACTACTTCTAAAGAAAAAAATGTAACCTTTGAAGCACCTTTGAGAGTCAAGGCTGTTTTGAATAATAGTAAAGATAAGAAAAAGAAAGAACAAGAAATTTTTCTTGGAGATTTTCCTTTAATGACTGATCGAGGTACATTTATTATTAATGGTATCGAAAGATCAGTTGTTTCGCAGATCATCCGTTCATCGGGGGTCTTTTTTACTTCCAATTATATTAGAGGTAAAAGATATTATGGTGCTAAAGTTATTCCAAATCGAGGTGCTTGGTTAGAAATTGAAACTGATACTAATAATATTATATGGGTAAAAATTGATCGTAAAAGAAAAGTTGCTATAACTTCACTTTTTCGAGCTTTTGGTTATTCAACAGATGAAGAAATTTTAGCTTTATTTAAAGATGCAGACAACAGTCCAGGCACAAGATATATTCAAAATACTTTAGAAAAAGATACAGCTATAAATGAAGACGAAGGTTTGATCGAAGTGTATAAAAGAATTAGACCAGGTGATTTAGCTACTCCTGATAATGCTAAATCATTAATTTATTCAATGTTTTTCAAATTTGAAAGATATGATTTTGGTAAAGTGGGTCGTTATAAAATTAATCAAAGATTTAAATATGATATACCAAATACTCCAGAGACAAGAGTTCTAAGAAGAGATGATTTGATTGATGTAATTAAAGAAATTATTCGTTTGAATATTACTCAAGAAGATCCGGATGATATTGATCATTTATCAAACAGAAGAATTCGGGCTGTTGGTGAATTGATTCAAAATAAATTCAGGATTGGTTTGGCCAGAATGGAAAGAATTGTTCGTGATAAAATGAGTACTGTTGATATTGAAACAATGTCACCTGGTAGACTGATCAATGCAAAACCAGTTATGGGTGTAGTTAAAGAGTTTTTCATGTCTTCACAGTTATCTCAATTTATGGATCAAGTTAATCCTCTAGCAGAACTTGAACATAAAAGAAGAATTTCAGCTATGGGACCAGGTGGTCTTTCAAGAGAAAGAGCTGGGTTTGAAGTTCGTGATGTGCATACTACTCATTATGGTAGAATTTGTCCTATCGCGACTTCTGAAGGTCCAAATATTGGTTTAGTAGGTCATTTGGCCAGCTATGCCAAGATAAATGAATATGGATTTGTTGAAACTCCATATAGAATAGTCCAAAGAATTTTAACTAAAAATGTTACCGATCCTACTACAAAGAAAACGTATAAAAAGGGTCAAAAAATTTCAAAACAAATTATTGATAATCTTAGAGATAATAATGTTAATTTTGAAGCTAAGGCAAAAGTTACAGATGAAATCATTTATATTAATGCTTTAGAAGAAGAAAGATCTATTACTACTGCTGCTACAACTCCAATTGATGAAAAAGGTAATTTTTTAAATGAAAAAGCAGACGTAAGAAAATTTGGTAAGCCAGATGTTGCTGACATTGGTCAGATTGATTTTATTGATGTGGCTTCAAATCAAATTGTAAGTATTTCAACCTCATGTATTCCGTTTTTGGAAAATGATGACGCTGTACGTGCTTTGATGGGAACAAACATGCAACGTCAGGCTGTGCCTTGCATTAAGCCTGATTCACCATATGTTGGTACTGGTATTGAGAGAATGGCTGCTTTTTATTCTGGTCATGTAGTTATAGCTAAATCAAGTGGTAAAATTACTGCAGTTGATGGTGCTCATATAGAGTTGCTTGAAGATAATGGAAAATTAACTCATTTTGATTTAAATAAATTTAGAAGATCAAATGCATCTACTTGTATTAATCAACATCCGACAATAGAAAAAGGACAAAAAGTTAAAAAAGGTGATGTACTTTCAGACGGTCCGGCAATTAATGACGGAGAAGTATCACTTGGCCAAAATGTTCTGGTTGCTTTTATGTCTTGGAGCGGTTATAACTACGAAGATGCTATCATTATTTCTGAAAGAGTAGTTCAAAGAGATTTATATACATCTATCCATATTGAGAATTATCAAGTCGAAGTCCGAGAAACAAAATTAGGTGCAGAAGTTGTAACTTCAGATATCCCTAATATTGGTGAAGAAAAATTAAAGAATTTAGATGAAAAAGGAATTATTAGAGTCGGAGCAGAAGTCGCTTCCGGAGATATTTTAGTTGGTAAAATCACCCCGAAAGGTGAAACAGAACTTTCAGCTGAAGAAAAATTATTAAGAGCTATTTTTGGTGAAAAAGCCAGAGATGTCCGTGACTCTTCATTATATTTGGAACATGGTGACCATGGTAAAGTAATTGATGTAAAATTGTTTTCACAAGAAAAAGGTGATAAATTATCACCAGGCGTAATCGAAATGATTCAGGTTTCAGTTGCGGATTTGAGAAAAATTCAGGTAGGGGATAAGATGTCCGGACGGCATGGTAATAAAGGTATTATTTCAAGAGTTGTGCCAGTTGCAGATATGCCATTTTTAGAGGACGGTAAGCCAATTGATGTTATTTTAAGTCCATTAGGGGTAGTTTCTCGTATGAACCTTGGCCAGGTCTTAGAAACTCATCTAGGTTTGGCTGTTCAAAAATTAGGTTTTAAAATCGCGTCACCTGTTTTTTTCGGTGTGACAGAAAAGCAAATTAAAGATTTATTGAAACAAGCAGGATTTAGTCAAGACGGTAAATTAACATTATATGATGGTAGAACAGGTGAACCTTTTCATCAAAAAACAACAGTTGGTTACAAATATATGTTGAAATTAAACCATATGGTTGAAGATAAGATTCATCAAAGATCAATTGGACCTTACTCGTTGATCACACAACAGCCATTAGGTGGTAAAGCTCAGTTTGGTGGACAAAGATTTGGAGAAATGGAAGTTTGGGCCTTAGAAGCTTATGGCGCTGCCCATACCTTACAAGAAATTTTGACTATTAAATCAGATGACGTGCCTGGTCGTTCTAAAGCTTATGAATCTATTATTAAGGGTGAGCCTATCAGAAAATTAAATATTCCTGAATCTTTTAATGTTCTTGTTAGAGAATTAAAAGGCTTAGGTTTAGATGTGGAACTTTTAAAAGATGGTAAGGCAATTCAAGATTCAACCAAAGCTCCAAAATTCAAAAGATAATATAATATTTATTAATAATATTTAAACTAATGATATTCAATCAAGCCAAACCATTAGAGTTTAATGGCCTTAAACTCAAAATAGCTTCTCCAGAAGTTATTAAAGGTTGGTCTCATGGTGAAATTTTAAAGCCAGAGACAATAAATTACAGAACACAAAAACCAGAAAAAGATGGATTGTTTTGTGAAAAGATCTTTGGTCCATCAAAGGATTGGGAGTGTTATTGTGGTAAATATAAAAAAATTAGATATAAGGGTATTATTTGTGATAAATGTGGTGTTGAAGTTACCCACTCAATTGTCAGACGTGAAAGGATGGGTCATATTGAACTTGCTTCCCCAGTATCTCACATTTGGTTTTTAAGAGGAGTGCCTTCTCGAATAGGGTTACTTTTGGATTTGTCTGCTCAAAACTTAGAAAAAGTTATTTATTTTGCTAATTTTATAGTTACTAAAGTTGATGAAGAATTGAAAATTCAAGCCGTAGAGCAATTAAAAACAGAGTTTAAATCAAAGAAAAAACAACTTGAAAGTAATTTTAAGAATCAAGTAAGTCAAATAAAAAAAGATGCAAATTTAACTCCTAAGGCTAAAGACAAAAAGATCATTGCAATTAATAAAGAAAAAGAAGAAACAGTCCAAGAACTAGAAGATGAATTTTCTAAAACAGAATCTGATTTAAAAGAATTGAAAATCAAAAAAATTATTTCAGAAGATGCTTATCAGGATCTTTCTTTAAAGTTTGGTCATCTTTTTGAAGCTCAAATTGGTGCTGAAGCTATTAGAAACCTGTTGGCTGAAATTGATCTTGAAAAAGCTATTAAGACTTTGGAATCTGAAAGAGAAGAAAGTGTTGGTGCAAAAAAAGACAGAATTATCAAAAGATTAAAATTAGTGAAAAATTTATTTAAAAATGATACACGGCCAGAATGGATGATTTTGAATTCCATTCCGGTGATTCCTCCAGATTTAAGACCAATGGTTCCATTAGATGGTGGTCGTTTTGCAACTTCTGATCTTAATGATCTTTATCGAAGAGTTATTAACCGTAATAATCGTTTGAAAAAATTAAATGATTTAAATGCCCCGGAAGTAATTGTTCGTAATGAAAAACGAATGCTTCAAGAGGCTGTTGATGCTTTGATTGATAATAGTGCTCGTCAGTCAAAGACTACAACTGCTTCAACAGGGCAAAAAAGACAGTTAAAATCAATCGCTGATATCTTAAAAGGTAAACAAGGACGTTTTCGCCAAAATCTTTTGGGTAAACGTATTGATTATTCCGGTCGTAGTGTAATTGTTGTTGGTCCCACTATGCCTTTGGAAAATTGTGGTTTACCAAAGAAAATGGCTATGGAATTATTTAAACCTTTTGTCATAAGCCAGTTGATTAAAAGAGAATATGTTCATAATATAAGAAGTGCAAACAGATTTATTGAAAGTAATCGACCGGAAATTTGGGATATTTTGGAAGAAATAGTTAAAGATGCTCATGTTTTATTAAATCGTGCGCCAACACTTCATCGACTTGGTATTCAGGCTTTTAAACCAAAACTTATTGAAGGTAAGGCTATTCAGTTGCATCCTTTAGTTTGTAGCGCGTTTAATGCTGACTTTGATGGTGACCAAATGGCAGTCCATGTACCACTAACTGAGCAGGCTAAAGAAGAAGCTAAAGAACTAATGCTTTCAAGTAAGAATTTATTAAAACCAGCTACAGGTAATCCAATTACAACACCAAAAATGGATATTGTTTGGGGTTGTTATTATATTACTCGATTGAAAGATGTTCGTGAAAAATTAAAAGCTTTTTCTTCATTCCAAGAAGCTATTTTAGCCTATAAATCAAATGTAATTACTATTCAGGAAAAAATAAAAGTAAGAGCTATCTTGCCTGGTAAGAAAAAGTCTGAAATATTTGAAACTAATGTTGGAAGAATCCTTTTTAATAGAATAATTCCTGAAGGTTTACCATATTATAATGAACAAATTAGTACCAAGAATTTAGGCTCAATAATTAAATACACCCTTGAAATTAAAGGTACAGAGGAAACTGCTCAGCTTTTGGATGATATTAAGGAATTGGGTTATCGATATTTAACTGTTAGTGGTTATTCTTGGGGTATGGATGACCTACCGTCACTAGAAGAAAAAGAGACTTTAATTAATGATGGAGATAAGGCTATTGATCAATTAAATACTCAATTTCAACAAGGGTTGTTAACTAAAAGTGAAAAACATTCAAAGATTATTGAAATATGGACTGAAATTAAAGATAAGATAATTCAATTATCAAAAGAAAAACTTGATCAAAACGGACCAGTTTTTAGTATGGTAACTGCGGGAGCTCGTGGTTCTTGGGGGCAGGTAACTCAAATGGTTGGGATGAAAGGTTTGGTAACAAATCCAGCTAATGAAATTATTGAATTGCCAATTAAATCAAGTTTTAAAGAAGGATTTGATGTTTTGGAATACTTTATTTCAACTCATGGTTCTAGAAAAGGTTTATCTGACACTGCTTTGAGAACAGCTAATGCTGGTTATTTAACTCGTCGGTTAGTAGATGTGTCACAGGATGTGGTTATTCAGGAAGATGATTGTGGTGATAAAAAGGGCATGAAATATACAAAAGCAGATAGTGAAGAAATAGGGGTTGATTTAATGGAAAGAGTTTGGGGTAGAGTTACCCTTGAAAAAATTGTTGATCCAAAAAACGATGAAGTTATTTTGAAAAAGAATGGTATAATTAGTGATGAAATTGTCCGAATTTTGAAAGAAAAAGAAATTGACCTTGAAGGGATTACTGTACGGTCAGTTTTAACTTGTAAATTAACTCGTGGTGTATGTAAGAAATGCTATGGTTATGACTTAGGTTATAATAAAATGGTTGAATTAGGTGCTGCAGTTGGTGTTATAGCAGCTCAAAGTATTGGTGAACCAGGAACCCAGCTAACAATGAGAACCTTTCATACTGGTGGTGTAGCTGGTGGTGATGATATTACTCAAGGTTTACCCCGAGTTGAAGAATTATTTGAAGGACGTCCACCAAAAAGAAAAGCTTTTGTCGCAGAAGAAGATGGTATTGTTACCATAAGTGAAGCTCCTAAAAAGGTAGTAGATGCCAAAGGTAAAGTTTTATTTTCAACTACATTTGGTCATAAAATTGCCAAAATCAGATATGATGATATTGGTGAAGATCTTTATCCTCTTAAAGACGCAAAAGCAGATATTAAAGTAAAAGAAGGTGCTAAGGTTAAAAAAGGCGACGCGTTATTTTTAGTGGGTAAGAAAACAACAAAAGCCAAAAATGACGGTGTTGTTAAATTAACAGAAAAAATAGTTAAAGTAATTACTAATGCAGAAAAGGAAAAAGAATACTTAATACCGCCTGGATACAGAATCTGGGTTAAAGACGGTGATTTTGTTAAACAAGGTGATCAATTAACTGAAGGTAGTCTTGATTTACAACAATTATACAAACTTCGTGGTAAAGATGAGGTGAAAAAATATATTGTTAAAGAAATTCAGTATATTTACTCTTCACAAGGTCAGAAATTAAATGAAAAACATATTGAAGTAATTATTAAACAGTTGTTTAGCAGAGTCTTGGTTAAGGATCCAGGTGATACAGACCTCTTACCAGGTGAAATAGTAGAAAAAACAGAATATGATGAAGCAAATAATAAATTAAAAGCCAAAGATAAAGTAGCTACTGGTGATGAATTATTTCTTGGAATCACTAAGGTTTCACTTTCAACTAAGAGTTTCTTATCAGCAGCTTCGTTTCAAGAGACTTCAAGAGTTTTAATCAATGCAGCTATTACTGGTAAGGTTGATAATCTGGAAGGATTGAAAGAAAATGTGATAATTGGTCGTTTGATACCCGCTGGAACAGGCTTTAAAAAACTCAAAAAATAAGATAATAGATAAAAAGAACCCCGCATTTAGCGGGGTTCTTTTTTGTTACAAAAAATGTTTTTATAAAATTTGAACCAAATTCTTAGTTTCTTATTTAATAAACGAATGGAGGAATCCTTTAATTACCATATTGCCAAGGGATGTCTCCACGATGGTCGACATGATGGGATCACCGAAGTTCCCCCTTCATTTCGATCGAGCATTGATAAAAAAAGTTGTTAATTTTTATTGACAGAGGTTCTTTTTTGTTAATGCTATTTGGCTAGTTTTAGCAGAATGACTACGTTTTGCTATTGACAAAATTCATTAAATATGATATTGTATTCTATTACACTAAAAAAGAAAAGATCTTTACATAGTTATCAGAAATATGGGGGTAGTAGTCATTTAGCCGTAGACATTTTCCGGCGCAAGCTAGAAGATACCTACACTAGATGTTTGTCTGATAGGCTTCGGCCAAAGTCAGACCGTTTACTTTCGAGTGAACAATACCTCCATGCTTTTGCTAATTATAAGTATATTACAATTTGAGAATCTAATTAAGGGTTAAAAAGTTCCCACTCATTTCAAAATGTACATTTAATATATTGGGAGTGTTCTAGCCCTTTATTAGGAACTCAAAAATATGACCAAAGTGGTTAGTCTTAACACTATTTTTATATCTGATCTTAAATAGTAAAGTTATAAACCTCATCCCAAGACGAAATAGTCTCGTGTAGATTATTTTGTCTTGGGATGAGGCGGAAACAAAAGAGCTTAGCTCTTTTTATGGATATAAACGTAAATTAAAAAACAGCCGATAATCAGGAGGAATTGAAATGAAAAACAATAATTTGCCGGAAACGATTGGTGATGAAGAAATGGTAGTTTGTTCGGCATGCGGAGCCAGTTGTTCACCCAAGGACATGATGGCCGAGAGTAAGGACATTGGTTCCTCCAACCCAACGGTCATGTTTTGTGAGAAGTGCGTTGAGTTGGCTCTTCAGGAAATTCCGGTGTTCTACTCTCTCCTGGATAGTCAGGAAAGAGATTTACTTTTTGATGAATATCACAGAAAAGGTAAGAAGATTCAAGCGAGGGTTCTTAATTTTGCCCACGTACCAGAAAAACTGCGCAAGCCCATACCCCAATTGATCTGCTCGAAATGCAACAAATCGCACGGAGAATACGTATCTACCAATAATGGTATAATACGAGTCGTCTTGATAATCAAGGCACTGCCCATCGATTTCAGTAAGACCACTGTTAATCTCCAACCTATCTGTAACGATTGTGTTGGTAAGTGGAAGCAAGAAAATAAGAGGGAGCTCAAGCTCTATCCGGTACTCGATATGCTCTATCAGGTTATGAAAACAAATGGTAGAAAAAGGAAGATAAAGAGGATCGACGGCCAAGGTCACCAACGACGTTACCAGCAGCCAGGCACCCAGCGTGCTTGTTTCAAGAAAACCGGAACCCACGGCGGATAAAACCAGTCTCTCAGAAGGGGTGTACCAAGCGTACACCCCATCCTACCCAAAACCATAAAGCAATTTGTGGTTTTAGCTAGGATAATAATCCTACTCAAAACTTAGTTTATAAAATTTGTAAATTAGATTTTGAGGAAATTGACAACAAAATATTAGTTTTTTATGAAAGGAGGATATCGTATTGATGAGAGTTTTTGTCCAAAGAGCTTTTTGGCTCATTTTCACTTTCTTTTGTTCTGTAACAAGAACTTTTGAACACTTTGCTGCTTATTTGCAAAGCGAAGATGGAGACATGAAGTTTTTCGCGTTTACCAGACTCTCTCGTGTCAACCGCAATGTTAAGGTCGTTGTATGGAGATGCTTGAGTATCTGAAAAAAAACCGGAACTTGGCACTTGTGTCAGGACGACAAAAGATCTGGACAGCAGTCCAGCCACAATAACCCCAAAAGCCCACTCAAAAGGGTACCCGCCAAAACCACGCCACGGTTGGGAGGATCTAATGCGAAAACTCATAGTTTAGGGGTTAGCCTGAAGTTTTCCCCACAGCCTGTTATTTTAACAGGAAAACCCAGGCAGCTTATTGTCTAGATGTTTGCCGACGCGAACGCTACCGGCACATCTTCAAAATTCTCATTACATATCTTACAGGCGAGTTTGTTAAGTCGGTAAGAGCTCTGAACATCGGGATTTTTTCTAGGAGTTGAGAGAGACAATAAACTCACAAACAAAAATACCAAAAAAAACTATTAATGTAAGGCAGAAGAAGCGGGGTAGTGCTGGCAATTGAGCTGGCACTACCCCATGAATCGGATGAAACATACTGCGCGAAACACCAGGGCCCAAGAAAATTATCGGCTCCGGACAACTGCGTAAAACATTCAGAAATAAGATTTAATGCCAAAAAACAAAGTGCGTCAAAATAAACCCAGGCCCCAGAAATTATCGGCTATTATAGGGTTATGACGCCCCTCAAGCCAAGCGACAAAAGTCGCAATCGCCGGGAATTCAGATAGGATAAATAATCCTTCCTCTGGATTCTCGGCATTTTAAATTTAAATAAAAAAGACAAGCTATGATAACTTGTCTTTTTTTGTTATGTAATAGTTTTCTATTTTCCTTTCAACGCGTCTTTCAAGGCTTTGCCTGATTTGAATTTCGGAATTGTAACTTCTGGAATGTCTATTTTTTCTTTAGGATTTTGCGGGTTAACACCTTTTCTAGCATGTCGAAGTTTAGCTGAAAAAGTACCAAATCCAGTCAAAACGACTTCCTCACCGTTTTTTAAACTTTCAGTGATAGTCTCCAACATTGATTCAAGAATCTCTTCAGCTTGTTTTTTGGTGATTCTATTTTTTGAAGCAATAGCTTCAATTAAAGCTGCTTTATTCATATGGGTCGAATTATGAATTATATTTTAATTATATTATATTTCGACTTGAGTGTTAATGCGTTCTATTTTTAAAGCCTTTTGAGTTTTTGGATCAATCTCCAGATAAACTCCATTAATCTGACACATACCTGTTTCTGGGACTTGAGCGGATTTATTTATTTGGGTAAAAAAATTGTTTATGATAGCTGTTTTTTCCAAGCCAATTACTGAGTCTTGAGGCCCTGTCATTCCAAGGTCTGAGATATAAGCAGTACCTTGTTCAAGGATTTTATTATCAGCTGTTTGGACATGAGTATGTGTTCCTAACATAGCTGAAACTTTACCGTCAAGAAAATGTCCTAAAGCAATTTTTTCACTGGTTGCTTCTGCATGAAAGTCAATTATGATCGCATTTGGTTTGTCTTTTTTATATTTTTCAAGAATTTTATCAATTTCAGCAAAAGGATCATTAAAGTCTTCACGAAAAAATACTCTTCCAATTAAGTTTATCACAAGTACTTTTTTTAAGCCAATTTTAAGCAATTTTTCACCCTTGCCAGCAGTTTCTTCCGGATAATTAGCTGGTCGAATAAGTGGTGAATCTTTTTGGGCAAAGATATTATAGGCATCATTTTTGTCCCAGACATGATTACCCGAAGTAAACATATCAATCCCAGCTTTTAACATCTCTTTTATAGTTGATTCAGTCACGCCTCTGCCATGAGCTAAGTTTTCTGCATTTGCAATAGTAATATCAGGTTGATATTTTTCCTTTAAATCTGGTAAGGCTTTTATCATTCCTTGTCTACCAAGTTTACCAAAGATGTCACCGAAAAATAATATTTTTATCATAAGTATTTTTTATCAGTTATTTATCTTGCGTATTCAGTGATTCTCATTTCACGAATCACACTGACTTTAATTTCACCAGGATATTTTAGATCCTCTTCAATCTTGTGAGCAATGTTTTGAGCTAGTTTAGCTGCACTTAGATCATCGATTTCATCAGGTGTAACAAAGACACGAACTTCACGGCCGGCCTGAATAGCATATGTTTTTTGAACTCCATCAAATGAATTAGCAACACCTTCTAATTCTTCTAGTCTTTGTAAATATCGTTCATAAGTATCTTTACGTGCACCTGGTCGTGCACCTGAAATTGCATCAGCAACTTTAACAATAATACCTTCTAAAGTTTTTGGGGAATCTTCATGATGGGAAATACACTTATAAGCAATTTCTTCTGGCATATTAAACTTTTTCATAATGTCATAACCAATCTCAGGATGACCACCTTTAACTTCATGATCAACAGCTTTACCAATATCATGAAATATTCCACCTTTCTTACAAACATTAACATCAGCACCCAGTTCTTCAGCTAAAAGTCCTGCTAAATTAGCTACTTCTAAAGAATGAAGTAAGACGTTATGACCATAACTAGTCCTAAATTTTAAACGACCTAATATTTGAACAAGTTTTGGATCAATGCCAGCTATTCCAAGGGAGTAAAGAGTATCTTCTCCGGCTTTTTTTATTTCTAGAGCGATTTCTCTTTTAGCATTATCAATAGCCTCTTCAATTTTGGTTGGATGAATACGACCGTCCAAAATTAAAGATTCTAAAGCTCTTTTGGCGACATGTCGGCGAATCGGTGAAAAACCAGAAATTGAAATAGCGTTTGGAGTGTCATCTACCACAATTTCAACACCAGTCAATTGTTCAATTGAACGAATGTTTCGGCCTTCACGACCAATGATTCTACCTTTCATCTCGTCACTTGGTAGTTCAACATTAGTAGTAGTAATTTCTTGAGATTGAGGAATAGAGCATCTTTGAATAGCTAAAGTTAGGATTTCCTTAGCTTTTTTATCTATTTCTTCCTGGCCTTCCTCTTGTAATTTTTTCATTCTACCCAAAATATCTTCTTTGCTGATTTTTTCAATGTGTTCCAAAAGAATATCTTTGGCTTGTTCTTGAGTCATTTGAGCGATTTTCTCCAGTTTAGCGATTTGATCTTCTTTGATTGAATTTATTTTTTCTTTGACTTGCTCTATTTCTTTAGCTTTATCCATCAATTTTTGCTGTTTGCCTTCCAAGTCTAAAAGCTTTTGGTCAAAGGTATTTTCTCTTTTTTCTAATCGACTTTGCATGTGAGAAAGGTCTTTGCGTCTTTGTTGTTCTTCTCGTTTGGCGTCATCAATGATTTTGATGGCTTTATCTTTGGATTGTAAAAGAATTTCTTTTTCTTTTGATTTTGCATCGTTAATAAGTTTTTGAACTTTTGCTTCGGCTCCTTCAATTTCTCTTTGAGCAACAAATTTTCTTATAAAATATCCAATTACAAAACCAGCTATAATTGCAATAGCCCAGATAATAAATGTTAAAATATCCATAGTTTCTCCTATGATAAAAAACAGAAAAAGATTTTATGAAAGAACCTTAAAGAGAGACACCTTGATTTAATCGTCTTGATAAGAGTTTGTTTTCAATTTTGGTATTTGAGTTCATTGTAAAATTGTAAAATTTAATCTTTGATTTATATCGTCTCTTTCTTTCCGTAAAAATTCAATTCCCTGTTTATTTAATTATTAGTAATTTTAGCTTAACATAATAAACGTGTCTTGGCAAGGCTTAAGTTTGTGATTGACAAGTCTCCTCTTAAGGAGTATATTAAACAAAACAAGGATGATAAAATCCTTTGTTTTTGATTACGCTACAAATTTATTAGTATTAACATTTTTTGTAATATTCGTAGATTTGCCTGCCTTGTCTTCGGACATGTATTTAATTCGTAGATTTTCATCACCATGAATGTTTCAGAACTATCAAGAAAATTAAGAGTAAACACAAAAGAGCTTTTGGAAGTATTGCCAGGGTTTGGTTTTGATGTGGGAAAAAAAGCGATTAAATTTGATGATAAAATTGCCAGAAAAATAATTTATATTGGAGAAGAGATAAGAGAAAAAATTGAGGCTGACAAACAAGCAAAATTAGATGAGTTTAAAATATTAAATGAAGGACCAAATGTTGTTCAAGAAATAACAGAAGCTGAGATGCCTTCAGTAGTCACTGTTCGTGACTTTGCAACTATTTTGAATAGACCAGTTAATGAGGTTATTAAAGAGTTAATGAAAAACGGAGTTTTGGCTTCATTAAATGAAAGAATTGATTTTGAAACCGCTTCTATTGTAGCAGATGAGTTTGGAGTGAAATTAAGTTTAACAGAAGAGATTAAAGATATTCCAAAAAGAAGTTTAAAAATAAAACAAATTATTGAAAAAGAAGAAAAATCTGATTTGCAAGCCAGAGCCCCTGTTATTGTTGTTATGGGCCATGTTGATCATGGTAAAACTAAACTTTTAGATGCTATTCGCAAGACTGATGTTGTGGCAGGAGAAGCTGGCGGAATCACCCAACATATTGGGGCGTATCAGGTGCATAAAAAAGATACTTTAATTACTTTTATAGATACACCGGGGCATGAAGCTTTTACGGCTATGAGATCTCGTGGAGCCAAGATTGCTGATGTGGCTATTTTAGTAGTTGCTGCAAATGATAGTATCAAACCACAAACAGTTGAAGCCATAAAAATTATTCAGCAGTCAGAAATCCCAATGGTGGTAGCAATTAATAAAATTGATTTACCTGAATCAAACATTGAAAAAGTAAAACAAGATTTAGCTAGTATGAATTTGAATCCTGAAGATTGGGGTGGTGATACAATTATTGTGCCAATTTCTGCTAAAGAAAATCAAAACATTGATGATTTATTAGATACAATATTATTAGTGGCTGAATTAGAAAAAGAAAAAATAATGGCTAACCCAAATAAAGAAGCGGTTGGAACAATTATTGAATCTCATATTGATAAAGGAGAAGGACCAGTTGCTACAGTTCTTATTCAAAACGGAACACTTAAAAAAGGAGATAATTTGACAATCAATGGTGAGTTTTATGGTAAAGCTAGAAGCTTAAAAGATTATACTAATAAGGATATTGTGGAAGCAAGTCCTTCTGTCCCAGTAAAAATTATTGGCTTGAAATATGCACCAAAAGTTGGTGATATTGTTGAAGTCACAAAAAAAATTGAAAGAAAACATAAGAAAACAAAAGAATTCCAAATTCAAAAAGATGAAACAGTCATTAGTAGTTTTGCTCAAATCCAAAATGAAGATGAAGAAAGTAAAGTAACAAAAGTAAATTTAATAATTAAAACTGATGTTTTG
Organism: Candidatus Buchananbacteria bacterium; assembly: GCA_030592165.1. Classification (GTDB taxonomy): domain Bacteria; phylum Patescibacteriota; class Patescibacteriia; order CAIXNZ01; family CAIXNZ01; genus JAUVKC01. Next base: position 4,510 of record JAUVKC010000010.1, on the reverse strand, counting down.
CGCTCGTTGGAAGCTATTTCTGAATCATTAGAAAAAATTGAATCAGAAGAAATTAAAGTAAAAATAATTTCTAAGGGCTTAGGGAATATTACAGATGCTGATGTTGATTTAGCTTTAAGCAGTGAGGCCATGTTGATTGGTTTTAATGTGAAACCTATTTCTTCTGCAGATGAACTTGCCAGAGAAAAAGGTTTGGAAATAAAATATTATGATATAATATATAAACTGATTGAGGATGTTAAAGCACAAATGTCACAACAGCTTTCCCCTGAGATTGTCAGAGAAGATTTAGGTAAATTGAAAGTCCTGGCAATTTTCAAAGTTGAGCCAAAGAATGTTGTTTTGGGTGGAAAAGTAACAAAAGGTAAAATAGTTAACAAAGGTAAGGTTGAAGTTTTACGGGATAAAGAAATTATTGCAACAGCTGAAATAGCTCAGCTTCAAGCAGGTAAGCAAGATGTTAATGAAGTACTTGAAGATCAAGAATGTGGCATAAATCTAACCACAAAAAAAGAAATTAAGGAGGGCGATATTTTGCAAGTTTACCAAGAACAATCTATTAGTAAAATATTATAAAAAAATAATTATCCATCCATAATTGTACATTGTACGTTGTTAATTATTAATTGCAATATATTATGGCAGAAGTAAATTTAAATTCAGATAACTTTGAACAAGAAGTTATCCAAAGTGATGTCCCTGTCTTAGTTGATTTTTGGGCTCAATGGTGTGGTCCCTGCAAAATGATGTTACCAGTTATTGAAAATTTAGCTACGGAAATGGAAGGACAGCCAGTTAAGATTGCTAAATTAGATGTAGATGAGGGAGGAGCTATTGCTCAAAAATATAATATTATGTCAGTCCCAGCTTTTAAGATTTTTAAAGGAGGTGAAGTTGTTGATGAATGGGTTGGTGCACAGAGTTTAGACGCCTTAAAAGAACGTTTAGAAAAATTTAAGGTATAGCAAGTCGTTGTCCAAAAATTTCAAACTAATAATAAGAAATGTTAAAAATATACGATTTAATAATAGTAGGCGGCGGACCAGCTGGATTAACAGCTGGTATTTATGCGTCTCGTAGAAAATTATCAAATCTTATAGTTACCAAAGATATTGGCGGGCAGGCAGGTACAGTTGCTTCAATTGAAAATTATCCAGGATTTGAAGAAATTGATGGTTTTGATTTGACTCAAAATATGAAAAAGCAGGCAGAAAGTTTTGGTTCAGAATTTATTATGGAAGAAATGGCCAGTATTATTAAAAAAGAGGATGTTTTTACTGTTAAAACAAATCAGGATAATGAATATCAGGCTTATGCGGTGATTTTATCTTTTGGGGTTACGCCTCGTAATTTGGAAGTTCCAGGAGAAAAAGAATTTATTAATAAAGGAGTTACATATTGTGCGAATTGCGATGCTCCTTTATATAAAGGTAAGATAGTTGCTGTTGTTGGTGGTGGCAATGCTGCTTTAGACGCCGCAGAATATTTAGCCAAAATTGCTAAAAAAGTTTATTTGATTCACAGACGTGATGAATTTCGTGGAGATGAGATATTGGTTGAACAAGTTAAAAATGCTAAAAATGTTGAATTAGTTTTAGATAGTGCGGTGACAGAAATTAAAGGTGAAGATTTTGTAAAAAGTCTTGATGTTAAAAATATAAAAACTGAAGAGATGAAAAATATTGAAGTGGATGGAGTTTTTATTGAAGTTGGTCATTATGTTAACTCTCAATTAATCAAAGACTCTGTTGACTTGAATCAGCAAAATCAAGTTGTTATTAATGATTATAATCATACTAGCACTGAAGGTATTTTCGCTGCCGGTGATGTCACTAATGGGCTTTATAAACAAATTATTATTGCAGCCGGTGAAGGAGCTAAGGCTGCTTTATCTGCCTATAAATATCTTCAACATAAACTGGATAAAAAAGGTTCAATTGCAGATTGGGGAAATAAATAGTATCTAAGTTTTGGGAGATATTGACAAAAAAGAGATAGTAGCGTATAGTTTCATTAAATTAAAAAAATAGGCAATAAGCCTTTTTTTACTTTTTAGTTAAATTTCAAATATGAAAAAAAGGGGGGAGTCTTGTCTGATCAGATTGTTGAAGTCCCAAGGGGATTAGGACCAGGGTGGGTATTGGAGTGGATACCCAGAGGATTAAATGGAAGTGTAATCGGAAGGTTAAAATTCTACGATAAAGGAGGCTATGGACAAGATAAACAAGAAATAGAAATTAATCATCCAGCAGAGTTGTTTGATTTTTATGCTCTAGCTCAAAATATTGCCAGTGAAAAAGGTCTGTCTGTTGATTGTCCGACAACATTTGATCTTGATAAAATACCAACAATACCTGTCAGGTGTTCGTTCGTCAGCTAAATCAGAGCTACTCATTTATGAGTGGCTCTTTTTTTCTCTGTGAATTTGTTATTATAAAAGAGAGGAAGGAAGAAGATGAAGGAAGAAGATGAAGAAGAGGAGTATAGGCTAAGATGAAATGATTTAAATTTTTTAAAAAAATATATGGAAGAAAAAGAATTGCAAAACTATATTAGGCCCAATTATATTTATGCGATTATTGGGGCTACTCAAAGCCAGGAAAAATATGGTTATAAGGTTTTGGTTGATTTAAAAAAGAAAGGTTATAAAGTTATTCCAGTAAACTCAAATTATGAAGAAGTGGCTGGTCTTAAATGTTATCCTAGTTTAATCTCTCTTGATGAAAGACCTGATGTTGTTGTTTTGGTGGTGGGCAAAAAAAATGCTCAAAAAGCTGTTCAAGATTGTCTTGATTTGAATTTGAATAAAATCTGGTTTCAGCCAGGTTCAGAATATGACCAAGCAGTTGAGCTGGCTAAAAATGCTGGTTTTGAAATTATAATTGGTGAGTGTATAATGACGGAAACTACCAGCTGCAAGCTTGACAAAAAGTAAAAAATTATCTAAGTTTAATAATAATCGTTTGAAAATAAAAAGGAGGGTTCAATGTTATTACCGATATTACCAGGTTGGCAGAATGGTTGTATAATAATGAAAGAGGGCTCGTTTAAACTTGACGATTGTGATCTTGAGGACTTGACTTTAATTTTTGATCTTCCAGAAATATATTATTTATTGGAGGATGAAATCATGCATTTTGTTATAGCTCGTGAATATAGCGAACTTACTTTTCACATTGATCCAAGAGATGACGCATTGATAGAATTCCACTTCGAACTTCTTGTTGATCTTGATTTGAAAGAATTTTTTCGTCAGTTTTTTGGTAAGAAAGTTCAAAAGTATCACTGGCTATGTGCTGAAACAGATAATTTTATTGTTTTTAGTAAAAATTTCATGATAAGATTATCAAAAAAAACAAACAATGTTGCCTGTTTAATGTTCATGAGTACTGAGTGGATTGATTCTTGTGAAACTGAATTTGCTATGCAAATAAGACAGCATGAAGCAGGAGGTGATTCATAATAATTAAAACTTCTACATTTATGTAGAAGTTTTTTTTACAAAAAAAAGAAGCCCCTGGATCGATGTCCATAGGGGGCTTTATTTTGTTGGTGGCGACATTATCGCCAGATTTTATGGTTATCCGAGAAGGATCTCCTTTTGCTTTGGAGAGCGAAAAGCTCTGCGGTGGTCATGGTAGGACCATTTATTGTTGTGCTTAAATTTGATCCTACATAACTCTTTTTTACGGTATTGCCAATCCCTTTATCTCCCATAACGTACCTCCTTATAAAGGTTGTTTGTATTTTTGCCAAGCCCTCTTTGAACTTGATATATAACTATAGCATATTATGTATATTTTGTCAAGTCATTTTATTCTTTAAATAGTAGTAATTAGTTAATGATTTTAATTTTTTAGCTAATCTTGGCTAATATACGATATTTGCATTGAATTTTTTTTGATTTTAGCGTAAAATGGGCTATATAGTCGTATAGCTAATGGCAAATAGTATATAGTTTTTAGGCCATTAGCTCTATTCTATGAACAAAAAAATTATGAAAGAATATAATCCAGCAAAAATTGAACCAAAATGGCAGAAATATTGGGAGGAAAAAGAGCTACATAAGGCTGCTGATAAAGGCAAAAATAAATTTTATTGCTTAATTGAGTTTCCTTACCCTTCAGCTGAAGGACTCCATGTTGGGCATCCTCGCTCATTTACTGCTATTGATATTTTGGCTCGTAAACGCAGAATGGAAGGACAAAATGTCTTATTCCCCAGTGGTTGGGACGCTTTTGGGTTGCCAGCAGAAAATTATGCTATCAAAACAGGTACTCATCCAAAAGAAACAACTGCTAAGAATATTGCGAATTTTACCCGTCAATTAAAATCACTGGGTTTTTCTTTTGACTGGTCACGAGAAATAAATACAACAGATCCAAAATACTATAAATGGACCCAATGGATATTTTTACAATTATTTGAGAAAAATTTAGCTTATAAAAATAAAATGGATATTAACTGGTGTATTTCCTGTAACGTTGGCTTGGCTAATGAAGAGGTTGTT
>JAUVKC010000067.1 GCA_030592165.1 Candidatus Buchananbacteria bacterium | reverse complement strand
GTTGGTGGCTATTATCTAACCCAGTTTACTGGTGGACCAGAGGCGTTACGAGCTCATTTAGTTCAGGCTGGTCAGGCTAATGTACCTGTTTCAACACCTATCAAATTTGAGTTTCCTTACCCTAATGTAGATATTAATGATTTAGTTAATAAATTTTCTATCCAGCCAGAAATTGATGGTCAGGTAAATTATGACCAAGACAATCAAATATTGACTTACACTACAACAAAAAATTTAAAATACGATTCACTTTATACAATTAAAATAACTAATGATTTGTATGTTGGTGAAAAAGAAAAAATGAATGATGATTTTGTTTTTACTTTTAGTACCAGAAAAAGAGGCAAAAAGAGAATCTTGACAACAAATTCGTATGGTACAAATTTATACCCTATAAATTATTATGATAATGAATATGAGGTATTTTTACGTAATTATAATGACAACGAAACTTATAATATAACATTGTATAAAGCTGATATAACGGATTTTATTAAAAATTACAAAATAGATCCTTATGCGTCTCAGGAAAAGAAAAAGCAATTTAATTATGAATTGATTGAAACACAGATTTTAGAATTTAATGAAGGTGAGAATACTTATTATCCAAGCCTTCCTGATACTGGTTTATATTTTGTTCAAGGTTTAGACAAAGACAGCCAAGAAGCTTTTAATTTTTATATCAATAATAGCAAATTAGTTAATATGCATTACCGTTTAGGTGATAAATTTATTGCCAGGATTTTAGATCAAAAAACAGCGTTACCAATTAATAATGCAACGATCAAAGGCTATGGCGGTGATAAGAACAATGAACTTTGGAATTATGACACAAATAGTGACGGGATTATTGAATTAACTCTGCCACTCGAAGATTACCCTGGTGTTATTATTAGTGAAAAAGATGGTGATAAAGCTATGACAGTTTTAGCCTGGTCAGAGATTTTATATAATTACGACAAAGAAATAAAAACTGTCAGGTCACATCTTTATACCGACCGACCACTTTACAAACCTGGAGATACTGTTAATTTTAAAGGAATTATCTGGGATAATGATAATTTTACCTATTCAGCAATAAAAAATGAAGTTTCAATAATTGCTCGTTCCGGTGGCTATGGCCAGGAAAAAACAATTATTTATGAGACTATAACCATCCCAAATAATAATGGTGCCGTTTCAGCTGACTTTAATTTGTCAGATGAATTAAAAACAGGCTTATATTTTCTTGAAATTAAAGATGGTGACGAAATTTTAGCGTCAGCTAGGTTCAATGTTGAAGTTTATCAAAAACCTGTTTTTGAGGTAATGATAAATACAGATAAAGATATATATATTAAAAAAGAAACAATCAATGTTAGTGTTGATGCAAAATACTATTTTGGGCAACCTTTAAACAATGCTCAAGTCGAGATTGAAGCGTATACTTATAATCAATCATTTTTCCGTAAAGAATTTAGCCTAAGCAATGATGGTACAATTAATTTTGAAATGCCAACTGATAATTTTAAATTACCAAATTGGTATTATTATTTGCAAAACAAGGGTATTCCCGTAACTATTCAAGCAACAATTACAGATTCATTAAATAGAACTTCAAGTGCTACTTATACTGTTAATATGTTTAACGGGCAAACTAGTCTAAGAAGACTTGAACCAAAAGCTGTTTGGGATTTGAAACCTGATAAAGAGTATCAGTTTGTTTATGAACTAATTGATAATAAAACCAAAGATTATATCAGTGGTAAAGAAGTTAATATAAAAATTGCCAAAAGTAGATATTATGAGAAAGAAAGAACTGAAATATATAATGAAACTATCACCACTGACGCAACAGGTGAGATAGAATTTAGTTTTAAATTACCAAAAAATGGTCCATATCAAATTTTATTGATAACTGAGGATGATCTAGGCAATGTAATCCAAAAAGCAGATAATATATATGTCTATGATTATCGTTGGGGATCACTTAATCAAGAAGATGGTTTAGATGCTCAAGATAGGATTGTTATCACTCCTGATAAAGATATCTATGCGATAGGCGATAATGCTGCTATTGATTTACAATTACCAAAGGCAAGTGGACAAATGATGGTAAGTATAAACAAAGAAAATATTTATAATTATAGTTTTGAAAATTTACAAACTAATAATTTTAATTTGGATATTGAAATTACCGAAGAATTAGTTCCGGGATTTTATTTATACATTGATCTTTTTCAAGATGATATATTTGTGAGTCAAAAAAAATATATTGAAGTTAAGGGCAGTGAGTTAAATGTTGACTTAAAATCAAATAAAGATAAATACCTTCCAGGTGAAGAAATCGAAATTGAAATTAGTACAAAAAATCATAAAGGTAAAGCAGTTGTCAGTGAAAGTTCACTTGGCATAATTGATAAGGCTATTCTTGCCTTAATGCCAGAGAAGTCAGGGAATATTTATAATGTATTTTATCCAAAACCAGCAGATAATCTAAAAACATATAATTCGTTAAACGTCATATTTTTTCTAGGTGCTGAACGTGGTGGTTGTTTTGGTGAAGGTACCCAGATCCTAATGGCTAATGGAAACTATAAAGATATTGAAGACATAAGAGTTGGTGACAAAATTTTGAGTAAAGCTGATGAATATTCCAAAGAATTAAAAGAAGATAATGTTGTTCGACTTTTTGAACATATAGTTGAAGATTATTTATTAATTAATGATGATCTTGAAGTAACAGGAGTTCATAGAATGTTAATCAACGGTCAATGGCAAACAGCTGCAGATGCCCGAGTTGGTGATTGGTTTATTAATAAAAATAATGATTTAGTTGTAATTAATTCAATCCAAAAGATCAATCATAAAACTAAAGTTTATAATTTTGAAACAAACAATTACCATACGTATTTTGCTAATGATCTTTATGTTCATAATGATAAAGGAACTCCAACGCCAAGAGATAATTTTGTAGATACTGCATATTGGAATCCGCTAATTTTAACAAACAAAAAGGGGAAAGCGGTTATTAAATTTACTTTACCGGATAACCTAACAACTTGGGTTGCTCAGGCAAAATCTATTGATACAAATTTTAATGCCGGTCAAACAACTCTTGAGTTTAAAACCAGTAAAGATTTAATTATATCACCAAATACACCTCAATTTATCAGAACTGGCGATGAAATAAATTTAAAAGCAGTTGTTTTGAACAATATTGGCTATGATTCTGATTTCACTGTCAAACTAGAAGTTAAAGGTGGGCAATTGATAAATGAACCGCAAAAATATACTTATCAAAAAAATAAAGAATCTAAGACAGTTGTTTGGAGAGTCAAGGCTGGTCAAAACGATAATATGGAAGTATCATATTCTGTTGTTTCAAAAGACGAAGATTATGGAGATGCTGTGAAAATCAATATTCCAGTTTATCCAAATTTAACAGTCTACCGCTCAAATTATTCTGGTACTGATGATAGCCAAACAACATTTTCAGTAAATAAAAATTCAGGTATAAGTAAAATAAAAGCCAAGCTAAATATTTCGTCATCAATCGTTTCATCAATTCCCCAATTAATTACTGATTTAACTGGTTTTCCTTATGGATGTGTTGAGCAAACAATGTCCAAACACTTGCCAAATGTTCTAGCTTACAAGTATCAATCAAAATTAGGCATTGAACTTGCTGGTGATATCAATGAAAAACTTGATAAAGGTTTTGAAAAGCTTGCTAATTTTCAGCACGACAATGGAGCGTTTGGTTGGTGGTCAGAGGATGAAATAAATATTTGGATCACAGGCTATGTTGCTGAAGGACTTTATGAAGCAAAAACAGCTGGGTTGTTAAATAATCGAGAAGCAATGCTTGATAACACAATTAAATATTTAAATAAAGTGTATTCAGACCTTGAAGGTAATGAGAAAGCTTATGCTCATTATGTCTTAGTAAAGATCGATAATTCTTTTTCAGATCAGTGGCTTGATCAAGAAGCTGAAAAAATTGCCAATGATTTATCAACCTTAAATATCCAAAGCCAGGGTTATATTGCTTTGAGTCTGGCCAAGAAAAATGATGATTTTATGGCTCAGCGCGTTATGGAAAAGATTTTAAGCAAAGCTCAAAACAATCATTGGGAATTCGCAGGTAATCGGAACTATCGTAGTATGCAAGATAAATATTCTGCAACAGGTGTTAATTTATTAGCTATACTAACCATTGATCCTGATAATAAAAATATTGATGGAACTATCCAGTGGTTAATGAAAAACCGTAATGGTTATAACGGACTTTGGGGATCAACAAGACAATCTTCACAGATTTTAAATTCCTTGATTAAATATGTTGAAGTATTATCAGATTCACGGCCAAATTACAATTATGATGTCATTTTAAATGGTAAAATAATTCATACAGAATCTGTGTCATCTGATAGATACAATAAAACTATTGAAATTCCACTTAATCAATTAGCTGAGGCAAATACTTTACAAATCAATAAACATGGCGCCGGAAAAATCTACTGGAATTTGGAAGTTGTTGATTATATTGACAATGAGATTCTGGCTCAAAAATCAAAAAATATATCTATAGAAAAAAATTACTTTGACTTGCAAGGTAATCCGATATCTCAATTCAAAGTTGGTGATATTATAAATATTAATTTGAGGATTAATCAAACCACTGGCTCAAACCGTAATTACTTAATGATCGAAGATTATTTACCAGCCGGATTCATACCTATCAATCAAAGCTTTACTAATGTTAAAAATATCAAATCATATCGATATTACTATGACAATCTAGATATTAGAGAAGATAAGGTAGTAAGCTTTTCAACTAACTTTTATTTTGGACGTTCAAATTCATTAAATTATTATGCTATAGTCGGTTATGAAGGTGATTTTCGTAGTCCTGGAGCCACAGCCAGCCTGATGTATGAGCCAGGTATGACAGGCTCAACAACGTCAACTCAAATAAAAATAAACCAATAAGAAAAAAGACCTGATTTAATCAGGTCTTTTTTTTATTTAATTTTCATCAAGTTGATTCTTTAAATAGTCCAAGATAATACAAATTGATTTTTTAACAAACCGTTGTTCAATTTTATTATTTTCACTTTTTGAAGGATTTATTAAATCACGTAGTGAGATCAAAATATAATAAATTATTTCAATCTGAGGAATTAATAAATATGATGAACTTTCTTCTGCCTCAAAGTCAACGTCATTTTCAATTTCTTCAATTGTTAATCGAAAAAAATTTTCTGGTGCATATTGTGTCTCTTTTACTAATTCCCTAAAATTAGCATCATTAATAAATCTATCAATATATTCCTCTTCAGCCAGTTCAAGTCCCAAAATAACCAATTGCCAACCAAAATGAGGCAATTCTATAGAAATTCTTTCTAAGCACATTTTATCTCCTTTAAGTTTTATTTTGATTTTTAAATATAACTGATTTTCATAAATTTGTCAATAAATGTTATAATTAAACTCAAGTATTATATAATTAATAAAAAAATCATGGAAAGTAAACATTACACATTAATCGCCATTATTGCTTTAATTACGATTTTTAATTTATCTTTGGTTTATTTTGTCTATACATATAAGGATTTACCAAAACCAAATACTAATCAGCCGGTTATTATTAGCGATAAGCCTGAATTGGAAATGAAAAAATTTGAGTCAGAAAAGGAATTCAAAGATTATCTTGCCTTAGG
>JAUVKC010000093.1 GCA_030592165.1 Candidatus Buchananbacteria bacterium | reverse complement strand
GAAAAGGGAAATAATTATGTGTGATTTTGAGCGAAGACAAGCTGGAAAGTAATTTCTCCGTTGCTGCATTTCCAGCACCACGTCCCATCCCGGTTATAGTAGAATCAACCCACTCTACTTCCTCATTAATGGCTGCTAAGCTATTATCCAGAGCTCTACCCATATTATTATGTGTGTGTATACCTATATCTTTATGCCATTTTCTTCGTAGTGCTGAAATAATTTTTTTAACTTCATCCGTATCCATATTTCCTAGTGAATCAGCAAAATAAAGAATATCAACAGCATCCCATGAGGCAATAATATGAGCGGTTTTACTAATTAATTCTGATGCTTTTCCACTGGCCTGCATTAAATTAAAAGCAACTTGATAACCCATTTTTTTTAATTCAATTGCTATTTCTTTTGATAACTCAACCTCCTGAAAATAAGCAGCAATTCTAACCAGGGAAATCTTACTTTTATGTTTTTCAATAAATAACTGATGAATGGCATCATGGATTGTCATGTCGGAAGTTAAAATACTTTTAGCATCCAGCATCACAGCATAATTAATGCCTTCCGGTAGTGATAATGAATTAAGATACTCTTCCGAAGTATAGGCAAAAGCACCTAAGAAGGTATTTTTTGGAAAGTTTCTTAAACCCAGTTCAACATTGCAAATACCGGACTGACTAATTGCATTTAAATAGTCAGTCACCAAACTTTCAGAAAAATCCCATGAATTATAATAGCCGCCATCACGTAAAGTACAATCAAGTATTTTCAATTAAGTTTCCTGTAAAAATCTTAATAAATAGCCTTTAAATATGTAATAATAACGTTATTTCCCCAAAACAACCAGATGAAATTATAATCATGAATATTATTTTTAATGGTAGTAATAGCCACATGAAAACCTATCAGCAGGTAGTATCCTTTATATTATTGATTGGTATGCTCTGCTTTCTCACTGGTTTTTTTTGGCAATCAGGTATTTCACGTCTTCATACACTCTATTTTATTCTTGTTGTTTTACCCTCGTTAATATTAATACCTCTTTTTATTCAGGAACAATTACATAAAAATAAATTATTTATTCTTATTGTAATATTTTTCCTCTATTCATTAATTTCAGTCTTTTGGGCGGAAAATTTTCAGCTGCAGCTATTCTTTAAATACATAAAACGAGTTGCTGTTTTAATTATTTTGTTTTATTCAGTTTATCACATTGTTTTACATTACCCATCAAGTGATAAAATTATATTTACACTATTGATGTTTTGTGGTTTCGGCTTAGCGACTATTTCTCTATGGGGATATTTTCAAAAAGGTTTGACAGGTCGTCTAATACTTTGGGGTGGTTTAAATGATGTTATATCAAGTGCAACTGTCTACGGTGCTTTATTCCTACTTTCTGCCGGGGCATACCTTAGAGAGAGAAATAAATATATATTGTTACTTTATTTATTGCTCAGTTTTATTTTTGCTCTGGAGATATTATTGACCAAAAGTCGTGGCCCGCAATTAGCTTTATTGCTTTCTACGCCATTACTTTTTTTGCTTATAACTCCTGTTGATTATAAAAGAATATTTTATCCGATACTCTTTATTATTTTATTAGTGACAGGAGTTTTTCTTTTTACTGATTGGGTTAATATTATATTTTCTCGTGGATTTAATGTTTCTGCTCGGGACATTATATGGAAGGATTCAGTTAACTTATCTCTGCTAAAACCGTGGTTCGGCTATGGACTAGGTAGTGACTTTAAATTCTTTATCAGCTCTAATCGCTATGTTTCACATAGTCATAATTTTATTCTATCAACCTGGTTATACACAGGAATCTTCGGTGTTATTTTAATTTTATCAATTATTTTTTATGCTTTAAAAACCTGTTGTAGTCATAAAAAAGAATACTTTGCAATTTTAGGTATCATAATGATTTATGGTATTTTTTGTTTGTTGTCAAATGGCTCTTATCCTATCTCAAGAGCAAATGAACGCTGGTTTGTTTTCTGGATTCCCCTAGCTTTTATTGTAGCAAACTCATTGCGTTATTCTGAACGTGAAGGTGTACAATGATGACTAAGGTGATTTTTTATTTGTAGTTATTTCCAGGTCAAAGCTAAATCCATTATGGTCAATTGAATGAATTACAGTACTAGCTGGTTATTATGAGTCCAATAAGAAAAAAAAAATACGTATTACAACTTTGTCATGACTATAGTATTCCCTATCTGGATGTAGCAAGACAATACGCAAGTTTATTTAAAGGCACTGATTATCAAGTTATTACAGTTTATCTACTTGGTAAACAAAGTGCTGAAGTCATTACTCAAACTGATGCAGATGAAGTCTTATTTCTGGAAAATCACTCCAAAGATTTACGTGGTTTAAAACGACAACAAATCACACAAGTTAAACAACTTTGTGCTGAGTACGATTTTGAGTTTATTATTGCTCACCGTTATAAAGCCATGTTTATTGCACGACATATAAAATATATGCCGGTCATTGGGGTTCATCATTCATTTGGTAATTATATTCGCTTTATGCGTCGCTGGTATGTTAATCATCATCAGGAAAATCTTTACCTGATTGGTGTATCCAATGCTATACGTGATGATATTAGATGGCACTTACCAAATTTTCCATCTGAGAAAATTCAAACTTTATACAATCGTATTAATATCAAACAAGTGGTAGAAAATCAGGTTTCACGTAGTGAAGCTAGGAAACACTTAGGGATAACAGATGAACAATATGTTTTTTCTAATGTGGGGCGTTTACACCCGGACAAAGATCAAAAAACTCTAATTAATGCCTTTGCTAAAGTATCAGAAAAATTACCTGATGCAATATTAATAATTCTGGGTGTTGGGCGACTTGAAACTGAGCTAAAAAATCAGGTCAGGCAACTCAAACTGGAAGAGCGAGTATTTTTTACAGGACTTGTTCCCAATGCGGTAAATTATTATCGTGCTTTTGACAGTTTTATTCTAAGTTCTGATTATGAACCATTTGGAATGGTACTACTTGAGGCTATCATTGCAGATGTGCCTGTAATATCGACTAATGTGGGGGGTGCCAGAGAAATTATTACCGACAAACAATGGTTATTTGGTGTGGCTGATGAGGATAAGTTGTCAGAGTTGATGTTGCAGATATACACTATTGATGATGCAGAAACTAAGAGTATTAACGCAAATAATAGGCAATATCTAGAAAAAAACTTTACTGATAATGCAGTAAAAAATGCATTTTGGAATTTACCTTTTATGAACAAACTTAAATAATCTGAATACTTCCTTATTCAGTATAACTAAGTAAAGTCAACATCTCCACTTATATCAATAACTTGTTTAATTTCACCATATGTTGACAGAGTT
>JAUVKC010000057.1 GCA_030592165.1 Candidatus Buchananbacteria bacterium | reverse complement strand
TGTCATAAGATGGATATTGGATATTTGAAATTGGTAAAAATATAATTAATTTCTAATTTCCTTATTTCATTATAGCAAAATATCCATGGAAAAAAAAGCAGCCCACTCAAAAAATTAGCGGACTGCAGATATAATAAATTTTTATAATTTAATTCTCTCAACCATTTCAACAAGCCGACATGAATAACCATATTCGTTGTCATACCAGGCCAAAACTTTTACTAAATCACCGTCAATTACTTTTGTAAAAGGTAAATCAACAATAGCTGAATATGGAGATCCAATAACATCTGTAGAAACAATTGGTTCGGTTGTTACTGTCAAAACTTCTTTATACAAAGGATTTTTCGCAGCGTCTTTAAAAGCTTTATTAACTTGTTCGACTGTTGTTTTCTTTTTCAAAACAGCTGTTACATCAACTAATGAACCATCAGGCACTGGAACTCTTACTGATATACCATCAAACTTATTTTTTAAACTAGGTATTGTTAAAGTTGTAGCAATAGCTGCGCCTGTTGAAGTCGGCACAATATTAGCTGCAGCTGCCCTGCCTCTACGTGGATCTTTGGCGTTTGGACCATCAATAAGGCTCTGGGTGGCAGTATAACCATGAACAGTTGTTAATAGGGCTTTTTTGACCCCAAATTTGTTATTTAAAACACCAATAACTGGTGCTGTACAGTTTGTTGTACATGAAGCATTAGAAATTATTTTATCTTTACCTAGTTTCTTATCATTCACTCCCCTAACATAAGTTTTAATATCTTCTGATTTAGTTGGAGCTGAAATAGCAACTGCTTTAGCACCTGCATCAAGATGTAATTTCGCACCTTCAGTTTTTGTAAAAAAACCTGTTGACTCTACAACCACATCTACTCCTAAATCTTTCCAAGGTAATTGAGACGGATCTTTTTGCGAATAAACTGGAATTGTCTTACCATCAATTTTTAATGACGATTTAGTTGCTGAGACTTTATGTCCTTCCCATTTACCATAAACAGTATCGTATTTCATAAGATAAGCTAAATTATCAGGCGGTGTTAAATCGTTAATCGCTACTATTTTAAATTTAGCTTTTTTATTAAGTGAAGCTTTATAAAAACCTCTGCCTATCCGGCCAAAACCATTAATTGCTACTTTTATCATAAATTTAATTTGTTTTTAAATTATTAAATAATGAATTAATTTTATCATCTGACACATTTGATAAATCACCAATCCTTTCAGCTGGTAGTGCTGCTTCAAAAGTACCGTCTAAAGATTCAGATTCTGAATTGATTACATTATTAACTGGTTTATCAAAACTTGTTTTCAAAACCAAAAAAGGTTGATTAAAACTAAAAAGTAAAACTAAAGCCAAAGGAACTAACAAAACTGCGAAAAGTATTACTAATTTTAAAATTAAAACCTCTTTATGCTCAACAACTTTTTTATTTTTTTTGTTTGCCATAATATCAAATTAATAATTTATAATTAGCAATGATCAATTGTGAACTGTAAATTGATAATTGTTCATTGTATCCTAATTTTACCTTATTTTGAATAAAAACAAAAGCCATTCCTAATCCAAAGGTTACAACAAGCAAGATTAGAACAGAGGAGATTGATATCAGTTAAAAGCATTTCTACAATTTCTATTTCGTTATATTTTTTGTTATAATAAAATTATGAAAAAAAATATAAAAACTACATTAGTAAAAATTGCCAAAAATCTACAAACAAGAGATGATCCCTCTCATGATTTTCAGCATGTCTTAAGAGTAACAAATATGGCTGAGATAATTGGCAAAAAAGAAAAAGCTGACCTTGATATTTTAACCCCGGCTGCACTTTTTCATGATTTGATTGTATGTAAAAAAAATAGCCCTCATAGTAAATATGAAAGCGAAAAAAGTGCAAAAACAGCAGCTAAAATTCTAAAGAATATTAATGAATTTCCAAATGATAAAATTGGAGCCGTAGAAATTTGCATTAAACAATGCTCTTTCTCAAAAAATATCAAACCAAAAATGCTTGAGGCTAAAATAATACAAGATTCTGACAGACTAGAAGCCTGCGGGGCTATTTCAATTATGCGAACATTTTCATCAGGCGGTCAAATGAATATTCCTTTTTATAATCCAAAAGACCCTTTTTGCAAAAAAAAGTCTACTGAATTCAAATCAAATATTGACCTTTTTCACAGAAGACTTCTTGTTGTTGGGAAAAAAATGCACACAGATCATGCTAAAAAAATCGCCAAGAAAAGAACATTATTTTTAAAGAAATTTTTAAGTGAATTTAAAAGAGAACTAAAAGAATCAGGAATAATAACTTAAATTCTTAAATTATTTTAATATCTTCTGTGTTAGCAGCTAACTCTACCCAGCCAGTTTCTTTAAATCCAAAATCTTTAAACCATGACAAGGGAAAATTTTTATTCTTAGAGACTAGCATACCTATACTAATTATTTTTTTCTTTTTCGCTGTCTCATGAATTTTCTTCATTAATAATTTCCCAACACCCTTTCCTCTAGATTCTTTTTTTACTTGCAATGATTCAACTAAAATCATTTTTCCCTTATTATATGGACATATTTTACTAAATATTGCTCCTAAAATATCATCGTCTTTGATATTAATAGCCATAAAACAATATTCTGGATAAGTATTATATGCTTGCATTAAATAATCTTTTACCTCAGCGACACTCCAATCAGAAAATGACTCTGCAAATGATATCGTTATATCATCCAAATATTTAAGATTAAATTTTAAAATTTTCACATTCATATTATTAATTTATTTTTTTAAATACTAATTCCATTTTTGCAGGTATTTGCTCATACAATTTTCTTGGGTTCCCCATTCCTTCTTTAGTAATCCCAAAATGTTTCATGAAATATTTTGCAACTTCAGGTCTTGGGCTTAATTCACTATTAATACATGCCAGTTTATTCCCAGAACAGATGATGACTTCATTCACGTATTCATTTATATCCATAGTTTTATCACTTTCTTGATTTGGATTAAAAGGTAAATACCTCTCATCAATTTCTTTCCAACCATCACTAAAAGGTTTAACACAGTTATTTTCTATATCAGATTGATGAGTTTTAAAGTGAAGTATCATTTCCGCTGCTTTATCAAACGGAATTTTAATTGAATCATTCCCACTATTAATCTTTGGATAATCTTTATTACCAACTCTTTTATCAATAAAACTTATTAATTCAGTTTGAGTCCAACTAGTAAAATTCCTAAAATTATTTATAAAATAACTGTAAAATCTTTTGGATTCATCTGTTAAAAACGACAAACGAATATCTCCTTTTTCAAAAGGAGAAGCAAAATCACGAAGCAACAAAACACCATTCGGCGACAACGAGGTTGTTGCTTCCTGTATAGCTTTTTTCCATGCAAATTTTCCATCTTCTACATAACTATAAATTTCATGCAAAATTGCTGAAAAAACTATTCCATCAATTTTGTTTTTTTCAAAAGGCAGATGAACAGCACTGCTCTGAATAAGATGTGCTTCAATGTTATTTTTATTAAGATAATTTCTAGCAATCCTTAACGCCTTATCAGAAAGATCAACACCCAATATCATTGTTTCCTTATCATTAAACAATTCTGATAAAACTCTTACTTCCAACCCACCACCTACTCCAATTGATGCGACTAACCTTGGATTAGCTAAATTAGCTTTAATTGGTCTTAATTTTTTTATTGTACTTTCATATTCCTCTCGTATACACTCATTAATCGCTGTAAAGTATTCTTCAGGTGCATTATTTAAATGATCTCGAGCATTTTCTACATCAATTACTTTTTTATTTATCTCTTTTTTGCTTATTTTTTCATTCATATAGAATATTATATCATAATAAACTTAACAAAAAAATAGCTAAATTAGCTATTTTTTTTATGTGAATTATTTTATATCTGTTAAAGGCATTTCTACAATCGTTGTTTCATCTTTTTCAAGTCTTATGCGAACTGCTTCTTTTAAAATCATATTTTCAATTATCTGACCTTTGCCGTTAGTAGTTTTTACTATACTGCCAACTTCTGGAAACTTTTTAGCCAAATCTGCATAAAGGTCGTTTTCATAGCGCAAACAACATTTCAGTCTACTGCAGACACCTGAGAGTCTTTCAGCGCCTCTATGTGATACTTGTTGAAGTTCTGCCTGATCAGCATTTACGTTACCAAGTTCTTTTAAGTGTGCTTTGCAACATTGAGTGATACCGCAAGATCCGATGTCACCATTGATTTTTGCTTCATCACGAACTCCTAATTGTTGCAAACGAATAGCTTTTTGGTAAATACGAGTTAAATCTTTTACTAACTGACGAAAATCTACCCGACTGTCTGCGATAAAAGCAAAAACAACTTTTCTCTCATCAAATGAAAAATGAACATCTACTAATTTCATTGGTAAATTATGTTTGCTTATCAATTTTTTACATTCCTCTACTGCAGAAGGTTTTTGTTTTTCCAAATTCTCAAGCTTTTCCAAATCTTTAAGTTCAGCTTTACGAGTAATTTGTATTATTGAATCATCAGTTTTATCCTGTTCTGTAACATTAACAATCTTACCGATTTCTTCATTCTCACCATAATCTGCAATCACATAATCACCAAGATTCAAATCCAAATCATTCAAACCATAATCCTGAGGTTTGTCCCATAAATTAAATTGTACCTCAACTATATTCATAAGGTTTTAAATTTGTTTACGAGAAAAACTACCAACTTCTATTTTCTCACCTAAACCAGCAATTTTTTCATTTATTAATTCTGCGACTGTAATATCTTCGTTTTTAATAAAAGGTTGATTTAAAAGACAAACGTCTTCATACCATTTATTTATCTTACCTTCAGAAATTTTATCTAACATATCAGCTGGCTTCCCTTCTTCTTTTAATTCATCCTTAATAATTTCTTTTTCTTTATTCAAAACATCTTCAGGAACATCTTCTGGTTTTAGATATAATGGGTTTTGAGCTGTAATCTGCATAGCTAAATCATGCGCAAGATTTTTAAAATCTTCATTCTTGGCAACAAAATCAGTTTCACAGTTCAATTCAATAATTGCACCTGCTTTATTATTAGCATGTATATAAGCATAAATAATACCCTCACAAGCATCTTTATCTGATCTTTTACTTGCTATTTTAGCTCCTTTTTTTCGTAATATCTCAATAGCTTTCTCGAAATCACCATTAGATTCTTCTAAAGCTTCCTTACATGAACTCATTCCAGCGCCTGTTTGCGTTCTTAATTTTGTTATTAATTTTAAATCAATAGCCATATTGTTATTTTAGTTATAAGTTAAAAAGTTTATAAAGTTAAAAATTATTTTCTACTTTAGACTTTCTACATTATAACTATATTAGTTATTTATTATTTGTTTTTTGGGGGAGTCTTTTTTTCTTCAGATGACGAAGCTGCTGGTTTTTGCTTGGCTCTTGCGTTATTAACACTTTCAGCAATAAATTTTAGTAAAATATCAATCCCTTTAGTTGCGTCGTCATTGGCTGGTATGACATAGTCAATGCCTTCAGGATTAGTATTTGTATCACAAATACCAATAACAGGTATATTCTTAACTTTAGCCTCACTAATAGCTGTTTTTTCACTTTTCACATCCCAAACAAAAATTACGTCAGGTAATTTTCCCATATCTTTAACACCATAAACAATAGCACCAAGTTTATTAATTTCTTTTTCAAAATCTACTTGTTCTTTTTTTGTATATTTACTTAATTCCCCACCGTCTCTTTGTTTGACTAAAGAATTGTACTTTTTAACTAATTTTGATACCTGACCAAAGTTTGTCAAAAATCCACCAATCCATCTTTCATTTAAATAAAAAGCATTACATTCATCAGCTGCTTTTTTTAATGAATCTTTAACTTGTTTTTTTGTACCTAAAAATAGTATTACACCACCATTAGATACAATTTTTTCTATGAAACTATCGACTTTAGCTAATTGTTCTTGAGTTTTTTCAAGGTCAATAATGTGAACACCGTTACGAGCACCAAAAATATATTGACCCATTTTTGGATGCCAACGAGAAGATTGATGTCCAAAATGAACACCTGATTTTAGCAAATCTAAAACCTCTGGTATTTTTGTCATAATTTTTCCTTTCTTCGTCCACCTGACAACATACCCGCTTGGGCAGGAAAACCAGTCAGATGTGAGAGATTAATTGAGTAATTAAAGTTTATTTAAAGTTGATTACTATATTACCAAAACTAAGTAGAACTGTCAAGTTTTTGTTTTTGAGATATATTTGATATTTCCTTTTCAAGACCAACATCCAAATCAATTATTTCCTCATTTTTAACTAAATCAACTGGCTTGATTTGTTTATTCTCATAACCGATTTTCTCAGTTAGTAATTGATATTCATTTTCACCGACTAAAAACGAGTAACGCC
>JAUVKC010000050.1 GCA_030592165.1 Candidatus Buchananbacteria bacterium | reverse complement strand
GGCCTCTTTGCTTTATCAAGATATGTTTTATTAGCTTTTTGATCTGTTGTTATAAACAAAACAAAATCCCAGGCCTCATTAAGATGTTTGCTTTTTTTTGAAACAGTTTCCATCCAATAATTAGCAAAATTAACTTTTCTGGCAACATCAGTGCTTGTTTGTGGTACCTCAGTTATTTTAAAACGTAAACTTGGTGCCTGAGCTTTGATTGTTGGTAGATGATATGAATAGCCAAAGAAAAAAGCAGTTTTACCAGCCATAAATGCTTGTAAAGAATTATCCATTGTTTCATTCCAGGTATAAGTTTGTTTGGCTGGTGAAGCAAAACTATTATAAAAATTTAAAGCTTGAGATGCCGGATGTATATTCAAACCTTTTGGAACCTTATCGATTGAAATTCTGTTTCTTGAATCTGTCATTGCTGTGCCGTTTTGCATCATTAGTAATTGTAATATATCAGCTGAACCTGCAACATTGTCACCTGTACCGATAGCAGCACCTGATTGAACAATATCACCCCGGGCAGTTTGTTTGGTTAGTTTTACTATTTGATCACTAAATTCCTGCCATGTTTTTGGTGGTTCAACAATGCCAGCATTATTTAATAAGTCCTTGTTATAATATAAAGCTAAAGTGTCAATATTTAAAGGCAGACCATAAACCTGATTGTTAATTAATTGATTATCAAAAACAACATCAGGATATAGATCTTGAATATTTTTTAGATTTAAAGTGCTTTTTGTTCGATATTCAGTGAAAGTTTGTTTTTTAACTGTGCCTTGTTGGATTGCGTAGGGGATAGTGACTTGGGTAGGCATGGTTTGGATCTTATCAGTATAATCTCTTAGCCAAGTTGTGTGGATAGAAAAAATATCAGGACCACGATCAGTAGCTAGCGCGTTTAAAAGTTCTTTTTCAAATTCCTCAATAGTTAAATTACGATATTCAATTTTCACATGTGGATGTTGTTGTGAATAAAGTTTTATTAAACTATCAATATTTGATTTATCTTCCCAAACCTTCCAGTATTTAAGAGTCACTGATCGGGGGGAGCCTAATGCAAGATCAGAAGGAGCTCCGCATTGTGCTCCGGTTGTAATAAAAAGTACGGCAATAAAAAGGATTATTACTAGTTTTTTGTATTTATTAGCTTTACTCATATTTTTTTAAATTTTTGAGAGAATTATCAGTAAATTTATTGTTTAAATTATACCATAATTAGCCTTGAAATTAAACAAGAGGATGTTGACAATTAAAAATAAAAAATTACTAAGTTAAGAGTTTTTTTAAAAGAAGGAAAGTTCCCCAAAAACTGAAGAATCCATTGGCCAATGGATTTTTCGGTTTTTGAGGTTACGGGAATAAAAAAGTGCCCCGGTTTTATCCGAAGCTCTTTTTTTATTGATCTACTCTGGTATAAGTTAAATATTCTGTCTTACCGTTGATGTGGACTTCATTTTCACCATCGAATAGTTTGTAAACGTGCGGGTAAGTGTTAGCTTTCCAGTATGGCGTGATTTTAAATTCAAAGGTGATTGATTCTCCTGGGGCAATATTTTTCCATGATTTTTTAATTGTTTTATTATCTACCCATGACCAGTCACGAAACCAGGAATTAGTATAATCAATATCATAACTTTTCAATCTCGGTGATTTCCAGGTTTTTGTGCCACTATTTTTAAAGGTCATTTTGACTGTTGGTCGCCAGGTGTTTTTGACTGCGACTGGTATAGTGTTTTCAGTAAGTTCTGAAGCATAAGATGAAATAACTTCAATTGTTTTATCCCATTTGTATAGCTCTTGTCCGTTGTGAGTTAAAGTTATGGTGTGAGGGAAAGGAGCTACGATATGTGGTGCTTTTAGTCTAAAGTGGAAACTACCAGTACCGTTTGGTAATATATACGCTTCAACAGGCGGGATCATAGCGTATTCAGTGTACCAGGAATTGTTACGAAAAGGGGAGATATGGGTTTTTTCGTAAATAATATGTAGTTTTAGATCGTCTTTGTTAAATTGTTTATTGCCAGTATTTTTAAATTGAATCATGACGTCTTGAGTACTTTCAGCTGGCATTTGAGTAGGGAAACTTGACTGGACAAGGCTGGCAGAATAAATAGAATTAGTTTGAACTGCTGGATTTGTATTACAGGTAGAACAAGGTATTTTATTTACTGTGATTGAGAAATCATTATTAGGAAAGTAGCCTTTATCTAACCAGGCTAGTGTATAATTTTTAGTAATTTGTTTTTTATTTTTAGGTGGTTCTAAAGTGATTTTAAATTTACCGATTTCTCCTGGATAAACGTTTCCGCCAAGAAGTTGATATTTTTCAATAGGTGAACTGGTTTGATTATTTATAGCAATACTGACTGAACCTAATTTAGCCATTTTGTTTTTTACAGTACTGTCAGCGATAAATAGCCCAGCATCTTCATATCCTCTCCAAACAGCTTGACCAGTATTTTTAAATTCAACAGTTATTTCTTTTGATTTAGTTTCTTCAATGGTAATTTCTTTAGCTGATTGTCTGACAAATTGGGCTGAAGTTGCTAAAGGTGTTTTGTACCCACCCATATCTTGTAAAAGGTTATAGGCAAGTGTTTTACTGGTTGATAATTCATTATATATAATATTGCCTGGGCAAGTAGTACTGCCAACATCTGAATGACCTATAATGTTTCCCAGCATTTCACCGTGAAATTCTGATTGACCAAGGGGGTCAATATTAAACTCTCGTGATTTTACAGCAATTAATTTATTCAAACTATGTTTAGTCGCTTCAGTCAGATTGTCTGGGGAATTACACCTAGAACCCTGATCATAGCAACCTAGAATAGCAATACCGATAGTGTTTCTATTTCTCATATAAGCATGACCAGCCACAACTCCATCACCACCTTTACGACCTTGATAGATAATTCCTTTTGAGTCAATTAAATAGTTGTAGCCAATATCACCCCACTCGCGACCGATTGAATGATAATAGTGAATTGCTCGAATTGTTGCTTTTGGATCATGATTGGCTTTTTCTCCTGCCGTATGATGAATAACGAATTTTTTAGGTAAATAATATTCTTGTTCCCAAAGATCACTACCTTCTTCGTCGTATCGGTAATTTTCATTAGCTCCCCAAGCTTCTCTGGTCACAATATTTAGACCATCAGAGTTTGAACTTATATTAAAATCAGATTTAGGCCCTTTTAAACTGTTTAAATAAACAAATTCTAGTTTTTTAATATCAGCTTTGACAGTAGCATGTGGATCATAAAATATTTTGTATTGGAAACTATCTGTACGTTTAGTCAGGACTAATTGACTAGACATTTTTGTTACGACATTATCTTTACCTGAATAATCATCATCAATAGGCATTTTTATCCAATCAGTCCAGTTTTCATTTAAAAATCTGACATAAATATCAAAATCTTGACCAATGTTAGCATTTTTTTGATCCCATTCAGCATAAATTCCATTAAAATCAAAATCTGTTCTTAAAACAGGTGAAATTACTTCGTTTCCGCTAATATTAGTACTGGAAATAAAAAAAGAACCACTTGATTCGGGTTCATTAATAATAATTCTACCCTCTTTGACGTCAGGAGTAGAAGAATCTGCACTAACTATGATAAATAGTAAGCTTAGCGAAAAAATTAGGACAAAACCTAAGATAAACTGTGTTTTTATGGTAATTTTGTGTTTCATTTTTGTTTTTATTTTTTTTGATACAAATTATACGTATAAAATACTAATTATTACAAATATATTGATTTATTATGAATTTGTAATAATTTGTATAATATTTGTTGATTCTCCTGCTTGACTGCAGTTAAATATCACTAACTACTCTCATTATAGCATGTTTGAGCGTGGTTGTAAAGAGTAATGCCTAAATTTATAGCTAATATTAGCTATTTTTTAGGAAAAAAAGTTGCAGATAGCATGAAAAAGAAATCAAATTTTGCTAATATTAGCTATTTTTCTTTAAGCTAATTATATCTAAGACCATTTCTTTAGAAAATCCTTTAAAAAGATAAAGTGCTATTGTATATATGAGTGAAGCGCCGATTATAAGTAAAATTACATTTTGACCTGTGAAAAGGTATAAGAATAATGACATTACTAATGAAGCTCCTATTGTTTTAGTAAAAATCATTAAGGATGGCATCATTTTTGTTGTTTTGATGGTAACAACTGCATTTATAAGAAAAATCAGCGCTTCAGCTATTATAGTAAAAGTAGCAGCTCCGAGATAGCCATATTTTGGAATAAAAATTAAATAACCGATTAAAGAAAATATAGCGACGAAAATATAGCCCCAGACTAATTTTTTTTGTTTATTGATAACTACAATAGTATAACCAAAAAGTGAATTGATAAAGATAATTGCAGTTGCAAAGATAATAATTTTTAAAACTAAACCTGAGTCAGCAAATTCCGGCCCGGCAATTAACAGCATCAAATCCTTGGCAATAAACATTGTCCCAAAAACCATTGGGACAGAGAGGATGACCAGGAAGTCAAAAGTTTTTTGGAATAGATCTTTAAATTTAGCAAAAGATTTTTGTGCCCAGTATAATGTAAGTACAGGGAAAACAATACCAACAAACATATAAACAAAATTCATGAGAATTTCAAGGACTCTATATGGTGCAGCGTAAATACCAACTTCAGCAGTGGAGCGAAAAAGTGAAAGTATAATTGTGTCAGCCTTGAAATAAACCAGATTAAAAGCTATGGAAACTGCAATAGGCCATGTCAGATCCCAGGTTTTAGCCCAGTATGAAAAATCAAAAGCAAATTTTATTTTGACAAAGCGATGAGCGAAAACATAACTGAGAATAAAATTAGTGAAACTCCCAGCAACTACAGCTAACATTATAAATAGTAATCCATAGTCAAGGATAGCAAAAGTAATGACTGAACCAAGCAAGACTACTCTGCCGGCAACTTCGGCTATTGTTACCTTGTCTAGCCTTAATTCTTTTTGAAATAAACCAATTAGAATTTGATTTAATGACATGAAGAAAAATGACAGGGTAGTAACTGCTACACCAATTTTAACAATCATTGGGTAAGGGAAGGCCAAAACAATTAATGGAGCAATGCCGAGAAATATTAAAGCTGAAAAAACGCGTAAAGTGAAAACATTATTAAATACTTTTTCTTGATTATATTTTGGGTCAGCAATTAAACGTACAACTGTTAATGATAATCCTAGATCAACCAGAATAGCAAAGAATTGTAAAAAAGCCATGATAATAGCATATTGACCATAGCCGATAGCCCCAAGATAACGAGCCATAATTGAAATAGTAATAACTCCAAGTATAGTACTGACAATTTTACCGGAAAATTGAATGATAGTATTTTGAGCAATTTTTTTATTGATGGACATGAGTTAGAAATTTGATATTAGAAATTAGAGAATAGAATATTTAATGAAGATTCTAAGTGGTTTAATAATAGCAGAAATTTCATTTCTTTTGAACAAAAAGCCAACTTTAAAAAGGTGTTTTTTTGATGTCATAGGAATTGGATTTGAATTTTATTTTGACTAAATTTAGCTAAATTTTGATGAATAAATATTTTGAACAAACTCAGGTTTTTCATTGACAGAGCTTGACAAAAATGCTATACTTATAATAGAAAAAAGAGAAATCTTTTTCAGGTTTAAACAAAATTTTTAGACCGATTTACAAAAAACAAAAATAAAAAAACAATATGAAAATTTATAATCCAATATCTTTTGGTTGGAAATATAACCAGAAACTAGAAGTTGCTGTGACAAAAAAAAGATCACAATTTGATTTTTTTATTAGTATTGTCATAGCTTTTTTAATTATATTTGT
Organism: Candidatus Buchananbacteria bacterium; assembly: GCA_030592165.1. GTDB lineage: Bacteria > Patescibacteriota > Patescibacteriia > CAIXNZ01 > CAIXNZ01 > JAUVKC01. The sequence goes on along the minus strand of JAUVKC010000050.1, from coordinate 1,826 downwards.
TGTTGCTCAGGTTTTAGCTCATTTAGACGGAGTTATCCGTTCACCGTTTGCTGGTAGAAATTTTTCCATGTTAAATCCTTTACAAGTAAATGTAGCTCAGGCTGGTAACGAAGAAGCTTTTAAATTAATTCAGTCGCATAGAGAGATTAATATAGTTAAGGGGACAGGATTTACTTTTGAAGTTGGTTTTAAGAATAAGACAAATTATACCTGGAAACAAACTGGATCAAATAGTGTTGATTTGAAATTAGCACCTCCTTATAGTAGACAAACACAAGTTAGACATCAGTTTTGGCGTGATAATCAAACTCCGGCTTGGTTAAAAGATAACCAAGCTAAGTCAGGTTGGTTAGCTTATTACAAATTTGCCCTTGAAGCGCCAAGGGAATCAGGAGTTTACACAGAAAAATTTGTTTTGGTAGATTATGGGGACGGTCATATTTTATCAGGCAGTGAATTTGAAATAACAATGAATGTTTGGAATGATTCAAGTGAGTTTCCGAAAAAAGGTTCAAAGAGCGCTTTAGCTCCAAAATCAAAACCTAAAAAAGTAACAGTCCAAACTCCAGTACCTCAACCACCAAAAGTTGAAGTAACAGAACAAATGTATATCGGCAGAAAATGCTTGGAACTTGATGTTAAGAAATTTAAAAGGGATTCTGTCACTGAAGATTTAATTAATGATTGTCTGCAAATTGGTATTGATCTTGCAGATAATATATATGACGATCCAGTTGTAGTGCCAAGCACTCCAACAAATAATACTAATCCAACTACGGTACCAGCAACAGTAGTTAATGATATTAATTCAAGTGTTGGTTCAAATGGTCCCTTGATGAGAGTTGGCTTATATTATACTCAAGAGCCAATAATAATTACTGCTAATACTTCATTTAAGGTTAAAGACAAAAACGGGAATATTTTAGCAAGTTTAAACGCAAATCAAATAGCTCAAACAACTTTTAATTTTTCAAATTTAACATATAATTTAGTAGGAAATAATAGCACTTCAACGGCTTCATATTTGAGTTTTGAAGGAGCAAATACAAATACTGTGTTTGAAATAAAATCTCTTGAACAAAGACCAGCCTGGAATACCAGTTTAAATGATAATACTTTCCTGGGTGATCTTGAAATAAGATACGCCAATGCAACTGGTCGTTTATGGGTAATTAATGAAATAGAATTAGAAACATATTTAAAAGGTTTGGCTGAGTCATCTAATTCTTCTCCACTTGAATATCAAAAAGCTCTAATTATCGGAGCTAGGACTTATGCTATGTATCATTATAATAGAGGTACTAAACATGCAGATGAGAATTTTATTGTAGATGCTAAATATGATCAGGTTTATCGTGGTTATGGAACCCAACAACGTTTACCAACTGTCAGCCAGGCAGTCGAGGAAACAAGGGCTCAAATAGTAACTTATAATGGTGAATTGGCTATCACTCCGTATTTTTCTCATAGTGACGGCAGAACAAGAGACTGGACTGAAGTTTGGGGTGGGACAGGTAAGCCCTGGTTAGTTTCAGTTGACGAACCAGCAGGTTATAGCAAGACAACTCTGTATGGACATGGTGTTGGCATGTCAGCCTATGGGGCGATCTTATTAGCTGCAGATTATAATTATACCTACGATCAGATATTAAAATATTATTATACAGGACCGAGTTTGAAAAAGATTTATTAATAGTATGTAAATAAAAAAGTAGGTGTTGGTCGTGATCAACACCTACTTTTTTGTTTGGAATATTTTATTTAAAAGGTTTGTTTTGGCTCAACATCTTTGAGCATGTGATTAATTGTCTTTGCGACTTCAAATG
>JAUVKC010000005.1 GCA_030592165.1 Candidatus Buchananbacteria bacterium | reverse complement strand
GATCAGGAAAAAGAAATTATTGTCAGGGATGAAATGATTAAAATAAATGAGCAACTTAATAATCCTGTTTTGAAAATTTTAGTAACGCAATTTGAAGAACATGGCATTAATCTGGCAGTGCCAATGTACTTGAGAGAAAAATTGGTTGGGATATTATTTTTTGGTGATAAAAAATCAGGTGATGTATATTCTCAGGAAGATTTGAAAGTTTTAGAAATTATCGCTTCACATTCCGGGGTAGCTTTGCAAAACGCGAAACTTTATCAGGAACAAAAACAATTTGCTGATTATTTGGAGAAAGTAGTTGCAGAAAGAACTAAAGAATTAAAATCTGCTAATATCCAGCTGAAAAAACTTGATAAAGCTAAGTCAGAATTTATTTCAATTGCTTCTCATCAGTTGCGGACACCTTTAACAATTATTAAAGGATATATTTCCATGATAAATACTGGTGATTTTGGTAAAATACCTGTGCCGATTGTTGAACCATTGGATCGTGTTTACAAAAGTACTATGAGAATAATTACTTTAGTGGAAGATTTATTAAATATTTCCAGGATCGAAAGTGGCAGAATGAAATATGATTTCGCCAAGACTCAGCTGGCTGATATTGTAGAAAGTGTTTTTGAAGAACTTGAACAACACGCCAAGAATAAAGGTTTGAAATTTATCTATGAAAAACAGAAAAAAGCTTTACCGGAAATAATAGTTGATCAAAAGAAAATTAGGGAAGTTGTCATGAATTTGATGGATAACGCTATTAAATATACTGAAAAAGGTACAGTTAATATTATTTTAGAACAAGAAAAGGATTCAATATTATATTGTGTCCAGGATACTGGTCGCGGACTTGCAGAAGATGAGATGCCAATGATGTTCCAGAAATTTTCCCGGGCTGGTGGCGCTAAACTTGTCCATACCGAAGGTACGGGGCTGGGTCTGTATATTGCCAAACAAATTGTCAAAAGACATGGTGGTAAAATCTGGGTTGAAAGTGATGGTAGTAATAAAGGGTCAAAGTTTTGTATTAAATTTAAAATCAAAAATGATAAATTATTGAAAAAAGAGAAGAAAGGTAAGAAATGAAAAATAAAAAAGCACCATGTTTAGAAAAAAAATGTTCAGTCTGTTGTGACCCCGTAAAAGTTGGTAGGTTTTTTTCCAGACAATTTAATCCCAAGAAATAAAAATGGTGAATTGCTATGGGAAAAAGATGGGCTTTTGGTTTCTAGTAAGTTTGGCGACGGGATTAAATATGAATCATTTAAATGTAAGAATTTTGATAAAAAATCAGGATTACGCAAAGATTATGAAAGTAGACCTGAAATTTGTAAAAAAACCTCATGTGTTGAGGAAAATTTAAATGAATCAATTGACAACCAACATGAAAAATTTGTTAATGAAAAATTTATTCAAATAAAATAATATGAAAAAAAATTGGTTTAATATTTGGAGGGATAAGTAATGAACATGATGTGTCTGTTGTTTCAGCAAAAAATGTTATAGATAATTTTGATTATGATAAATATGAATTGGTTTTAATTTTTTGGACAAAGGAAAATAAGTTTTTTCAAATAGATAGTATTGATCAGATTAATGATTTGAAAAGTGAGCAGATTATAAAAATTGAACAGTTTAAAGATATATTTAATATTGCGCTACTCATGACTCATGGACGATTTGGTGAAGATGGCGCCCTGCAGGGTGTATTAGAGACTCAAAAGATTAAATATTGCGGTTGTGAAGTTTTAAGTTCAGCTTTGTGTATGGATAAAGGTGTTTTTAAAGAATGGTTGGATAAAAATAAGCTTAACCAGGTTGGCTTTGAAGTTCTGCAAAAAGATAATTATTCAGAGAAAGTAAAAAGAATTGAAAAAAAATTCACTTTGCCAATATTTGTTAAACCAGCAAATTCAGGTTCGTCTGTTGGTATAACGAAAATAAATGATTTTGAAAAATTAGAATCAGCTATAAAAAAAGCTTTTGAACATGATGATAAAGTGATTATTGAAGAAGGTCTAGAGTCTCCTAGAGAAATTGAAGTGGCTGTTTTGGGTAATAATGAATTGATAATTTCAACCCCAGGTGAATTAATACCGTTTAATGATTTTTATGATTATGACGATAAATATGAATTAAATAAGACAGAATTAAAAATACCGGCTGATTTATCAAAAGAAACAATTTTTGAAATCAAAAAATTTGCTGAGAAGGTTTATAAATTATGTAATTGCAGGGGGTTTGCCAGAATAGATTTTTTTATCAAAGATGATAATTTGTATGTTAATGAGATAAATACATTACCAGGATTTACAAAAAATTCAATGTATCCTTTATTAATTATGAATGAGGGGCTAAGTTATAAAGATCTGATTAATAAGATTATTGAATTGGCAGGAAAAATTTAGTAAATAAGTTATTATATAATTATAAGGAGGTGATTTATATGAAAGAGCTAACAAAACAAGATAAGCAAGTGTTTAATGTTGCAGTTGAGAAATTGCAAAAATCTTTAAAAAAGTTTAAACAAGAAATTCCAGCTGCAGTAAAACGCCAGGTTGAAGCACAAAGAAACGCTAAACTGCGTTCACCATCGGCAGACGCCTGGTAAAAGGCACACAGAAAAATGTGTGCCTTTTTTTATTAATAAAGATAAATTAGAGAAATTATGATATAGTTGTCATTAAGGAGGTAATACTTATGGAAAAAAATAAAGCTCTTCGTTTAAAGATGGAGGAGAATTTAAGAAAGTTAGCAGGGCGAATGTTACCAGCGGTAATAAGGTTAGAAGAAAATTTACCTAGTATTTTTTTCTTACAGGATGAATCACAAAGAAACGCAAAACTACGTTCACCATCGGCAAACGCCTGGTAAAGGGTACACAGAACAAATGTGTGCCCTTTTTGATGTTCTTATATTGCACTTCAAAACAGATTTTACAGTGAAACGGTTGACTTAAAATTAAATATGTGTTATATTATTATAATATTAAAATAGTTTCAAAGCTGTTCTTAAATAATCAAACCATCGGGTTATACATACTTCAAAATGAAGTAGTAGCTCGTCAATGGAGGGTTAAAAAATGTCTGAAGTCAATGTATTGATCAGGGAGGCCTGCGAAGACGATTTTTCTTGGGTTGAGAATCTCATGCAATATGCCCTTGAGGCGTACTATGGAGGTGATCATCGAGCACACGCAAGACGTATATTTGAAGCGCATATTAATGGTGGTTTGGATCGCCTCGGTTTTTTTTCGTTCGAACAGTGTATGTTTATAGCGGAAGTAAATGGCGAACGTGCTGGCATGATTCATGTGGTTGGCAAGCGTCAATCCACATACAAAATTAGCCCTCTCATCGTTGCTAATGAGTTTCAAGGTCGTTACGGTCTTGGTAGTCGTCTTCTTGCTCACGCGGAAGAATATGCAAGAAAAAATCAATCTAGGCAGTTATACTGCACCGTGGCTAAACAGAATATCTCAGCGTTTCAGTTTTTTCTTCGTAAGGATTTTATTATAGCAGGTAGTTCTGAAAGCCATTATAAGATTGGTGTAACGGAAACAATGCTTTATAAACCTCTCTACGGAACAAGTAATCTTCTGTCTTTTGATCAGCTTCATGTTTCAGTTTTGCCGTTTGATGAGACAAATGAAAGCATGAAGGAACAAGTCAGAAAATTGCTTCTTGAAAAACTGTATGATTCTTTCGAGGGTATTAATGACGACTGGATTCGAGCGTTGTTTGAAGGTTATAGTCGGAGATTAACATTTGACATTAACACAAAATACAAGCTTATCTATGTTGCGACCGACAGTACGGGGAGAATCATTGGTGTTGTAGGAGCTACACCAAAGAAAGGGAACCCGATTAAAGTGATGCCTTTTATCTCAGCTAATCAAGTTGCGTTTGAGGCGTTGTTGATTGATATCCCTCATCAATTGGTACCGTATGGACACAAATTGTATGTTCACATTAATCCAATCGCTGAAGAAGTGATGTCACTTCAACGCCTTGGTTGGAAATTAGACGCGGCATTGCCCGCCGCATACCATCCTAATGTTGTCACCCAACAGTGGAGCTTGGATATAGGAGAAATAACTATGAGAACGATGAGAATAAAAAAAAGATTTTATGATCTAATTAAATCGGGTAGGAAGACCCTCGAAGTAAGAGTCGGTTACGATACTATCAACCGTATTCATGTTGGTGAACGGATTAGTCTTGTAACTCACAACGGAAATTCCAAGGTGAAAGTGGCCAATATCAGGAGATATAAAACATTCGAGGAGATGCTGAACATCGAACAATGGGAGCTGATTGCTCCAGACTCAAAATCCAAAGACGAAGTTCTTTCTTTGTTTAAACAGATTTATCCTGTCCACAAGGAACGGCTTGGCGTTGTAGTCTTTGAGTTTTCGCTAGTTTAATTTAAATTGAACCTATTTTAAAAGCGCAGTTGACACGAATGTCAACTGCGCTTCTTTTTTCTATTTATTTAAGTAACTCGATTTTTATACCAACAACTCCGTATTTATTTTGTTCTTCTTTTGAATAGAAAGTTTCAATTTCTTTAAGGAGTTGATCTTTAGATGAACCACCAAAATAAGCGGGAGGGAAATCTAAGAACATATTTTCAAAATTTAGATATCTATATAGTGCATGTACTGTAGTTGTTATTTTCATGTCAGGATTATCATTGCATATAAACTCTATTTGATCACCGAGATTGATTTGTTGACGTTTTTCGTCATATAATCTTGACTCTATAACTTTATTGCCATTAGCAATTTTTTCAAACGGAGAGGTGTCTAGTTTCATTTTATGAAGTATCATGTTTTTATTGATTATGGGTGTTTTTTATTTTGCGTATAAAATATACTGATCCATTGAAGGAAGTTCAAAACGAAGTGTGGGCGCTAAGGGATTCGAACCCCTGGCCTTCTCGGTGTAAACGAGACGCTCTAACCAACTGAGCTAAGCGCCCAAAATTAAATTGTATAGGTAAACGTGTGTATGTAGGGAAATCTTAGCGAAGTTGGTTATGACCTGGCAAGTCCATAAATTCCAACTGCCTGTCCGCCAAAGCACGAAGTGCGATGGCTGGAGCTAATCGCCTTAAATATTTTGTGCCGAGGAGGAGATTTGAACTCCTACAGCCAATATGGCTACAAGCCCCTCAAGCTTGCGTGTCTACCAATTCCACCACCTCGGCTTGCTGATGCTCGGACAAAAATAAAAATCATTTAAGAAAATGATATTGAAATTATATTATTATTTATTGAATTAGTCAAGTATAATAGGGTATTTATATCTAAAAGGGATTCCTGCAAGCAGGCAGTTCTGCACTCGAGGTTTAACCATTTAACAAAAAAGAGGCTCAGGATACTGAGCCTCTTTTTTATCTCAAATAAATCTTATTCTTCATACTTCTAACTTCATCCCTCATACTTTTTCTTATTCCTCTACCTTTCTACACTGTGTTGGACATGAAGTGACAGCCTGATCAATTTTTTCTTTAAGTGGTGCGTAATCATCAAGTGCAATGACTTCTGCTTTCCCGTCATTTAATTTAAATACTTCTGGGGCAATACCTTCACAGGAGCCACAACCAATACAAGCTTCTTTATTGATAACTGGTTTCATAAAATTTTGAAATTAGATATTAAATATTAGAAATTAGGAATAGAAAATTATGTTATTAAATCTCAATATCCCTTCATACTGATATGATAACATAATCATTAATTGGATACTAGCTATTTATTGGCAAGTTTTGATAATTTTGCTATTATACTATTAAGTAAATAAAATCTTATGTTTAATATAATCTTTGGAATTGGCCTTCTTGTTATTGGTATTATTATGCCGATCAAGTCTAATTGGTTTTTAAAAACTTTTGGACGTAATAATTGGGCTGAACAAAAATTAGGCAGTACAATAACCTTTTATAAAATTTTAGGTATTTTAATGATATTTTTTGGTCTGACTATGATTTTCGGCTTATTTGGTGGTATTATCAAATTTGTTTTCGGACCATTAATCCCTAATAATTAATAACAAAACTATGCCGGTTTCCGGGGGTACACAATTTATTAATCCTCAAGATGTAATTAATAAATGCCAGATAGTGCAGGGAATGCATATTGCTGATTTGGGTTGTGGTAACTTGGGTTATTTTGTTTTACCTATGGCGAAACTAGTAGGTAAAGGAGGTAAGATTTACGCAGTTGATATCCAGACATCAGTTTTAGAAGCAGTTCAAAGCCGAGCCAGACTGGAAGGATTAACCAATGTTGAAATTATGAGGTCAAATCTGGAAATCGTTGGTTCAACAAAAATTGTAGATAAAAGTTTGGACATTGCTTTAGTAATTAATGTTTTGTTTCAGAATAAAAATAAAGAGAATCTGTTTAAGGAAGCTGTTCGTTTACTTAAACCAGGTGGGAAATTAGTTGTGATTGACTGGAAAAAGACCAGTATTCCAATTGGTCCGCCAATTGAACTTCGGGTAGGTTCGGATGAAATTAAACAAATAGCTGCTAGACAAAAATTAAATTTGCAGGAAGAAGTTGATTTTAGTGAATATTTTTGGGGGTTGATTTTTACAAAATAATTAATAATTAAATTCAGAATTCTATGGTACTTCTAGGAATTGATTGGGGGAAGATTTTTTCCATACCATTTTGGTTGGATGTTAAACCAGGTGAATTGTCACCTTTATTTGAAAAGTATTTTTTAGTAGTCTTTATTGTGAGTTGGGCTATGTTTTTTTTAAGTAAATATGCTCAAAAAAGATTGATTAGTCAAAGAAATTTTATTAAAGCTAAGTTTGCCGGTAAGACTGGTTCTTTTTTTCTTACCATGGCTGTTTCATTTTCATTTATCTTTTTTTTCCGTTATGAAGCAATCCCAATTTTAGGAGGACGTTTTTGGGTCTTAGTTTGGGTACTTACAGCTTTGATATGGTTATTCTATTTATTAAGATATTATTTTAAAGTTATGCCGACACAAATGTCAGATCTTGCGGAAAAACGTAAAATGTCAAAATATCTTATTAGACCAAAAAAGAAAAAATAATGACTGATAAAATTAAAATTGGAAAATTTGGCCAGCAACTTGCTGGTCAATTTTTACTTAAAAAAGGTTACCAACTTTTAACTGAGAATTATTATTCGAAAGAAGGGGAGATTGATATTGTTGCCAAAGATAACGATCAGTATGTTTTTGTTGAAGTAAAAACAAGAAGAACTCTTGATTTTGGTGCTCCGGAAGAAGCAGTTAATAAGAATAAAATAAATAAAATAATTATTACCGCTAATAAATATTTAGCAGAGCACGATATAAATACAGATAATTGGCGGATCGATATAGTTGCAATTTTAATCAAAAAACAAGTAAAAAAAGCCCAAATTAATCATTATAAAGCTGTTAATATCTAAGTTGACAAAATCTTGATTATCATATATACTAAGTTTAAGCTAGTTTATCTTTATAAACTAGTTTATTTTTTAAAAAAATCAAGAAATTTGATATTGAATATTAAGTATTTGTTGAACAAATATCTAATATCTAATATCTAATATCTAACTTATGGATTTACAATCAATTCAAGTCGCAATAAATCAAATTGCTGCTGAAAAAGGTTTAAGTGAAGAGTCTATCATGGAAACCATTAATTCAGCTTTAGCAGCAGCTTATCGTAAAGATTTTGGTGATAAAAACCAAAATATCATTTTTGAGTTTGACCCAAAATCAGGCAAAATGAAAGTATCTGATAAAAAAAATGTTGTTGATTTTGATAAAAAAATAATTGCTTTAATCGACGAAAATGGTCGTGATAAAAAATGGGTAGAAGGACTTGTCGAAGATGAAGAGTCAAAATCGACTGAGTCAGCTCCCAGACCAGCTGAGGTAGGTTCAAAAGAAGTTGAGGATGTTTTAAAATTTAATCCTAAAACAGATATTTTGCTTGAAGACGCGAAAAAAATTAAAAAAACAATTAAAGTGGGTGATGAACTTATCCAAAAATTAGATATTCCAGAAGAATTTGGTCGTATGGCAGCCCAAACTGCTAAGCAAGTTATTATTCAAAAAATCAGAGAAGCTGAAAGAGAAAATATGTTTAAGGACTTTAAAGATAAGGAAGGCGAATTACTTATTGGTGTAGTCCAACGACGTGATATGCGTGGAGTTTTGATTGATATTGGTAAGGCTACAGCTATGATGCCTTTTGAAGAACAAATAAAAACAGAACATTATAATCCAGGGGAGAGAATGAAATTTTATTTAAAGGCAGTCAATCAAACAATCAAAGGACCTGAAATTATTGTTTCTCGATCAAGTAGTGAAATGATCAAGAAATTATTTGAAACAGAAATACCAGAAATTGCTAGTGAAGCAATTGATATTATGGCTATTGCACGTGAAGCAGGCGCTAGATCAAAAGTAGCAGTGAAAAGTAATCAGGAAAATATTGATCCAATCGGTTCATGTGTTGGACAAAGAGGTGCCAGAATTCAAACTATTATTAATGAAATAGGTGGTGAAAAAATTGATATTATTGAATGGGCTGAAGATCCAGCTAAATTTATTGCTAATTCATTATCACCAGCTAACGTCGCTTCAATTGATATTGATGAAAAAGAAAAAACAGTAACAGTAACTGTTGACGAAGAACAGCTTTCTTTAGCTATCGGTAAAGAAGGTCAAAATGTCAGGTTAGCAGCGAAACTAACAGGTTGGAAAATAAATATTATGAAAGAAACATCTGAAGGTAAAAAAGAAAAAATAGAACTTGAAGCCAAAGACGAAAAATCAACTGAAGATAAGAAAAAGACTAAGAAATCTAAAGATTCTAAAGAAAAGAAAACTTCATCTTCCGCTTCAACCGACGCTAAAGCTTTGGCTGACAAGAAAGCTTCCTCCTCTGCAAATGCTACGGATGATAAATCAGATGACAAGAAAAAAGAATCTAAACTAAAAAAAGTGGTTAAAAAATTAAAAAAAGCTAAGACAAAGATTAAAAAAGAAGATGAAACCGAGAAACCAAAAACAGCGAAGAAACCTAAGCAAAAAGTATCTAAAAAAGAAACAAATAAGTAATAATAATTTGCTAATAGCAAATGGCTAATAGTTATTAGCCATCTGCCATTTTCCAAAACTATGATCCAATTATATAACACCTTATTTTATCAACCGATATTCAATCTTTTAATTTGGCTATACAATATTGTTCCAGGTAATGATATTGGTATCGCTATTATTCTTTTGACAATTATAATCAGGGTAGTTCTTTTTCCGCTTTATTATCAGTCAATAAGATCACAAAGATCTTTGCAGGAAATTCAACCAAAAGTTGATGAAGTGCGTAATAGATTAAAAGATAATAAGGAACAACTTTCCAAAGAATTAATGGAACTTTACAAAACCGAAAAAGTTAATCCTTTTTCATCTTGTTTGCCTCTTTTAATCCAGTTTCCATTTTTAATCGCTGTTTATCAGGTTTTTCGACATGGTTTGAATTCTGAAAGTTTTGAACTTTTATATTCATTTGTGACAAATCCTGGACATATAAATCCGATTTCATTAGGTTTTATTGATCTTGGTGTACCAAGTATTGTCTTGGCTTTCTTGGCCGGAGCAGCTCAGTTCTGGCAGGCTCAAATGATGATGCTGAGAAAACCGCCATTGATTAAAGGTAAAGAAATTAAAGGTTCAAAAGACGAGAAAATGATGGCGACTATGAATAAGCAAATGGTTTATTTTATGCCGTTTATCACTGTAATTATAGGTATTAGTTTACCGGCTGGTTTGACCTTATACTGGTTTGTCACGACTTTACTGATGGCTTTGCAACAGTTATGGATGTTTAAGAAGAAAAAGAAGGTAGTAGATGAAGTAAAGGAATTAGAGGATAAAGAGGAAAAGAAGATAATTGATATTGAGCCAGATAATTCCACTCAGCCTGAAGAAAATAATAATTCAATTAAAGATAATAAAAATTCGTAGATTTGTATTTAATTTGTAGATTCGTATTACTATGACTATTAATGAAAAACAATTGAAAAAAGTGATTGTAGAAACACAAAGCGGGCAAGTTTTGGGTAAAGTTACTGATTTTCAATTAGATCCAGCTACTGGTGTGATAGCTCAATATGAAGTGAAATCTGGATTGCTTTCGCAAATATTACTTATAAATAAAGAACAGATTATTAGTTTTGACGAAAATAAAATGATAGTTGAAGACGCGGTAGTGAAAACTGAATCTGAAACTCAAGAAGTTCTTGGTATAAATAAAATTGAGGGGGTTGAGCCAGCGATAACCAGTGAAATGGAATAATGCTTGTCCGAAGGCTTTTCTCTGGGACAGACAGGGATTGAATGTCAAATGATAAATCAATGACATTTGTTATTTTTCTCCAGGGTAGCCAAGAGCCTCTGCTCTGGCACTCGTGAGAAAATCGGAGCAGGCCTGCCCTGAGTATGGCGAAGGGGGCTCCTCTCTACCCAATTGAAATATCAAATTAGTCATTAAGACATTTGTTATTGATTTAAAATTTATAATTTGTCATTAGTCATTTATTCCAACCCTGTTTATCTGAAAGAAACTATTAACTAATTACCAATGCCTATTAATCTTAACAACCTATCATTTTTAGAATTATTTATTATAAATACAATTTGTTATTTTGATATTTTTGATTATCCTTTAACACTTGATGAAATGCACCAGTATCTTTTTACTGGTGGTATGTCAGGTGGAGATTATACTTTTGAAGAAATTAAAGATAATTTGGAAAATAATCAAAAACTCAAAAAAGTAATAACCACTGAACGTGGTTTTTATTTTTTACGAAACAGGAATGAAATAATTGAAACAAGATTGCAAAGATATAATTTAGCTGATAAAAAGTTTAAACTTGTTTTGCGGGCAATGCGTTTTATGAAATATGTTCCATTTGTTAAGTTGGTTTCTGTTTGCAATAATTTAGCTTTTTTTAATGCTAAAAAAGAAAGTGATATTGATTTATTTATAATAACTGGAGCCAAAAGAATTTGGCTGACCCGTTTTATCTTAGTTTTAATTATCGCAGCCCTAGGCTTGCGACCGCCCAAAGATAAAGTCCAGGATAAACTTTGTTTAAGTTTTTATTTAAGTGATGATAATATGGATATAGAAAAAATCAGAATCGCGCCTGACGATATTTACTTAGTTTACTGGCTGGCAACTTTATCTCCTGTTTATCAAAGACAAGGTTTTTATAAAAAGTTTATTAAAGCAAATAGTTGGTTAAATAAATATTTACCAAAGTGGGAGTCTAAGGTTGTTGCTTACCGTTATCGGGTTGAAGATAATAAACTTAATAAGTTTATTTATAAAACAAAAGAATTTGTTTACGGAGGATTTTTCGGTGATCTGTTTGAAAAAATTGCTAAATTTATTCAAATAAAAAAAATGTCACAAAAGAAAAAGGATCTGGCAGTCCATAATGATACTAAAGTAATTATAGAAGATAATATGTTGAAGTTTCATGAAAACGACAGACGTCTGGAATTTTTGGAAAAGTTTGAAAAAAAGAGACAACAAATAATTGAACAAATTTAAAACCCCACGCTATAATGGATTTATGCAAAAGATAAGAAAATTTAATAGTTATTTAGCTGAAAAAGTTTCACGTATTTTAAACAAGCCTTTGGCCAAACCAAAAGGTTCTGATTTGATTTTGACTTATAAATGTAATTTTGCTTGCAAGCATTGTGATATCTGGCAGACTAAAGATCATCAGGAACTAAGCTTGGCTGAATGGAAGAAAATTATTAAAGATATGAGACAATGGTTGGGTAAGGGGTATCCAATTAGTTTGGGTGGTGGGGAACCTTTATTACGAGAAGATATTCATCATATTATTAAAGAATTAAAAGATCATGATTTTAAGGTTACTTTAGAAACAAATGGCTTTTTGCTTGATGAGAATATGGCTAAAAAATTAGCTGAGGCAGGTATAGATCAAATACGTTTATCATTGTATAGTTTTTCAGCTGAAGTCCATGATGAATTACGAGGTATCAAAGGTGCTTTTGTTCAGGTCAAAAAAGCCCAACAACTTCTCAAACAAAATAATATAAAGACAAGTTTGGGAGTTTTGGTTACTCATAAAAATATTGGTGAAGATATATTAAATTTAATGGAATGGGCTAATCAGGAAGATTTATCAGTAAATATTCAGGCTCTGGACGAAAATTTTAAAGGTGAGTATGACATTGATTGGTTTGAACAAAACCCTTTATGGCCCCAGGATAAAGAAAAAATTATTACTTTTTTTCATCAGCTTAAACTTTTAAAGAAAAAGAAATATAAAATAGATAATAGTCAGAAAACTTTACAAGCCTTTCGTGATTATTTTCTTCAACCAAATAAGTCGATCAAAATAAAATGCCCAAACGATTTTAAGACAATGAATATAGATCCCTCAGGTAAAATATTTTTTTGTTACAAAACAGGTATCACTCAGGGTGATTTGAAGAGTTTTTCTGCAAAAAAGATGTGGCGATCAGCTGAGTTTAATGAAAAAAGAAGATTGGTGAAAAAGTGTCAAAAGGTTTGTCGGATAAGGTGTTATTATACAGATGGGTTAATTGATAAGATAAAGGATAATTTATAAAAAAACAAACAGTCATTCAGAGCCCTTCGACTCTCTACACTCTCTCACGATTGGCTCTGCGTGGAATCTATGAATTTAGATAGTCTTAACATCTAAATGACATAAAGACTGTTTGTTTTTTTTGAGAATAAAACGAGAGAGAAAAAGTTGCGTTATAAAAATGTTTCGCCTGACGGCAGGCAGACCCCAAGGTGGTGCTTTTATTTTTCATAACAATTAAGTTATAATAGAATTATGATTAAATTGAGTAAAACAATTGAATACCTTTTTTATTTATTTATTTTTCTTTTACCCTGGCAGACAAGATGGTTTTGGCATATAGGAGAGTTAGGTGGGCAAATGAGTCAGTACTTGAGCTTTAGTTTGTATGCGACTGAAATTTTGCTTTTTGTGATTATTTTTTTGGCTTTACTTTATCGATTAAAAAATAAAGAGGATGAGTCTAGCGTTTTAAATTTAAAAGTTCTTGATTTTTATATAGTTATATTTTTATTTTTTATAATCACAATTTTTAGTTTATTTTTCGCTCAAGACTCGCAAGTAGCGTTTTATTATTTAATAAAATTTCTTGAAGGTTTTACGGTTTTAATTTTAGTCATAAATTTTAAATTTAGTTATCAGAAAATTGGTTGGGCAATAGTTTTTGCAGCCTTACTTCAATCATGCTTGGGGATTTATCAGGTTTTACTACAAAAAGTTTTGCCAGTAAATGGTTGGGCATGGCTAGCCAGTTACCAGAAGATGTAGGCGTCTCAGTTATTGAAACGCAAGGAGTTCGTTGGCTACGAGCTTACGGAGGATTGCCTCACCCAAATATTTTAGCTGGATTTTTAGCGATTAGTATTGTTGTTTTAATTACCTTGCTGTTTTTATCTAAAATCAAAAAGGAAAAAATAATTTTAAGTTTAAGTTTATTAGTTATAACTGCTGGATTGTTTTTTACTTTTTCCAAAAGTGCTGTTTTGGCTTTAGTAATAGCTTTGATCTTTTTGTCTATTTTTATTTTTTTTGGTCAGGAAAAACAAATTAAATTAAAATTTGCCCAAATTATCTTGGCCATGTTATTTGTTGTGGCCAGTCTGAGCATGCTTTATCAGGCACCTTTGGTTAGTCGATTAAAAGCCCAGGACAGACTTGAACAGTATTCATCAGGACAAAGAGTGAATTATTTACAGCAAGCCCAGAATTTGATTCAAGTAAATTGGCTCAAAGGTGTTGGACTTGGTAATTATACTTTAGCTGTTTATAATGCAGCAACAGAAAAAGAAGAAGCACGATTTTATCAGCCAGTTCATAATGTTTTTTTACTTGCTGCAGTTGAAACAGGTTTACTTGGTTTTGTTTTTTTTATGCTTTTGCTTATTTTAGTTTTTCGGGAAATTTGGTATTTCAAAATAGATGAACAATCTCAGCTTTTACTAGTTTTACGAAAATTCAAGATAGCTAATATATTTAATTTTTATCAGCGGCGTCTTTATTGGTTTTTAGGCTATACAGCGATTTTTATTATGCTTTTAGTTATTATGGTTTTCGATCATTATTTTTGGACTCTATATTTTGGAATTATTTTATGGTGGTTAATGTTTGGGTTGTGGTTGAAACAGGTGAGTTTGGTGAAGTGAAGATAATAATGATATCAGAAATGCAAATATAATTCACAGATAACACTGATAGTTCTACTGTATTGTTTGTGAATTTAATTTTTAAACATCTAAGACGCTAAAGAATTATAGGCTAACTCTTGACAAAAAACATTTTTTTAATTAAGATAAAAAAAGATTTAAGGTACTTTCACAAAAAAAAGGAGAAAGGTAAAATGAGAAAATTGGTAAGAATTTTTATGACAGTGGTGGTGGTGTTTTTGTTCCTAGGTTGTATAGAGACATCAGATGCGAAAAAAACAGACGATAAAAAGAACGATACTATTAAGAAATCAAAATTGAGACCTGAAATACCAAAAGAGATAGGTACTCCACTTGATTATTTACCTATGCAAATAGGGACAACATGGACTTACACGATTGAAGTTGGTGAAGTTAAACCAATTAAATATGAAGAGGTAGAAATAAAAAATGGTGATAAGTATTATGTGCAAAGGTCAAGAAAAAGTTTTATGCCTTTGTTAGGAAAAAAACCTAAAAAGAGCTATTTATTGATTTTAAAAGTTTTGAAAAAGGCCGAAAAACAAGGTAAACTTGAGTATCCAAATTCAGTAGAATTGAAAGTCATCAAAGATGAATTAAATTATTATGATGATGCTCAACAGGTTTTTATTGCAGCTACATCATCTTTTAATTTCATGGCACATGAAGTTATTACTTACAAAGAAGAAATAATTAGCATGTATAATAGCGCATGGGGTGGTTGGGACACTAGTAATGAACCAAATGCTTTTTCTGCTCACATAATTTTCTTTGGTAAACCTCCACAAACTGAAATATCTTTAGGTGAAAATCCACAAGATAAAGTTTTATTTGTGGGCCAAGAACCTCTGCCTATCAATAAAGATATCAAAGCTCTCCATTTTATTAGAACAGTCAAACCAAGAGAAAAAACAGAAGGAGAAACAGACTCAGCTTTAAATCAAGGATATGAGGAACATTTGTGGTATGTCAAAGGTAAGGGGTTGTATTATCGTACCCAGGTAATAAATGGGAAAGTTTCTATGACCTGGACCCTGACTGATTTTCAGAAAGCTAAATAAAAAATAAAATTAATACCCTCGAAACTTCGGGGGTATTTTTTAATTAAAAAATCCCGCCGGAGTTGTTTGCGTGTTACGCAAATTTCCGGCGGGATTAAAGGTTTAAATCTTAATCTTCTTCTCCTTGAGACCTTTCCGATATCCTGTTTTTTATCATCTCATTTTTGATATCTAGTAATAAACAGTAGATAGCTGCAAAACCGCTCACGATTGTTATTTGTATAATGCCCATAACTGTCACGAAAACCGCTACATAAAAATCCATTTTTCTATTTCCTTTGCCAGACCAACTAGCACGTTGTGAAGCTTATATCCTAAATTTTAAGTACTCTATATTTATCCCTTTTTTGTGAAGGTTTTGTATTTGAATAATTTAGTTATAGTATGTTTTAATGAAAAAGTCAATAGCTAAGGGTAATGTGTGCACACTTATTGTACTTTTTGATAAGTTTAGTGAAATGAATAAGAGGAAGTAGGGGAAGAAGAGGATGAGAGGAAAAGGAAAAATACTTAGTTTGAATTTATACCCCAATTTAGTCAGCCCACTAAAGTGGGGTATAAAATAATTATTTACAAAAGGCATTTTTTTGTTTTTGACTAATTTTAGTGAATAGCATAATATGAGTATAAGAATATTGGGTATATTTGAATTTAATTGGGTAGTGGGGAGTAAATCAAGCACTGAATGAATTCAGTGTTACCCAAAAGACGTTATAAATAAAATTCAAAACATTATGACAAATCAAAAAACAATTATTGGAGTTTCAGGAGATAAAGGTAGTTTTTCAGAAGAAGCAGCTGATTATTATTGTTATAAAAATGATATTAAAGATTTTGAACTTAAATATCTTGTTTCAGTTGAAAAAGTTTTAACAGCCATTGATACTAAGGAAATTAATTTAGGTATTTTCCCAATTGAAAATTCTAATGGTGGTATTGTGATTGAAGCTGTTCATGCGATGGCCAAACATACTTTTAGTATTTTTAAAATGTTTGAAATAGATATTAAACATAATTTAATTGTAAAACCAGGAACCAAAAGAGAAGATATTAAAAAAATAGCTTCACATGATCAGGCCCTTAAACAATGTAAAATGTATTTGAAACGAATTTGGCCTGAAATCGAGATTATTGCCTGGGAGGATACTGCTAAAGCAGTTAAAGATATTAAAGAAGGAATATTAAGCTCTGACACTGCAGCAATTGCTGCTAAAGGCGCAGCTAAGCTTTATGATATGGAGATTATGGAAGAAGGTATTCAGGATTTGAAATTTAATTTTACGACTTTTCTTGCTGTCACAAGAAAAGTAAATAACAAGCACCAGTAATACACCGTCATTCTGAGTAATCGAAGAATCTCCTTGGAATTAGGTATCCCCGTAGTTTTTTTACCTTTGAATGATGGACAGTGTGGTTGTTAGTAACTAAAAAGTAAATAGAGGATAATAGAAAATAGTTGCTCTTAGTTTATTGTTTAGTATTTATAATTTAGATTTTGTTTGAAATTTGTTATTTGATTATTGTAATTTATAACCATTATGACCATCGGAATCATCGGCTTTAGCCGATTCGGACAATTACTTGCTAAAATATTAAAACCTTACGCAGAGGTTTTGGTTTTTAATCGTTCAGATAAATCAAAATTAGTTGAAGGTCTTGGTTATCAATGGGTTAGCTTGGAAGAAGTTTGTCAATGCGATTGGGTTTTTGTGGCAGTTGCTATTTCAGCAATAGAAGAAATGATAAAAAAAATAGCACCTTTACTTAAAAAAGGGACTCTTGTTATGGATGTTGCTTCAGTAAAAGTATTTCCAGCAAAATGGCTTAACTCATATATTTCACCAGATAATGAAATTATGGCAACTCATCCTATGTTTGGACCGGATTCAGCTAAAGATAGTACAAATGGTTTGCAATGGATTCTTTGTCCTTTGCGGATAAGTTCTGAGAGATTGTCTGAGGTTAATGAGGTTATGAAAAAATTAGGAGTTAAGGTTATTGAAACTACACCCAAAGACCATGATCAGCAAGCAGCCATTTCTTTATCTTTAGTTCATTTTATTGGTCGTGGACTTGAAGAATTTGGTCTTGTTAAACAGCAAATTTCTAGTCTTGGGTTTGAACGTCTTTTAAAAGTTAATGAAACAGTTCAAAATGATTCAATTCAGCTTTTTCTTGATATGCAGAATTTTAATCCATATACGAAGGAAATTAGGAAAAAGCTGATTAAAGCTTTTAAAAAAGTTAATAAGAAAATAAAATAAAATTATAATTATATAACGATCCGCTATGCGGGTCGTTTTTTTTCTTGACAAAGTCGCTGTTTTTGATAAGGTACTCTAATAGAGACATTTGTAGCACTCCTGAGATGAGAGTGCTAATGAACTCAGTTGAAAATTGGAAAGTTTGTAAAGTAAAATAAGTTTACTTTATGAACTTTTACTTTTTAACTTTTTACTTATTCAAAACTATGTCAAATTACAAACCTTTAAATGATCATGTTTTAATTAAACCATTTGCAGTAGACGAAGTTTCCAAGGCTGGTATTATTTTACCGGACACAATAGATAAAGAAAAACCTGAAAGAGGTGAAGTCGTTGCGATTGGTGAAGGTCGGCTTTTAGAAAACGGACAAAGAGCACCGATTAGTCTTAAGGTTGGTGATAAAGTTATTTTTAAAAAATATTCACCAGATGAAATACCAGGAGAAGAGGACCTTTTGATGATCAAGGAGGAAGATGTGATGGCGATAATACAGCAAGGAGTTTAGAGTAATGGGTAATGGGGATTTTCAATTAACAATGTACAATTTATGATTAATAATTCATAATTAAAAATACATGTCAAAACAAATTTTATTTAGCGAAAAAGCGCGTGACGCGATGAGACGGGGGGTTGATAAACTAGCTGACACAGTCAAAGTAACTTTGGGTCCTAAAGGACGTAATGTTGTTTTGGATAAAGGTTTTGGTGCACCAACTATTACAAAAGATGGTGTGACAGTAGCCAGAGAAATTGAGCTTGAAGACAAATTTGAAAACATGGGAGCTGAGCTTGTCAAAGAAGTTGCTTCAAAAACAAATGATGTTGCTGGTGACGGCACAACAACTGCTACTTTACTTGCACAAATAATGATTAATGACGGTTTGAAAAACGTAACTGCCGGAACTAATCCCTTAGCAATCAAACGTGGGATTGAAAAAGGTGTTAAGGCTGTAACTAAAGAACTTAAAGATAATATTTCTAAAAAAATTGAGAGTAATGAAGAGATCGCTCAAATTGCTTCTATCTCAGCCAATGATAAAGCAATTGGTAAAAAGATTGCTCAAGCTATGGAAAAAGTTGGTAAGGATGGAGTAGTTACTGTTGAAGATTCACAAAGCTTTGGTCTTGAACTAGATGTCGTTGAAGGTATGCAATTTGATAATGGCTATATTTCACCATATATGATGACTAATCCAGACAGACTAGAAGCAGAGTTTAAAGATTGTCATATCTTGATCACTGATAAAAAGATTTCATCAGTTCAGGAAATTTTACCGTTACTAGAAAAACTAGCTGAACTTGGTAAAAAAGAATTAGTTATTATTACTGAAGATCTTGATGGTGAAGCTTTGGCTACATTAGTAGTTAATAAATTACGTGGCGCTTTTTCGGCTTTAGCTGTGAAAGCTCCTGGATTTGGTGATAGACGAAAAGCCATGCTTGAAGATATTGCAGTTTTAACTGGAGGTAAAGTTATTTCAGAAGAAGTTGGTTTGAAACTTGAAAACACTACCATAGAAGATCTTGGTCAGGCTGGTAAAGTTATGTCGACTAAAGATAACACAACCATTGTTGATGGTAAGGGTGATAAAGTCATGATTGATGAAAGAATTGAATTACTGAAAAAAGAAATTAAAAATACTGAGTCAGATTTTGATAAAGAAAAAGCCCAAGAACGTTTAGCCAAATTAGCTGGCGGTGTTGCTATGATTAAAGTTGGTGCTGCTACTGAAACAGAACTTAAAGAAATGAAACATAGAATCGAAGATGCTTTAGCAGCAACTAAGGCTGCGGTGGAAGAAGGTATTGTACCAGGCGGCGGAGTGGCTTTATTACGAGCAAGACTTGCCCTTGAAAATGTTGAAGCTGAAGATGAAGAACTTATTGGTCTTGAAATATTAAAAAAATCACTTATTGAACCAATTAAAGTAATTGCCAGAAATGCAGGTCAAGATGGTTCAGTGATTGCTGAAGAAGTAAAAAAGAGATCAGGTAATGAAGGTTATAATGCTGCTGCTGATAAATTTGAAGATTTGGTTGAAGCAGGTATTATTGACCCGACAAAAGTAACTCGTTCAGCTTTACAAAACGCAGCCTCTGTTGCAGCTATGTTTTTGACAACTGAAGCTGTGGTGACTGACAAACCAGAACCAAAAACTGATACAGGTGCTATGCCAGACGCTTCACCAATGGGTATGCCTGGTATGGGTGGGATGATGTAGGGACAGAACCACAGATTTTATTCACAGATAACACTGAAATATTGATAAAAAATTTCCAAGGGAGGAAACTATGAAGAAACAGTTAAAGGCTGAATCTAGTGGCGAAGAAATTCGGGAGGAAACAGGGCTGGTCGTTTGGCTTGATGACCAACCTGACGCGATTGATGCGTATAAACAATTACTCATCAATCATGATTTTGAGGTTATTTTATTTGAATTTCCTTTAGAACTATTGACCTGGCTAAAAGATCAAGAAAATTTAAAGAGAGTAGATGTCTTGATAATTGATTTATTGATGCCTTCTGGTGGTGAGGGGCACCAAGAATTAAGAAATATTGCACAAAAGGATATGGGTTTTTCTATTATAAAATTCATCCAAAAGAGTGGTATTAATATTCCGATTATCATAGCTTCAGCTTCTGTGGGTCAGTCGGAAGAATCCCAAAAATTAGAGGAATTTGGTATTTCAAAAAATAATTTTTTATCCAAACCCATCAACCCTAAAAGATTATTAACTTTAGTCAAAAATGTTTGTTTGAAATAATTTTTTTGACTATACTAAAAAGAGTTTTCTATTTGAGAACTCTTTTTAAATTAAATAAAAACTCGAGTGTTGGGCTCGGGTTTTTTGATTGTTTTATTTATGGTATAATTCAGATAAGGAATCAGCATTCAGTAAGAATTGAAAGGAGGTGATAACCATGAAACTTGATTGCCAGGCAGAGTGCCCATTTGGATTTTTGAATAAATTAGAAATTCAATTTTGGGAAATTTGTTTACTGTTAGTGGTGTCAAGAGGCGACTTGAAAAGCATAAATTTTCTTGAGGCCGATCAATTAATCATGAAATTTGTCAATCAATTGGAATGCTGGCATCTTGACTGTTGCGACGTTTGTACTTCAGAGCCTGAGGTCAAGCGTGCTGAAGTGGCTAGGTATTGTGATTTTATTTTACGGATCATGGACATTATTCAACCGCTAAAAATGCGAAACGAGGGAGGGGAACAATGCTTGCAGAAAAAAGTAGTCAATGCTTAAGGGCTCGAATTCGCTAAACTAGATTCATTTAAATGAACAATGTTTGGCGAATCCTAAAAAATTACTTATTAAAATAAATCAAATCTATATTTTTAAATATTTACCCCGAAAGCTGTCAGGCAGGGGGCAATTTGTGATTAACTATTTATATTTTTAAAATTATGACAACACAAGATTCATCAGCTAAAGATATTGAAGATAATAAAGTCATAGCTGCAATTGGCTATGTTGGTATTTTAGCTTTAGTTCCTTTACTTCTTAAACCAAAATCAAAATACGCTAAATTTCATGGTAAACAAGGTTTAATTTTACTTATTGGTTGGGTAATTAACATGTTTTTAGCAATAATTCCGCCATTAGCTTTTTTAGTTATGTTAGCTTTGGTGGTTTTAAGTGTTTTGGGTG
Source organism: Candidatus Buchananbacteria bacterium (assembly GCA_030592165.1). GTDB lineage: Bacteria > Patescibacteriota > Patescibacteriia > CAIXNZ01 > CAIXNZ01 > JAUVKC01. Next base: position 4,913 of record JAUVKC010000005.1, on the reverse strand, counting down.
TATTAAAAGCTTTAGCAGGAGAATACTGGGAAATGCCGTATCTTGCTAATTTAGCAAAGAAGATAAAAATATAAATAAGATGGAGAATAGGAAGAAGATGATGGTGAAGGGGTCTGTTAACCGATTAAATTAACAGGTTAAAACCTGTCCGTCCTAATTTTTGAGTATGGATAGACAGACTTTAGTCTGTTAATTTACCTATTAAACAGGTCTTAAATCATTCCCTTTTTAAAGACATGAAACGAACAAAAATAGTTTGTACAATTGGACCATCTTCTAATAGTGAGAAGATATTAACGCAAATGATTAAAGCTGGCATGAATGTCGCTAGACTTAATTTTTCGCATGGTAAATATCCTGAACATAAAAAGGTTATTGATTTAATTCGCAAAATTTCTCAAAAACTTGATCAACCCGTTGCTATTTTGCAGGATTTACAAGGTCCGCGTATAAGATTAGGTGAATTACCAAAGGAGGGCGTTAAATTAAAAGACCGTGATAAAGTAATCTTGACTTCAGATAGTAAAGCTAAATTACCAAAGCTTCCAGTTACTTATAATAAAATGTATTTGGATGTAAAAAAGGGCCAATCAGTTTTATTAGTTGACGGAATTATTAATTTAAAAATTGATAAAGTTTCAGGTAAGGATATTTATTGTACTGTTATAAATGGGGGAATGATTTATACGCATAAAGGCATTAATTTACCCCAGACCAAAATTTCCATACCAACAATTACAGCAAAAGATAAGCAAGATCTAGAATTTGGTATAAAAAATAAAGTTGATCTTGTAGCTCTTTCTTTTGTCCGATCAGCAAAGGATGTTAATGATTTAAAAAAAATAATAACTCGTTTAGAAAAAAAATATCAAGGTAAAAATGCTGCAGCTACTCAGATTATTGTAAAAATAGAAAAACCAGAAGCAGTTAAAAACATAAATCAAATTATCAATGCTACAGATGCAGTTATGATCGCCAGGGGAGATTTGGGTATTGAAATGCCAGCTGAAAAAGTGCCAGTAGTCCAAAAGGATATTATTGCTAAATGTTTAAATAAAGCTAAACCAGTTATTGTGGCAACTCAAATGCTTGATTCAATGATTGATAATCCACGACCAACAAGAGCTGAAGTTTCTGATGTGGCTAACGCAGTTATTGATCACACTGATGCGGTCATGCTTTCAGGTGAAACAGCTAATGGTAAGTACCCAGTAGAATCAGTTGTTATGATGGCTCATATTGCCAAAAACACAGAAGAATCAAAGTATGACGATTTTAATTTTCGGGCACAGTTTAAAGGTAAAGTGAAAGAAAATGAAGTTATTTCTTCCGGCGCAGATTTAATGGCCAAGGATCTAAAAGCCAAGGCAGTTTTAGTTGCCTCTCTAAGTGGTATGACTGCCAGAAGTATTTCGCGTTATCGTCCTGAATTGCCAATTTTAGCAGCTACAAATAATGAAAAAGTAAGAAGGCAGCTTAATTTGAGCTGGGGGTTGGTTCCTTATGTTTTACCAAAATGTAGAACAATAGAAGAATTATCTGATAAAGCTATTTCATATATAAAAAAGAAAAACTGGTATAAAAAAGGAGATAAAATAATCATGATCGCTGGATTTCCAGTGGGTCGTAGCGGAACAATTAATTGGATAAATGTTCATGAAATTAAATAAAAATTTAAAAAGAGATGGGTTGTATTTAGGATTTTTTTTAACTATTCTAATAGCTTTTTATTTTATTTCAGTTGGCGGTGCAATTAAAAATATTGATCCTCAAATAAACTTTTTAGATCAAATTATCCAAGCGACTGATGGTTCTGGTTTTGTTAGTTTTACAGTAGGAATTAATGATTTTGAGTTTTCTGATACAAAGTTACAGGTTGAATATTCTGATGATGCTGGCGAAAATTTTTATCAGGCTGTTTTGGTTTCAGTAACCTCTAATCATGGTGAAGTGGATTTAAATAATGAGGAAAAATATCAAATTAACGGAATCAATACTACAAATTTTAGTCAGGATAACGTTAGTTTAATGATTGTTTGGGACAGTAAATCAGAAGTAAATGGTAACGGAAGTTTAGCTAATGCTGTTTATGATGAATTGAAAATTCGAATTACACCAGAATATACATTGCCTGAAACATCTAATTCTGAAGAAGAGGAAGAAGTGGAAGTAGATGAAGAAGAATCTTTAGAAACTGAAATTGAGCAAGAAGATTCAGGAATTGAAGAAAATGAAAGTGAGGATATGGCGGATTTGGCTGAAGAAATTGTCTTAGAAGATCCAGAAGAAGAATCTGCAGAAATAGAGATTGATCAGGATGAGATGCAAGTAGAAAATGAGGAAAATGAAAAAAATGAGGATTTAATTGAGGAAGTAGTTTTAGAAGTTCCTGCAGGAATTGAAAATGAAATTTTTGAACCTGAAGTCCCTCTTGTTATTGAAGAAGATTTAGCTCAAGAAATAGAAATTGATTCGTCTATTGTCGGAGTTGCTGCTGTCCTGGATTTAGTTATTGATTCAGAACCAATTGAATCAAATAATTATTTGAATAATCAAGATAGCCTTGAGGATCAAAACGAAGAGGAAATAGTTGATGATTTGGAAATTGTAAAAACTCAAAACTCAATTATAAGTGATAGCTTTAGCCTTGATAATCTGTCCCCGAAAATTAATTTTTGGCAACTTGATCAAGAAGCTCAAAATTTAATTATAAGTTTTAGTGAATTAATGAATACCACTCAAGTTCCAAATATTACTAAATTAATTATTCAAGAACCAGATCAGGATTTACATGTATATAATTTTAAATCCAGTCAATATGACTGGCAGGATTCTCAAACTTTAGAAATAACTTTGGATTTGTTAGATTTGCAATATTTTGAGTCAGAAGACGGTGTCTGGGTTTATGAATCAGATATTTATTTGCGTTTTTCTGAAGAAAATAACTTGATTGACGTTTTTGGTAATCAGTTAATAATTACCAATTATGCTGAAGCAAACCAAGATACAAGTCATGATATTGATGAAGATTCGGAAGATATGGATGAAGTAGACGATGAAGACGAAGAAATTGAAGAAGATGTCCTTGAAAAAGAGGAGGATCCAAATACTGAGGAAGTTACAGAGAATGAAGAAGAAATAGTTATTGAAGAAATGGAAGACCCAGATATAGATAGTGATGATATTTCTAAATTAGAAGAACCAACAGTTAAAGAAATTATCAAAAAGATTTATTCTAGCGGTGGTTATAGCTGTGAAGTTATTCCATCCTCAGCTATTTTACAAAAAGGACAATCAGGAACAGTTACTCTTAGTCTTAAGTCTGAGGAGCCTGACGCGGTTTTTAATTTATATGCAGGTAGATTGTCTCCAGGAGTCTCCTTGATCTTTTCGCAGTCTAGTGGTCAGGGAAGTCAAGAAATAGGTTTGACCATAAGAGCAGATAATAAAGTAAAGTCAGGGACTTCACGTCTTGTTCTTGTTTATGAAGCTACCCCTCCTGGAGGGTTAGCTAAAAGCAGTTTTTGTTTGTTTAATCTTACTATTCAATAAGAGAATAAAAAATATTAAAAAACTATGAAACAGCACCTAAGTTAGGTGTTGTTTTTATATCCACAGGTAGATACAAAAAGTACTAATAATGTGGTATAATTATATTATAAGAATTATTAAGATTTTTGTTGTGATTTTTAAAAGAAAGAGCAATGATTTTAGTAATTTTTGGAGTTCAAAAAAAAACATGAGGGGAAAAAAATTAAAAAAATTAAGACTATTTCAGGTGATAGCCATTATTAGTTTATTTGGTTTACTTTTTAGTGTGCCAAGTGTCATGGCTGCAACTACTATTGGTGCTGATATTAGTACTACTGGGAATTTGACTGTTAATGGAGCCTTGCAGTTTACAAGCGGTGCTCTTAATAACTATATTTTAACAACTGATGCAGCTGGTAATGCCACCTGGATATCCATAGGTACTTCTTTAGGTACTTCAGATACTGATAGTTTGAGTGAAGGTGCAACTAATAAATATTTTACTAATACTAATTTTGATACAAGGCTTGGAGTAAAAACAACAGATGATTTAAGCGAAGGTGCAACTAATAAATATTATAATCCAACTGATGTTGACTCAAGAGCTGATGCCAGGATTACTCTTCAAAAGGGAGTGGCTAATGGTATAGCTAGTCTAGATGCTAGTGGTAAAATTCTTGGTGGGCAATTACCTTTTATTGCTATTACTAATACTTATGTCGTAGCTAGTCAGGCTGCAATGCTAGCCTTGACTGCTCAAACCGGTGATGTCGCTGTGAGGTCTGATTTAAGCAGATCCTACATTTTAGCTGGAACAAATCCGACTGTTTTAGGTGACTGGCAAGAACTTATAACTCCAACAGATCAGGTTCAGTCTGTTAATGGTCAGAGTGGGGTTGTTGTTTTGACTACTACTCATATAGCTGAAGGAACTAATTTATATTATGCAGATGAAAAAGTTGATGATAGAACAGATGCTTTAATTCAAGATAGTACTGGTTTGGGCTGGACTTATAATGATGGAGCTGATACTTTAACTGGTAATTTATCAGCAGGATTGCAAGATATTGCAGGTTTAACACCAACTAATAATTATGTCCTGGTTGGTAATGGTGCAAATTGGACTACAGTTGATTCAACAAATTGGAACACTGCATATGGCTGGGGTGATCATGCTTCTGGAGGATATCAAGCTTCAGATGCTGATTTAACTACCATTGCTGGTTTAAGTTGTAGTGCAGGTCAAATCCTTAAGATAGCTGGCGGTGTCTGGACATGTACAGCAGATGCCACAGGAGGAAGTTCAGATTTTGAAGCAGTCTATACAACAGATGCTGATAATACATTAACTACAAGTAATTCAAACTTTACCATAAATTCAG
>JAUVKC010000029.1 GCA_030592165.1 Candidatus Buchananbacteria bacterium | reverse complement strand
AACTGGGACTTGGTTGTCTTTTATTTTTGACATGATTAACCTCCTTTTTAGAACTCATCGAAAATATTTCGATTGTAATTTAATTATAAATAAGCTCTAAATATTTGTCAAGTTATTCAGATATTTTTTAGTCTATACACTAGTTTTTTTACCTAAAAATTGGTATAATAGATTAGAAAAAGATTGACAAAAGTTTAAAAATGTATTACAATTTATAATAAAAAATATTTTTAAATATTATGTTAACTATAGAAAAATTAAAACAGAATATAGACTTAGAGACTGTAACAACTCCATCCTTAATAATAGATAAATCAGAAATTATTAAAAGATATGAGAGATTAAGCAATACAATTGCTGGATCTCAAGTTTTTTATGCAATGAAAACTAATCCGCATGAAGAAGTATTAAAACTTTTATTAAGCTTAGGTTCGGGGTTTGAAATATCTTCTGCTGCTGAATTAGAAAAATTAATAGAGTTGAAAGTCCCAGCCGATAAAATAATTATTGGTAATCCATTAAAAACACCAAAAATGATAAAAAAGGCGTTTGAATATGGAATTAATTATTTTGCATTTGATTCAACTTTTGAAATTGATAAATTATCTGAGTTAGCACCAGGGACAATAGTTTCATTAAGAGTTAAAGTTGATGATAATAATAGTGATTGGCCTTTATCACGAAAATTTGGTGCTGATCCAATTTCAGCTATCGATTTATTACAATACGCAAAAGATAAAGGATTAAAACCACAAGGTTTAACGTTCCACGTTGGCTCACAATGTTTAAATCCGGCTTCTTGGTCAAATGCCTTATTGGTAATGTCTGAAATTTTTCAGAGAGCAAAAGACAAAGGGATAGATCTTGATATTATTAATTTAGGAGGCGGGTTTCCATCGCAATTATGTAAACCAATCCCTCAACTGGAAGAAATTAAAACAAGTATTAATAAATCAATTTCTGAGTACTTTCCTTCGAAGAATATTAAATACATGATAGAACCAGGAAGAGGCATGGTCGGTGAAGCGGGTATAATTATTTGTTCAGTTATTGCCAGAGCAAATAGAGGGGTGGAAAAATGGGTTAGTTTGGATATAGGAGTTTACAATGGATTATTTGATGCTTTGGAAGGTGTTAAATGGAGTATTATTAGTGATAAAGAATTGAATAGAATTAATCATAAAGATCAATTAGACAAATTTAAAGTTGGAGGGCCAACTTGTGATAGCATAGATGTTTTAGCTCAAGATCTTTATTTCCCCAAAGATATTACTTTTGGTGATATTGTTTATGTCCTAAATGCAGGTGCTTATACCAGCACATTGTCTACAGGATTTAATGGATTTGAAGCTCCAGAGATAATTTTTATTGATTAAGAAAATATTACATAAAAAAGAAAACCGACCACCTATGAGGTGGTCGGTTTTTTTAGGTAATTTTTTTTCTTGTAGGCATTAGTCCATAGAAGCGTGTAGTGCTGTGCGTCTAAGGTTTTAATATTTACAGTCCCTTTTAGTCTTAAGCTGGTTATGTGTCTTATCATGTGAGCCAGGAAGGGGTTGGCGTTAATTGAGTGACTGAACGCTGGATAAATTTTATTGCTTAGTGAATATTCTATTATCATATCAACTAAGCTAACAAAGGCCCTTTTCTTTTGATAGTCTTTTCTTATGAGAATGAAAGGCACATAATGAATATTTCCGTTTTTATATTCATTTTGAAAATTTCTGAAGGTTAAAGGATCGATGATATCAATTAATGGGTTATCTAAATTGTGGGTTATCATACCGACTCCAATAATTTCTCCTTTTTTATTTTTGGTGATGAATTTTTTTAGAGAATCATCTTTAAGCATAAACGCAAAATCTTGCTTGTTTAATAAAGATTGCTTTTCTGCGGATTTACCCTCTAGTAGCTTAAAAGTCTCTTTATATAATTCATAGATGACCGTGATCATTGTTTTATCATCAATTACATTATGCTTTGTTGTCTCGTAGGGAAGATTTTGTAATATATTCTTGTATTTGTATTGAACAAATAGATGAATAAAAAATTGATCAATTGGAGTTTTGAATTTAAAATAAGTAAAAGTTGTTAAAGATCCCAATGCAATACCTATTGCAATAAATAGAAAATTCATAATTTCCTCCTTTTTGGATTATGATTAATCATATTATACCATTTTTGTGATTTTGTCAAGTAACTATAAAAAATATTAAATACTTTGATAAAATCTTAAATATTTACTATAATATATAGTAGTATTAGTAATAATTATCAATTATGGAATTATTGATCCCAATAATATATACAATAACTATTTCATCTGTTCTTTTGTTTATTTATTTGATTTCTAAGAATTTAACTAATAAAGTTAATTTAGCCTTTCTTTATTATTTAATTGCTAGTCTTTTATGGATAATTTCTAACCTTTTGACAGATATTTCTAAGGTTGAGTCATGGGCTTTGTTTTGGAGTCGGATGACGATTATTGGTCCATCTTTTATGCCAGCATTTTTTTTGATATTTTTATTGACATTTTTTAATATAAAAATAAAAAAAGTTTTTTATTAATTAATTTTTATATTTGCTTTGCCATTACTATTATTATCCCAGACTGACTATAATATTATTAGTATTAATCCAGAAACATTAGGTCGTGGAGTAGAGGTTATTCCAGGAATTTTATATTATTATTTACTCTTATATTTTGTAATATTTCATGGATATGGATTGTATTTATTAATAAAAAAATATAGAAATAGTGTTGGTATAAAAAAATTACAGATATTATATATAATCATTGGGATTTCTTTAACTCTAATTTGGGGAGTGTCTACAAATTTAATTTTAATATTATTAAATTTCTCGAGTTACGCTTTTCTGGGTTCTATCTCGGCTTTATTCTTTTTAGGTTTTACTACTTATGCCATTGTAAAATATCGATTATTAGACATTCGCGTCATCATCCGTCGTTCCGCTGTATTTGCTGTTTTGGTTGCTTTGATAACGTCGATTTATTCTTTATTAGCCTATGTAATAAGTATGTTTTTTCAGGGGATTATTGGCACACAGTCAATTGTTTTAAACGGTGTGATTACTGCTGTGTTGGTTGCTGTGGGGTTTGAACCTTTGAAACAATGGTTATCAAGGGTTACTGATAAATTTTTGTTTAAAGCTGAATATAATGCTCAGGAAGTTTTGGCTGAGTTTTCAGATAAATTAACTACTTCTTTGGATCTTCATAAAATTAATAAGTTTATTGTTCGTAGACTTGATAAAGTTTTTAAACCGAATTTTGTGTCGGTTTTTTTATTGGATGAAGATAAGAAGAAATATTTCCGGGCAGCAGTCAAAGGTCAGCCGATAAAAAGAACAGCGACTATTGATCCTAAGATTTTTGATAAGGTTTTTGCTTATTTGAAAAGTATAGATCAGGAAAAAGAAATTATTGTCAGGGATGAAATGATTAAAATAAATGAGCAACTTAATAATCCTGTTTTGAAAATTTTAGTAACGCAATTTGAAGCACATGGGATAAACTTAGCAGTACCAATGTACTTGAGAGAAAAATTGGTTGGCATATTATTTTTTGGTGATAAAAAATCAGGTGATGTATATTCTCAGGAAGACTTGAAAGTCTTGGAAATTATCGCTTCACAATCTGCTACCGCAATTGAAAATTCTAGTTTATATAAAGAAGTAATTGATTTGAATAAAAATTTAAAGAAAAGAGTTAGCGCACAAACAAAAGATATTGTTAAAAAAAATAAAAAGCTGGAGCAATTATTATTAGTAAAATCAGAGTTTTTGGATATTGCGTCACATCAATTAAGAACCCCTGTTAGTGTAATAAATGGGATTTTAGACATGTTTAGAAGTGGCACAATGGATAAATTACCAAAGGCAAAACAAATGGAGTTTATTGGTAATGCATTTACCAAAGGTAAAAAATTAAATGCGGTTATTAACGATATATTGGATGCAAGTGATTTAGATGAAAAGGAACTAGATTTATCTGGAAATCTTACAAAATTAAATTTTTCAGAACTTTTAGTCAATGTTATTGAATATAGTAAAATGGAAGCTAAAGATAAACAAATTGGTATAAATACAGATATTTTAAAAGATATTATGGTTAAAGGTGATACAAAATATTTAGAACAAGCAATCGGTAATTTGATTGATAATGCAATTAAATATACATCCGCCACAAAAAATATTGAAATATCTTTAAACAGTCAAAACGGAAAAGCGATTTTAAAAATAAAAGATAACGGTATCGGCATTCCTAAAAATGAACAAAAAAAAATATTTCAAAAATTCAGTCGTGCCTCAAATGCAAAAGAAATGCATACGGATGGTTCTGGTTTGGGGCTGTTTATAGTTAAAAAAGTCATAGACGCTCATCCGGGAGCCAATGTATGGTTTGAGTCGAAACTAGGTCACGGTACAACATTTTTTATTGAATTAAAAACTATTTAAATATGGCTAAACAAAAACAATATAAAATATTATTGGTTGAAGATGATCCCGATCAGGTTTTAATGTATCGGACTCAGCTTGAAATTGACGGATTTAAGGTATTTAATGCCAAAACATTTAGAGGTGTTCAGGATATTTTAGTAAAAGAAAAGCCAGATTTAGTTTTGTTAGATTTAGTATTGGGGGAAGAATCAGGTGAAGATATTCTAAAAAAATTAAGTGATAAACATGTTACGGATGTAATTCCAGTTGTGGTTTTTTCAAATTTAAGGTCAGATAAAGATGAACGTAAATATATAAAGTTAGGTGCCCGTGAGTATTGGCCAAAAACAAAATATTTACCAAGGCAGTTGAGCGATGTCATAAGGAGATTTTTAAGCTAAGATTTTTAGGTGAAAATAAACCAATGAAAAGTACCTCGTTTCACGAGATGCTGTTTAAAATGTTTCTTCCATCTTTAACTAATTTATCAAAACCTCTTTAATTAACAAATCTAAATTTTCATCTTTATCATAAAGCTTTTTCATTTTATTTAGCATATCAATATTCACAGATTCTAGCTTGATTTTCACATTAAGTAACTTTAACCATTTTTTTTGATTTAGTAAAAGTATATTTAAATTCTCAGAAAATTCATATAATTGCTGATTATTAATTTTTTTTAATTCAGCCTTATAATTATTTTCTAAATACTTGAAAAAAGCTAAATGTAAAAGTTCGTGAGTTATTACATAGATTGCATTATCACTCCCATGATTATATGGGAAAGTAATAATTTTTTTATCAATATCTCTTATGAATTTTGGCCAAATAGTCACGCAAGCTGTAACTTCCAAATTCACTTCAGGAAAGTCTTTTTTTATTAAAGTTAATATATTATTCCCTTTTTCATTCCAAGAAATTTTAATTAAATCAAGATTATTATTAATATTTTGTTGCTCTGATTGATATTGTTCTTTAACAAATGTTTTAATTTGCTTTTTCTTCTCTTCTCTTTCTAGGGATTCAAAAAATAAAGGTAAATTATTAATTAATAATTGTTTTTTGTGAGAAGATAATTCATTTTGATCATATAATAAAAAAAAAGAATTAATATCATTATTCTCAGAAATTTTAAATTTTATATTTAAATTTGACATATGGTTGTGAAATAAGAGGGAATGCCCGGAGGCATTCCCAATTTTTTAATCGATTTTTTCTTTTTTTCTTTTTAGCTAACGACATAACAGTCGCATCCGCAATCACAGTAACATGCGACAACAACGCTTGATGTATTCATGTCAGCTGTCGTCTGGCGTGACGGCTTGACTGAAGCATGATTCATCAGACTGCTGTAACCAAACTTTTTTTTGGTCAGTTTTGTTTCGCCAATCATTCTACTTTACCTCCTTTTATAGATTTGGGTATTTCTACCCATTTTTTATAAAAACCCTATCCCTTAATAAGAGAGACGCTAATTGTATAGATAAATCTTTTTCAAGGTCATAGGTTTTCATTATATCTTCTATTGTAAAAATTTTGTTTTTATAAAATGTAATTAATTCATATGTGTCTGTTGTCAGCAAGACAGGTTTCCCCATATTACTTCTATCAGCACATAATACTCCTATTTTCTCCTCCCTTATTTTGAGGGTAGGATTAATTTCCAAGATTACTTGATCACTAATCAATTTGATCTCTGTGGGAGTTAATTCAATTTGATCTAATTCATCTGGTTTTGCATATGGATCAAGGTCAGTATATTTTCCAAAACAGTACTTAGCATCAACCCTGCAACCACCGCTGCAAAAATTTAAAAAATCACATTCCAAACACTTTGCTGGCAACTTTGATCCATTCCGATTTTCAGTCATAGCTTCCCAACAAGTTTTAAAATCTTGCCCAAAAATATTTCCATATACAGTATCATGGTGAGAACATGGTCTTACTCCTCCATCAGATCCGATTGTGCAAGTAGTAATACCAGCACTACACCTTCTATCAGAAACAAATGGATACTTTTCTGGCGATTTAAAAAAGCACAGTGGATAACATTCTAAAATACCAACTTCTAGACCAATATTGTCACGAATAAAATTAAGATCATCCATGACTTTTATTAACTGTTTATCTGAAATCATGTATTGTTCAAAATTTGTTGAGTTTAAAGGCGGAGATGCTTTTGTTGCGTAAAATTGAGAAACTCCTTTTTCTTTTAAGAATTTTGCTGTTTTCAAAACATCCTCAGCATTTAATTTTGTAACGACCATACTGGCTGAAACAGACAAACCAGCTGTTAATGCATGATCAATCCCCCTCATTGTTTTTTCAAATCCATTCGGATTTTGAACAATGGAATTATGAGTTTCTTTATCTGAAGAACAAATAGAAGTTAATATGCCTCTAATTCCGCGGGAGTAAAGAGCTGATCCATCTGCTTTTGTAAAACTAATTAAATTTGAATTAACTGAACAAGAAATATTTGCTTCTATTAAAAGTTCAATTAGCTTAAACAAAACAGGTCTGTTTAAAAATGGTTCTCCGCCAGTTATTGTTACCTGAAATAACTGATTTTCTATTAATTGCTGAGCAATCCTTTCAGCTTGTGCCATGGTTAATTTCATCACCTCAGGTTTATCGCCATGCATCCAGTGGTTATAACAATGGATACATTTATTATTACATCCTGAGATAATTTCAATTTGACAAGTTATCGGCGCTTTTAACAATTCATACAACATTTTTTTACCTCCTAATAAATTTTAATGTACTAATTTAACCATAACATCAAATGTTTATTTACGCAACATAATCATCTTTATAAGTGTATATTTTTCTAGTTATCTACAAACACTAGTTTTTTTACCTAAAAATTGGTATAATAGATTAGAAAAAGATTGACAAAAGTTAAAAAATGTATTACAATGTATATTCAAGTTAATAATAGTTAATATAGTAGATTTATGTTAACAGTCGACAAAATTAAACAAAAATTTGATGTCAATATATTACCAAAACCTTTTATGGTTATGGATTCTTCTTTGATTGAAAAAAAGTTTCAGGATTTAAAGGATTTAATACCAGGTGTAAAAATTTTTTATTCTGTTAAAACTAATCCTAGTATTGAGATATTAAGACTTTTACAGAAAAATGGTTCTGGTTTTGAGGTGGCTAGTCTTCAAGAATTTAAAGACATTGTTAGTTTAGGAGTTCCTCCAGAAAAGATTATTTCAGGTAATACATTGAAAACACCAGCATTTATCAAAGCTGCTTATGAATATGGTGTTAATTATTTCGCTTTTGATTGTGAATCTGAATTAGATAAAATTGCAGATTTAGCACCTGGTTCTAATGTGTCTTTAAGAATTACAGTTGATAATACTGGTTCAGATTGGCCATTATCAAAGAAATTTGGTGCACCTATTTCTAAATCGTTAGATCTTTTTAAATATGCTATTTCAAAAGGATTAAAAGCTCATGGATTAACTTTTCATGTTGGTTCTCAGTGCCTGAATCCTTTAGGCTGGTCAAATGCCTTAATGACTGTGGCTGAAGTATATTTTTTAGCTAAACGGAATGGTATTAAAATTGATGTTATAAATATGGGTGGAGGGTTTCCTTCAAAGTTAAATAAGGACGTTCCTCAAATAAAAGCAATAAAAGAGAATATTAATAAAACGCTAACTGAAATATTTGCTAATGAAGAAGTTAAATTTTATATTGAACCAGGCAGGGGCATTGTCGGAGAAGCTGCTTTAATGGTTACTAGTGTAATTGCAACTGCACCAAGAGGATCTGAAAATTGGTTAATTATTGACGTAGGAGTGTATAATGGCTTGTTGGAGGCGGTTGCTGGTATTGAATATGAAATGGTTAGTGAAAAAGAATTGAATTGTCTTAATCATAAAGATGATTTTATCCCTTATAATATTGGTGGACCAACTTGTGATAGTTGGGATACTATTGTTAAAGGTTATCATTTACCAAAAGATTTAAAATTAGGTGATATAGTTTATATATTAAATACTGGTGCATATACAGTCAGTGAAACAACCAGGTTTAATGGTTTTGATCCACCTAAAGTTTATTTCATGTAAAGTAAATTGTTTTTTAAAATATAACAAATTTCAAAAGGAGGTAAATGATATGAATACGTTCACATTAGTTGGAAAGGAATTGAAAGGAGAGGTCGTTAAGACCGGTTATCGAATTTGGGATCTTGGTTTGATTTTTAAGTTAATTAACGTTTACTTTAAGACTTTTTCTGATAGCTACAAAACCTGTGCTCAGATTCAGACATGTTATACACCGTTGAAGTTGTTTTTGGCTTTTTTTGATAAGGAGTATTTCAAAGTTGTAGTTTTCTGGGATGGTCAGCCAATTGGATTTTGTCTGCTGACCAATAACTTGGAGAAAGCTAGTATAACTTACATGGATCCACGGTATTATCGTCACAAATATTCTGAATATACGGCAGCTGGAAAGCTGTACTATGTAACGGCAATTTGTGTTCTACCAGAGATGCAAAAGGATGGTCATGGCTTGGAATTATTAGCTTCAGTAATTAGTTTTATTGATAAAGGTGAATCGATGGTAGCTTTTGATTTTTCTCATAGCAAGAATAAAAATTTACCCAAGTATATCATTTTTGCTGCTGAATCAAAGAATGACTTAGCAATTGAGTTGGGGCAATGTGATTCACAAGAATTCGTAATTTTGTATGGACCTCATCATAAGGTTCCATCTTGATTCTTATGTATATGTAAAATATAGTTGTCAGTACTTACTGGCAACTTTTTTTATGAAAAATTTATATATTTATGTTATAATTTAATATATAATCGAAAAAATTATGACAACAGGAGTTTCTTTTGTTTTATATTTGATTACAATTTTAATCCTATTATTTATTACTTGGTTAGTTTATTCTAAGAATAAAAAAAATAGGATAAATATTTTTTTTAGTATATTTACTTTACTGGGTTTGATTTGGGCGATCTCTGTCTTTCTTAGTGATTTAATAAGAATTTATGATATTTCAATTTTTTGGGCACAGGTTGCAATACTTGGTCCAGCATGGATGCCTCCCACTTTTTTAATATTTTCCAATTATTTTCCTAGAAGAATTAAAGATTTATCTAGAATTAGAATATTTCTTTTGTATATTCCCAGTTACATTATTACTCTTTTTGTGTTTTCAAAATATAATGTAAGCTCAATATCTTTTGAATCATGGGGTACTGATTTTACTCCAGGACTAATTTATTATTTATTATTTTTTGAGTTTATTGTTTATATTGGGCTAGCATTATTAATATTGTTTAAAAAATGGAAAGAATCAAAAGGCTTAAGTAAACAGCAAATTATTTATTTATGGTTTGGAACTATAATTACAGTAATTTTGGGATTGTTGTTTAATTTGATTTTACCAATATATGAAATCGGTGTTTCTTCGGTGTACGGTCCATTTGTAACTTTAATTTTTGTTTTATTTATAGCCTACGCCATTCTCAAATACCGTCTCATGGACATTCGCGTCATCATCCGTCGTTCCGCAGTATTTGCTGTTTTGGTTGCTTTGATTACTTCGATTTATTCTCTTCTCGCTTACGTTATCGGTATATTTTT